>NZ_JAFMJZ010000075.1 GCF_017853185.1 Mycolicibacterium sp.
GCAGCCGTTCGACCAATGCCGCGCTGGCCAACGCCTGCCCAGACTGATCACGCCCAGGAAGATCACTCAGCGGGCTTGGCCGCCTCGGCTTCTTTCTTCTTCGGCTCGGCCTTCTGATCCACCTCGGCCGGCAGCAATCCCTCCAGCGCGGCGCCGGTGATCCGCCGGAAGGCCCGCCGCGGACGACTGGCGTCGAGGATCGCGACCTCCAGCGTCGCCGGACCGAGCACCCGCGGCTCGGCCGCCGGCGTCGCGCTGCCCGCGGTGCTGGCGATCCCCGCGCGCAACGCACCGACCGCGATCCGCACCGCGTCAGCGAGTTCGGCGTTCTCGGAGTAGGACTCCTTGAGCGCGTTGATGATCGGCTCGGTCGTGCCGCCCATCACCACGAAGTGCGGTTCGTCGGCGATCGACCCGTCGTAGGTGATCCGGTAGAGCTCGGGCGCCTTGGTCTCGCCGAAGTGGGCGACCTCGGCCACACACAACTCGACCTCATAGGGCTTGGCCTGCTCGGTGAAGATGGTGCCGAGGGTCTGGGCGTAGACGTTGGCCAGCTGCCGCCCGGTGACATCGCGGCGGTCGTAGGCATAGCCGCGGGTGTCGGCGTACTGGATGCCGCCGCGGCGCAGGCTGTCGAACTCGTTGAACCGGCCCACCGCCGCGAACCCGACCCGGTCGTAGATCTCACTGACCTTCTGCAACGACCGCGACGGGTTCTCGGCGACGAACAACACGCCGCCGGCATAGGCCAGTGCGACCACGCTGCGCCCGCGGGCGATGCCCTTGCGGGCGAGCTCCGAGCGCTCCCGCATCGCCTGCTCGGGCGAGATGAAATAGGGAAAACTCACGCGTCAGCCCCCATCATGCGTCAGGCCCCATCATGCGTCGGCCCTGGGCGCTTCGTTGCTCGGCCCCTTGCCGGGCCCGAACTCGTCTGTGGCCGTTCGCCTTTCGATGACCTCGCGCGCCAGCCGCGCGATCCGGTCACCGGTGACTTCCTGCGCCCCGCCGGCGTCGATGAGCACCGCCGTCGGATAGATACCGCGGATCAGATCCGGCCCGCCGGTGGCGGAGTCGTCGTCGGCGGCGTCATAGAGCGCTTCGACGGCGACCTTGAGCGCCGTATCGGCATCGGACACCGATTGATACAGCTTCTTCATCGACGACTTGGCAAACAGCGAACCTGAGCCCACCGCCTGGTAGCCCTCGTCCTCGACGTGCCAACCGCCGGCGGCGTCGAACGAGACGATCCGGCCGGCCGCCACCGGGTTGGGGTCACCGAGGTCGTAGCCCACCAGCAACGGAAGTGCGACGAAGCCCTGCAGCGCCGCGCCGAGATTGCCACGCACCATGATCGCCAACCGGTTCACCTTGCCGGCGAAGGTCATCGGCAAACCTTCGAGCTTCTCGTAATGCTCGAGTTCGACGGCGTAGAGCCGCGCGAACTCGACTGCGAGAGCGGCGGTTCCGGCGATGCCGGTCGCGGTGTAGTCGTCGGTGATGTAGACCTTCTGGACATCGCGCCCGGCGATCATGTTGCCCTGGGTGGAGCGCCGGTCACCGGCGATGAGCACGCCGCCGGGATAGCGCAACGCGACGATCGTGGTGCCGTGCGGCAGTGCCTCCCCGGGCACGGATCCGGCAGCGCCGGCCGCGTGCGCCGAGGGCAGCAGTTCCGGAGCCTGCCGACGCAGGAATTCCGAGAAGGACGACAAGTCGACGGCGGCAGAACCGGTCAGGGGCCTATTACCGGTAAGGGGCGAAGTGAAGGAAAGGCGATCAGGGGACGACCAGCTCACTGGCCGCCCTTTTGGACATACGCGCGCACGAAGTCCTCGGCGTTCTCCTCGAGCACGTCGTCGATCTCATCCAGCAGATCGTCGGTCTCCTCGGCGAGTTTGTCGCGACGCTCCTGGCCGCCAGCCGCGTTGCCGGAGACGTCATCGTCCTCGCCGCCCCCGCCGCCGCGCTTGGTCTGTTCCTGAGCCATCGCTGCCTCCTGGTCTCGTCGGCGATCCCTGAATCCCGCCGGGCCGCCGTTTCCCACAGTACCGTCCGGGCCCGATAAGGACGCCTCGGACCGCCGGTCAGTTCGTCAGTTGTTCCACCAGCTCGGCGGCGCTGTTCACCGAGTCCAGCAGCGCGCCGACGTGGGCCTTGCTGCCCCGCAGCGGCTCCAGCGTGGGAATCCGCACCAGCGCCTCACCGCCGAGGTCGAAGATCACCGAGTCCCAGCTGGCGGCGGCGATGTAGGCGCCGAAGCGGCGCAGGCACTCGCCGCGGAAGTAGGCCCGGGTGTCTGTCGGCGGGTTCTCCACGGCATCGAGCACCTGCTGCTCGGTGACGATCCGCTTCATCGAACCGCGGGCCACCAGCCGGTTGTAGAGCCCCTTGTCCAGCCGGACGTCGGAGTACTGCAGGTCCACCAGCTGCAACCGGGGAGCCGACCACTGCAGGTTCTCCCGGTTCCGGAAGCCCTCCAGCAGCCGCAGTTTGGCCGGCCAATCCAGCAACTCGGCACATTCCATCGGGTCGCGTTCCAGCAAATCGAGAACCTCGGCCCAGGTCTGCACGACGTGGGCGGCCCGCGGATCGGGATCGCGGGTCTCCAGCAGGGCGGCCACCCGTTCCAGGTACAGCCGCTGCAGTGCCAGTGCTGTGAGCTCACGCCCGTCGGCCAGTGCGACGGTGGCCCGTAGCGAGGGATCCCGGCTGATCACGTGGACGGCGTGCACCGGACGGGCCAGCATCAGGTCCGAGAGGTCGATTCCTTCCTGGGGCCCGTCCTCGATCAGGTCGAGCACCAGCGAGGTGGTGCCGACCTTGAGGTAGGTGGAGGTCTCGGCGAGGTTCGCGTCGCCGATGATGCAGTGCAGCCGCCGGTACTTGTCGGCGTCGGCGTGCGGCTCGTCGCGGGTGTTGATGATGCCCCGCTTGAGCGTGGTCTCCAGACCGACCTCGACCTCGATGTAGTCGGCCCGCTGGGACAGCTGGAACCCCGGCTCGTCGCCCGAGACGCCGATGCCGACCCGGCCGGAGCCGGTGACGACCTGCCGGGACACCATGAACGGGGTCAGTCCGGCGATGATGGCCGAGAACGGGGTCGAACGGCGCATCAGGTAGTTCTCATGGGTGCCGTAGGAGGCGCCCTTGCCGTCGACGTTGTTCTTGTAGAGCTGCAACCGCGCTGCGCCCGGGACGCTGGCGACGTGGCGGGCGGCGGCCTCCATCACGCGCTCGCCGGCCTTGTCCCAGATCACCGCATCCATCGGGTCGGTGACCTCGGGAGCGGAGTATTCGGGATGGGCGTGGTCGACGTAGAGCCGCGCGCCGTTGGTGAGGATCATGTTCGCCGCGCCGATCTCGTCGGCGTCCACGATCGGCGGCGGGCCCGACGAGCGCCCCAGATCGAAACCGCGGGCGTCGCGCAACGGGGACTCCACCTCGTAGTCCCACCGGGTGCGCTTGGCCCGCTGGATGCCGGCGGCCGCGGCGTAGGCCAGCACCGCCTGCGTCGAGGTCAGGATCGGATTCGCCGTCGGATCAGTCGGCGACGAGATGCCGTATTCCACCTCAGTACCGATGATCCGCTGCATTCCGACAGCGTATCCGGCCGGACGACCGGCGCAGACTAGGGTTTGGCCGTGATGAGCCGATCCCCCGCGCTCGACATCGGGTCCGCCGAAACCTGGTTCCTGACCAGAGGACTGCCCGCGGTGGTGCCGCGTTCGGCGCTGCTGCGCCGGCTCTGGAGCCGGAGCGCTCCGGCGCTGACCGCCCTCGCGGTGATCGCGGCGAATTCGATCCTGACCGTCGCGTTGTCCGGGTCGCACACCGTCGACATCGCCGGACGTCCGAATCTGCCCGAGGGTGTGGTCCTGGCGCTGTTGGTTCTGGTGCTGCCGGCGTCGGTGCTGGCCGGATGGCTGGTGTCGCGGATGGACTCGCCCACCCGGCGCGCGACGGCGGCCAGTGTCGCGATCGCGGTGATCGCCCTGGGCTCGGTGTTCGGCGGCCCGAGCCGGCGGATCGGGGTCAATCTGATCATCGCCGGGGCGTCCGTGGCAGTGGTCCTGCTGCTGACCGCAACCGGCTTCGGCTCGATCATCGGCTGGGCTGTCCGGCTCATGTTGTCGAACGTGGCCGCGATCGGTGCGATGTTCGTACGCGCGCTTCCGGTGGTGCTTCTGACCTTCCTGGTGTTCTTCAACACCCATGTGTGGTTGATGACATCGCTGATCTCCAGGGACCGGCTGTGGCTCGGCATGGGGTTCCTGTTCGCGATCGCGGCGTCCTTCCTGGTGTCGACCACGCTGGAACAGGTCCGGCCGCTGCTGGAATCGGACAATCCGGTGCCCGAGGAAGCCAGGCGATTGCGGGGAACGCCGTTCGAGGGCGTGCCCGATCCGGGGCACGCCGATGCGCTCAGCTTCCGGGAACGGGGCAACGCCGTGTTCGTGGTGGCCTTCAGCCAGTTGGTCCACGTCGTGACCGTCGCGGTGATGACCGGGATGGTCTTCCTGGTGCTGGGGCTCATCCTGATCAGTCCCGAAGTGCTCAACGCATGGACCCGGGGCAGCGGCCGGTCCGATGGCGAATTCGCGGGAATGATTCTGCCCGTGCCGGATTCGTTGATCCAGACCACGATGCTGTTGTCCGCGATCACCGTGATGTACCTGGCGGCCAAGGCCGCCACCGACAAGGAGTATCGGTCTCAGTTCATCGACCCGATGCTTCAAGATCTGCAACGCAACCTGATCGCCCGGGCGCGTTACCGGGCGGCCCGAGACGAGGAGTCCGCATGACTGGTTCTGGAAGCGACGTCTTCGCCAAGCGCTACGGCGAGGTATTGCTGGTCCGGATGAGCGAGCACGGGCCGGAAGCCACGGTGTACAACACCTTTCCGCTCAATGACTGCCCGGCCGATCTGTGGGACGCCCTCGATGCCGATGCACTGGCCCGGGAGTACGGCGCGGCGGCGGCCCTGCTCAACGGCCCGCGCTACTGGCTGATGAGCGGTATCGAGAAGCAGGCCGGCGCCCCGCAGCCGACCCGCAGTTTCGGCGGCATCGAGATGATCGAGCAGGCGACCGTGGCTCTGTCGTCGAACAACCCGGCCCCGTATTCGGTGAACCAGGTGGACCGCAGGGCGAAGTTCACCTTCGCCGCCGGCCGGCCGGTCTTCGAACTCGTCGACGCCGACGGGCGGCGCTGGGTGATGCAGACCTGGAGCCAGGTCGCTGACAAGACCCTGACGCTGGACGACCTGCCCGGCCTGGCCGCCCGGCTGCACCTGCCGGACGGCTGGCGTTACGAAACCCGAACGCTGACAGCGCCTTTGGTGGTCGACACCACCGAGCGCAAGGCGCACGTGTTACAGGACGAACTGACCAACAGCTACTCGCTGCAGTTCTAGCGGTACTGGCCCCTAGAGGTACTGGCCCCTAGAGGTACTGCCCCAGGTTCGACTCGGTGTCGATGGCCCGGCTCGCACTCGAACTCTTGCCGGTGACCAGGGTGCGGATGTAGACGATCCGCTCGCCCTTCTTGCCCGAGATCCGTGCCCAGTCATCGGGATTGGTGGTGTTGGGCAGGTCCTCGTTCTCGGCGAACTCGTCGACGATCGAGTCCAGCAGGTGCTGGATGCGCAGACCGTGCTGCCCGGACTCCAGCACCGACTTGATCGCGTACTTCTTGGCCCGGTCCACCACGTTCTGGATCATCGCGCCGGAGTTGAAGTCCTTGAAGTACATCACCTCTTTGTCGCCGTTGGCGTAAGTGACCTCAAGGAAGCGGTTGTCGTCGATCTCGGCGTACATCCGCTCGACGACCTTCTCGATCATCATCTTGATGCACAGCCCGCGGTCGCCGCCGAACTCGGCGAGATCGTCGGCGTTGACCGGCAGATTCTCGGTGAGGTACTTGGAGAAGATGTCCTGCGCCGCTTCGGCGTCCGGGCGCTCGATCTTGATCTTCACGTCGAGGCGGCCGGGCCGCAGGATCGCCGGGTCGATCATGTCCTCACGGTTGGAGGCACCGATCACGATGACGTTCTCCAGGCCCTCGACGCCGTCGATCTCGCTGAGCAACTGGGGCACGACGGTGGTCTCCACATCGGAGCTCACGCCGGTGCCGCGGGTGCGGAAGATGGAGTCCATCTCGTCGAAGAACACGATCACCGGGGTGCCTTCGGAGGCCTTCTCGCGGGCCCGCTGGAAGATCAGCCGGATGTGCCGTTCGGTCTCGCCGACGAACTTGTTGAGCAGTTCCGGGCCCTTGATGTTGAGGAAGTAGGACTTGGCCTCGCGGGCGTCGTCGCCGCGGACCTCGGCCATCTTCTTGGCCAGCGAGTTGGCGACGGCCTTGGCGATCAGCGTCTTGCCGCAACCGGGCGGGCCGTAGAGCAGCACGCCCTTGGGCGGGCGCAGCGAGTACTCCCGGTAGAGCTCCTTGTGCAGGAACGGCAGTTCCACGGCGTCGCGGATCTGCTCGATCTGACGGGTCAGACCGCCGATGTCGCTGTAGGCGACGTCCGGGACCTCTTCGAGGACGAGGTCCTCGACCTCGGCCTTGGGGATCCGCTCGAAGGCATAGCCGGCCTTGCTGTCGACCAGCAGCGAGTCGCCGGGGCGCAGCTTGCGCGGCCGCCAATCGTCGTCGAGGGCGTCGGCCACCTCGGGCGAGATGTCCTCGGCGGCCCGCAGCGGCTCGGCCAGCCAGACGATGCGCTCCTCGTCGGCGTGGCCGACGACCAGGGCGCGGTGCCCGTCGGCGAGCACCTCGCGCAGGGTGCTGATCTCCCCGACCGCCTCGAAGTTCCCGGCCTCGACCACCGTCAGCGCCTCATTGAGCCGGACCGTCTGGCCCTTCTTGAGCGTCTTGGTGTCGATATTGGGCGAGCAGGTCAACCGCATCTTGCGACCGGAGGTGAAGACGTCCACGGTGTCGTCGTCATGGGCCCCGAGCAGCACGCCGTAGCCGCTGGGCGGCTGACCCAGCCGATCGACCTCCTCACGCAGCGCCAGCAGCTGCTGACGGGCGTCCTTGAGGGTGTCCATCAGCTTGGCGTTGCGCGATGCCAGCGAGTCGATCCGGGCCTCCAGCTGCTGGACCTCGCGGGGGCTGCGCTGAGCGCCCACCGAATTCTGCAGCTGCTCGCGCAGCAGTGCCGCCTCACGGCGCAACCGCTCAAGCTCGGCGGTCTCGTCGTCGTCACGGCCACCGGCAGCTTCAGAACGATGTGACTCAGTCATAAACGGCTCCTTCCGCGCATCTGTATCTGATGCGGTTGGATACCCCAACGCTACCGGCGATTAGACCATCATGGGCGTCCGGAGAATTTCGACACTCTGACATCCATCTCACTCCTCCCCGCCTCGTCCCTCGGCGGCATCGTCGAATCGACCGCGACATCGCTGTTAACCTCGACCAAGACCCGGGCCGATCGAGAGGACTCCCGTGACCCAGAAACTCCTCGCCACAGCCGTGGCGGCCGCCGCGATCACCGCCGGCGCCGCTGCGGGAGCGGTATCGATCACGCCGATCGCTTCGCCCTCAATCGCGCCGATGGTGTTCGGCGTACCCCTGCCCCTGGACCCGGCCGCCGATCTGCCCACCGCCGATCAGCTCACCGGCATTCTGACCAGCCTGGCCGACCCGGGCGTGCCGTTCGCCGCCAAGGCCTACCTGGTCGAGGGCGGTATCGGCCGGCTGGAGGCGCGCGCCGCCGACGGGCTGATGCAGAAGGCCGTCGCCAAGGGGCAGGTGCCGCTGACCTTCGCGGTGAGCAGTATCGCCCCCGCCGGTCCGGGTGCTGCGAGCGCCAACGTCACCGGCACCGGTCCGGCCATGCCGTCGGTCACCAAGAACATCACCTTCGTCGACCAGGGCGGGTGGAAGATCTCCCGCATCTCGGCGACGGCGGTGCTGTCGATGTTCAGTTCCTGACGAAGGCCTGAAGCGGCCGTCGTATGGCTGTCCTGATCCGCACGGCGGCCGCGCTGGCGGTGCCGGCACTGGTACTTGCCGGCTGCGCACCCCACCAGCAGACGGCCTCGACCTCCTCGCCACCGTCTCCGGTGACCACTCGGCCGGCCGATCCGGTTCCACTGCCTGCCGCCGAGGCGCTGGCCGACCTGATGAACCGGCTGGCTGACCCGGCAGTACCCGGTGCCGAGAAGCTGCCACTGCTGCAGAACGGCGCCGCGCCGGACGTCATCACGCTGGACCGGTTCAGTGCGGCATTGCGCGACGGGGGTTACGACCCGGCGGTGTTCACAGTGACCGACGTGCGCGGCGCCGACAAGCCCGGGGACGCGCTGGCCATGGTGACGGTGCGCACCACCGATCCCGCCAAGCCCGGCGCGTTCTCCTTCCCGATGGAGTTCCGCGCCGGTGCGGGCGGATGGCAGCTCACCCGGAAGACCGCCGAGATGCTGCTGGCGTTCGGCCCCTGATGTGGATCAGCTGGGTCGCTTAGGCCAATGCGTGAACTCGTGATTTCCCATCACGATGCGGATGCTGTTGAGGCCGAACAGATCTGGCGGCCGGCTTGGGGCCCGCCTCGTCCGAACCACCGGTCGTCGTATCGGTGTTGCCCCCGGGGATCGTCTCGCCGCCTGCGGCGTTCCTAGCCGAGGCGCTGGTGTTGTCGTCCCCGACGGGCGCCCGGGCAATCGAGGCGCCGGGACCGACGGACGCGCCCGCCGGCGCCGGGGGAAACTTGGGGTTGACGATGGCCTGGCTGGTGGCACCGGTCACGCCGGACACCAAGGTCCGCACGCTCGCGATGAAAGGATCGTCGGGGTCCCCGGTCGCTACGCCAGGGCCGACGGTCAGGTTAACCAGGTCCCCGACGAGCCCGGTCGGCCCGAGCAGACCCTGGACCACGGTGTCGAAGGCGAGCTCGATGTTCGGCAACGCCCCGATCGCATCGCCGAACGTCGTCGTCAGGGACTTGCCGAGGTAGACGGCGCTACTGATGGCCTGCTGAACGAGGGCTACCCCCACGGCGGGCAGCAAGGGCAGTCCGGCGGTGATCCTCGTGGTGAGATTCGTGAGAATGTACGTCGCGGCGCCCAAAGCCTCACCGACGCCGTCGGCGATCGGAGTGACGATCGTGTTGAGGATCGCCCGGAAATCCGGCGTACGGCCGGCGACCAGGTCGGCGACGATCTGGACCGCGGCGAACGGAACGGCGAATGCCGCGGCACCCACACCGCCGACCAATCCAGACAGCCCCAGGACCGTAGCGTCGAGGTAGCCCGACACGTTGGTGGCCAGCGCGGATGTCAAGGGAAACCCGCCGACCGCCGAGGTGGTCACCGTGTCCAAGGGCGGAGTTGTCCACGGCTGCGTGCCAGCCGTGTCCTGGAAATTCTTAGTGGTGTAGGACCAGCCGCCGAGCAGTTGCGGAATCCAGCCCAGCGGAGCAGCCGCACCTTGGCCAATCACGTACAGGGTGGGGTGGGGGGGGATCTCACCGGGCTCCTGCGGGATCACCAGGAGCACTTGGCCCTGCAAGTACGGGAAGTCCCCGGTGGCCGTAGCAAAGAGGTAGTTGGTGCCGAGGTTCAGGCTGCCGACGAGCTCGGAAATCGGATTGACCCACGTCAACTGCACGTCGGCGGTCACCTTACGCAGCGAATGGTCAATTTCCGGCGCAACGATCGGGGTCGCCGCGATGGCCGCGACACCCGCGAGGGCCACACCGGCAGCCATCTGTGAGCGGATTGAGATTTCCATTTTTCGTCTTCCCCCCAGTGCGGTTTGCACCTGACGGAGATCAACTTACCTGAGAGAAACCGAGTGTCTTTGTTAGGATTTCTTAGGTTTGTCGCCACGGCGACGGCCGAAAAGGGGAGGAAAACTCGACATGGCCATGCTCGTCAGATTCTTAACGGCACTTCCGGTCGCCGCTGCGGTGGTAGTCGCGCCCAACGCCGCCAGCGTCGCCTGGACGCCCACCGCGGCCAGCGCGCCATTCGATCCCCCCGCACCGCCGGCGACCATCTTTGAGGTCGGTGGCGCGGGCTGGGAGACCCTGGATCAGACCATGATGAAAGCCATTCTGGGCTACCGATACGACGTAAGCGGCAACACGTTCGTCAACATCCCGTGGCCCGCCTACCTGGGGAACCTGGGCGAAGGGGTGAAACAAGCTTCCGACGATCTGTACGCACAGATCGGCACAACCGGTGGCCCCGAGGTCGCGATCGGTCTGTCGGGCAGCACCTTCGTGATAAACGAGGTCATGCGGCGGCTCGGCAACGATCCCCACCCCCCCGCGACACCGCAGCAGATCACCTTCGTCGCCGTCGGCGACGGAGAGCGAGGACTGCTTCCGGCAATCGCGGCCCTGTTCGGCCCGAATCTGCCCCTCGTCAACTACACGGTTCAACCGATCCCGGTGACGCCGTACAACATGATCGTGGTCACGGGTGAGTACGACGGGCTGTCGGACTGGCCGGACCGGCCATGGAATCTGCTGGCCGACGTCAATGCTTGGCTCGGCAGTCCCGCCGTCGAAAACTATGGCTATATCCACTGGGATTCGATCCTCAACAGCCTTGACGCGGTGCCGGCTGAGAACATCTCCACCGAGGTCAACGCCAAGGGCGGTACGACGATCACCTATCTCGTCCCCACGCCGGAGTTACCGCTGCTGTATCCGTTGCACGCGATGGGTGTGCCCCAGGCCGCCATAGACGTACTGAACTCGGTGCTCAAACCTCTCGTCGATGCCGGCTACAGCCGCAACGACCCGACCTGGTTCAAAGACCTGACCGGCGCCAATGCCGTGGTCACCCCGCAGGCGTCGGCGACGACGCCGGCCGCGGCTCCGGTGGCGCCGGCAACCGTTGATGCGCCCACAGTGGAACTGCCGAAGGAGCCGTCTGCCGTCGCTTCGGTCGCCGTCGGCGCGGCACCCTCCAGATCAGCGGCGAAGCGCGTCGCAGCCAGAGCGACGTCGGCCCCAGCGACGATCACCACGGCGGCCAAGCCGGCCGAAACCCGCCGTGCAACCACCGTTCGGGCGGGGGCGGCTGCCACGCGCTAGTCGGACCCGCCAGGCAACGACTCATCTGCCACCTCCACGGCCATCAGCTTGCGCTTCTTGCGCAGCGGGGTCGGCGTGACGGTGCCGGGCGCCAATCGGCGCGCGGAGATCAGGAAGGCGGTGTGGCCGCGCATGCTGTGCTGCGGGCGCACCGCCAGGCCCACCACGTCCCAGCCGCGCTGCAGCGACTCCCAGGACCGCGGCTCGGTCCAGCACTGCTGGGCACGCATTGCCTCCACCACGCGGGACAACTGGGTGACCGTCGCCACGTAGATGATCAGCACGCCGCCGGGCACGAGCACCCGGGCCACCGCGTCGAGGACGTCCCACGGCGCCAGCATGTCCAGCACCACCCGATCGACCGACGCCTCGGCGAGGTCGGTGTCGGCCAGGTCTGCCAGCACCAGCCGCCAGTTCTCCGGTTCGGCGCCGAAGAAGGTCGCGACGTTACGCCGGGCGTGCTCGGCGTGGTCGTCACGGACCTCGTAGGAGATCACCTCGCCGTCCGGCCCGACGGCGCGCAGCAGCGAACAGGTCATCGCACCGGATCCGGCGCCGGCCTCCAGCACCCGCGCGCCGGGAAACACGTCGCCCTCGTGGATGATCTGCGCGGCGTCCTTGGGGTAGATCACCTGGGCGCCGCGCGGCATGGACATCACGTAGTCGACCAGCAGCGGGCGCAGCACCAGGAAGGCGTCGCCGTTGGTGGCCTTGACCACGCTGCCCTCGGGCGCACCGATGGCCGCATCGTGGGAGACGATCCCGCGGTGGGTGTGGAACTCGCCGCCGGGTGTGAGGACCATCGTGTAGTGACGGCCCTTGGCGTCGGTCAGTTGCACCCGGTCGCCGACGGCGAAGGGTCCGGTCCGGCGGGGTGCTTCCGATGGGGTCACAGCCGTTCAGCCTAGGCTCGCCCCTGTGAGGGGCTGCTACTACCGCCGACTCGGCGAGGACGACGGCACGTCGGTGTTCGCTTCCACCGACCACACCCGCAGCAACTGGACGCCCGAAATCCAGCATGGCTCACCGCCTTTGGCGCTGCTGACCAAGGCCGTCGAGGAGGCCCTGTCCAGATCCGGGCCGCCCGGGATGCGGATCGGCCGGCTGAATCTGGACATCCTCGGCGCCGTCCCGGTCAGTGAGGTCGCCGTGCGCGCCTGGACCGAACGCCCCGGCAGACGCATCTGCCTGATGGCCGCCGAGATGACCGAATCGGGCGGCGGCCGTCCGGTGGCCCGGCTGACGGCGTGGGCGCTGGCCACCGCCGACACCACCGATGTGGCCGTCGACCGGTACCCGCCGCTGATCGAGGGCGACACCGCCCCGGTGGCGTGGCAGTGGAGCGAGACCGGCGGATACCTCGACACCGTGCAGTGGCGGCCACAGCACGGCGAGTCGGCCGGCGCCGCGGTGTGGTGGCTGCGGCCCATGGTGGGACTGGTCGACGACGAGCCGACCACCGCCCTGCAGAGGCTGGCCATGGTGGTAGACAGCGCCAACGGCATCGGCGGGGTGCTGGATCCGGAACGGTTCGTCTTCATGAACACCGACACCACGGTGCATCTGCACCGGCTGCCGTCCGGTCAGGACTTCGCCGTGCGGGCGCGCGGGTCGATCGGTCCCGACGGGATCGGGGTCACCACCGCGGAGATCTTCGACACGCAAGGCTTCGCCGGAACCTGCGCGCAGACGCTGCTGGTGCAGCGGCGCTGAATTACAGGGTGCTGGTGAGGTAGGCGACCGCAACGCCCAGACCGGCGGCGAAGACATCCTCACCGATCGCGATCGGCCGGTCGTTGCCGCCGTTGGCGGCGACCAGCCGGGTGCGGGCCGCGTAGCCGCCGATGGTGCCGAGCACCGCCCCGATCATCCCGGCGCCCAGGCTGCTCCACTTGTAGCCCCAGGTGGTGCCGAGCACCGCACCGGCGAAGGCGCCGGTCACCAGGCGGGCCAGGAACTGCGGCGCCGTCTTGCGGCTCGGCATGGACTCCATCTGGTCGCTGATCAGCTCGATCACCGCCAGCACCGTCAGCACCGCGACGGTGGCCCAGTGACCCATCCAGGACGCCCAGGTGCCGTCGAGGTTGATCCAGTGCAAAAAGGCCGCCCAGGCGACGACAGCGGGCGCGGTGAAGGTCCGCAGGCCCGCGACCACCCCGATCAGCAGGGCCAGCAAAAGAACGAGCGCGTGCGTCATGGCTCCGGACGCTAGCACGGCGCTACGGCGCGACAGTGCTCAGAAGCGGCAGAACCGGACGTCGGAGGCCAGGATCGCCTTGGCGCCGATGGCGGCCAGCTCATCCATGATGGCGTTGACCTGCCGGCGCGGCACCAGCGCTCGAACCGCCACCCAGTCCGGGTCGGCGAGCGGGGCGATGGTCGGCGATTCCAGACCAGGGGCGATCGCGACGGCCTGGTCGAGCACCGAACGCGGGCAGTCGTAGTCGAGCATCAGGTACTGCTGACCGAAGACGACGCCCTGGACGCGCGCGGCCAACTGGTCGCGCGCGGCGTCCTCGACGGCGCCGTCACGTTCGATCAGCACCGCCTCGGAATCGCACAGCGGCTCACCGAAGGCCGCCATGTTGTGCAGGCTCAGGGTGCGCCCGGAGCCGACCACGTCGGCGATGGCATCGGCGACGCCGAGTTGCACGGAGATCTCCACGGCGCCGTCCAGACGGATCACGGTGGCCGCGATCCCCTTGGCTGCCAAGTCTTTCCGCACCAGGTTCGGATAGGCGGTGGCGATCCGCTTGCCTGCCAGGTCCCCCACCGTCCAGGACTTCCCCGACGGTGCCGCGTAGCGGAAGGTGGATGAGCCGAAGCCCAGGGCGAGCCGCTCACGGACCGGGGCGTCGGACTCAGCCGCCAAATCTCGGCCGGTGATGCCGAAGTCGAGCTGCCCGGAGCCGACGTAGATGGCGATGTCCTTGGGACGCAGGAAGAAGAACTCGACGCCGTTGACCGGGTCGACGACGGTCAGATCCTTGGGGTCGGTGCGCCGGCGGTACCCGGCCTCGGACAGGATCTCGGCGGCAGGTTCGGACAGCGCGCCCTTGTTGGGCACCGCGACACGCAACATTTCGATGTCCTACAGCTTCCGGTAGACGTCGTCGAGACCCAGGCCGCGGGCGATCATCAGCACCTGCGTCCAATACAGCAGCTGACTGATCTCCTCGGCCAGCGCCTCGTCGGTCTCGTGTTCGGCGGCCAGCCACACTTCACCGGCCTCTTCGATGATCTTCTTTCCGAGGGTGTGGACGCCGGCATCCAGAGCCGCCACGGTGGCGCTGCCGGCCGGACGGGTGCGGGCGCGCTCGCCCAACTCGGCGAACAACTCCTCGAAGGTCTTCACGGCCTGCGATTGTTCCACGCGGACTGCACGCGAGTCACGGCGGTTTCGCCCGCGGGCCTTTCCTGCCCTCTCAAACCTCGCCTACCCGGCGCGACGCACCCCGTGGTCGAGCAGTGCGTCGAGTTGCCCGAGCATCCGATCGGCACGCACCCGGTCGGGGTGCAGTCGCCGGCTGACCTGGAAAGCGGCCCCCCACAGCACGCCGGTCAGGGTGTCGGTGAGCCCGTCGGTGTCGACGTCCGGACCCAGTTCCTGACGTTCGATGGCGGCGGCGACGGCGTCGCGGACGAACCGGTCGATGATCGCCGCGGGGTCGCGGTCCAGTGGCGCATGCCGGGCCTCCATCGCCGACTGCACCAGGAAACCGGCCAGAGCGGGGTCGGCGTCCTGGCCGCGGAAGGCCACCCGGACGAACTCCAGGACCTGTTCTCCCAAGTCGGGTGCGGCCGCAGCGATTCGCACGGCGTCCAGAACGATGTCGCCGGCCCGTGCCACGACTTCCCCGTAGAGCGCCGACTTGCTGGGAAAATAGATGTTGATGGCGGGGCGGGTCAGTCCGATCTCCACCGCGATCGCCTGGAACGTCGCCGCCTCGTAGCCGGATTCGGCGAAGATCCGCCGGGCGGCCTGCAGGATCCGCTCGCGGGTCACCGCGGAATCGCTGGCAGGCGGACGCCCCCGGCGCCGTGCCGTGGCCCGCAGGCTGTCAGTCATGGCCTGGTAGTTCCCCGTCGGGACCAGATCAAAACGTGACGGGCTGCAACTCCTGGTAGATCGCCCGCAAACGGGCCACATCCACCCCGGACAGCGAGGTGATGTGCCGGCGGCGGGCACTGGCCGGCACCTCGACGTCGTTGGGCACCACCAGAACCGGGCATCCGGCGTCCTCGGCGGACAGCGTTCCGGTCACCGAGTCCTCGACGGCCAGGCACTGCGCCGGTTCGAGGCCGAGCAGGACCGCGGCCCGGCGGTAGGGGTCGGGGGCAGGTTTGCCGTAGGCCACCTCGTCACCGCACACACTGGCGGTGAAGTAATGCCGGCCGATGCTGTCGAGCGCGGATTCGGTCAGTCCGCGCCGGGTGTTGGTCACCAGGGCCATCGGCACGGCCTCGGCGTGCAGGGCGTCGAGCAGTTCGCGGGCGCCGTCGCACCAGGGCAGCCCGGCTTCGAACAACTCTCCGGTGATGACGTGCAGCCAGTCAGCGGTGGCGGCCATATCGGCCGGGTCCTGCTCGAGACCGAGGTCTGAGTAGACGATCTTCATGACGCTCTCCGCGGAGCCGCCCACGGTGGACTCCCGCACCTCGGGAGTCATCTCGGAGCCGAACTTCGCGTACAGCTTCTGCATCGCGATGTCCCAGAGCTTCTCGGAATCGACCAGCGTGCCGTCCATGTCGAAGAGGACGGCTTTCATGCCGACCATGATCGCATGGGCGCTCAGCGACTAGTTCGTCGCTGGCGGCTGTGGCTGGTAGGGGTCGTACCACCACCAGTCGGCG
>NZ_JAFMJZ010000233.1 GCF_017853185.1 Mycolicibacterium sp.
AGGTCACGCCGACAGGAGGCGGCAGCCCCGCCCCGGTGTCCTCGGCCGAATCGAAGGCGTGATCGAAACGGGCCTGTTCGGCACCCGGTGGTTGCTCGTCCCGTTCTATGTCGGTCTCGCCGGCGCGATCCTCGCGCTCCTGCTGAAGTTCGTTCTCGCCCTGGGGCACCTCGCGTCGGTCAGCATTCACGGCGATGTCTCGCAGGTGACGGTGGCCGTGCTCGAACTCCTGGACATCGTGCTGCTCGCGAACCTGGTTCTCATCGTCGTGTTCGCCGGATACGAGAGCTTCGTGTCACGGATGGAGGTCGCGCGAGTATCCCGTGACCGCCCGGAGTGGATGGGCAAGGTCGATTACTCGTCGTTGAAGATGAAGCTCATCGGATCGATCGTGGCGATCTCCGCGATCGGTCTGCTGGAGGACTTCATCTCCGGAAGCGATCAGCCCATCGACGTGACCGCCACCCGGTGGCGCGTCATCGTCCACTGCACGTTCCTGCTTTCCGGGGTGCTCTTCGCGACCATGGACCTGATCTCGGAGAAGCGCCGGATCCTGGAAATCGAAGCCGACAAGGCGCATGCAGAGATCGTGGGCGATCACCATCGGTAGTTCTCCGGTCACTCCGGGGGAGGCCTATCCTGGGAATGTGACTACCGTGACGCGCAGACGAAGCCTGGTGGTCGGTGCACTCGGGCTCACGATCGGGCTCTTCCCGGTGGTGGTGGCGATGAGCCACCCGAGCACTCCGGAATCCCGGGTGCTGGCCGCATGTAATGACACCGTCGAGACCACCGACAGTTTCTCGATGGACTGCGCCCCGAACATGGTTCCGGACTTCAGCGATCAGCTGACCGAGGCTGAGGTAGCCGAACCGGGCTGGAACGGCCACCCGGGCGGCGGCGGCCGCTAGTCGGGTCAGCCCTCGCGCAGGTCCGCATCAACGATGGACTTGGCCTGCTGCAGATGGTCCACGGCGCGGGCCAGGTAGTCCTGATAGGTGATCGTGTCGTCGGACTGACGTGCGATGACGAAACGCAAGCACGCGTGCGTGGCGACGTTCATATCGTCGATCATGCGCTGCAATCCCGCGGTCAGTTCAGGGTCCGGGGTGGGCAGCAGATGTTGCAGTTCCACCGCGTTGACGTCGTGCAACTGCTGACAACCCGACCTGACCGCGGACTCGTCGCCGGCGTCGGTGGCCTGTGAAATCTGCTGCAGTGCGTGGGCCGACCGCTTGAACAGATCACCTGTGCGCCGCTCCCAGTCTCGGATCGCCGCGGCCCTTGGCACCTCCGGGGACACCTCCGGCGGTGCGGTGACTGCCGGTGCTGACGCCGGTGTTGATGCCGGGGACCGGAGCGGCGAGGTGGCCGGCTCAGGCATCGTCGCGCATCCACCGGCGAACACCAACGCAGCCAACAGCGTGACCGATCGCAGACGCACCGTCATGGCTCCACCCTTAGCGGTAACCGGTGGCGGTGCCCAGAGTCTTTCGGCCCGGAATTTCCAAAGCGCCGCCCGGTGACCGACCGAACCGCTGTAATGGGCAGGCAGTTGTGAAGGGCGATGCGAGGGGAAACTGATGGATCTGATTTCACCGCTCGATGGCATGTTCCTGATGGGCGAATCGCGCGAGCATCCGATGCACGTCGGCGGCCTGCACGTCTACAAGCCCCCGGCCGGGTCCGGGCCGGACTTCGTCCGCGAGCTGTACCAGAAACTGCTCACCGACACCGATGCCACCGCGACGTTCCGCAAGCATCCCGGCGAGGTGATGGGCGGGATCTCGAAACTCACCTGGGCCATCGACCCCGACATCGACCTCGAATACCACCTGCGCCGCTCCGCGCTGCCGAACCCGGGCCGGGTCCGTGAACTCCTGGAGCTCACCTCGCGGCTGCACGGCACGCTGCTGGACCGGCATCGTCCGCTGTGGGAGATGCATCTGGTCGAGGGACTCGACGACGGCCGGTTCGCGGTGTACGCCAAGATGCACCACGCCCTGCTCGACGGTGTGAGCGCGATGCTGACCCTGCGCCGGGCGCTGTCCACCGATCCCGATGATCATGTGGCCCGGGCGTTCTGGGAACCCAGCGAGCGCAAGTCGAAGAAGGGCGGCGGCGGCAAGGCATCGCTTCTCGACACCGTGAAGAAGGGCGCCGGATCCATCGCTGCGCTGGGCCCCGGCACGTACAACCTCGCCCGCAAGGGAATCCTCGAACAACAACTCAACCTGCCCTTCGGCGCTCCGCGGACCATGTTCAACGTGCCGATCGCCGGCGCCCGACGGTGCGCCGCTCAGTCCTGGCCGGTGGAGCGATTCCTGGCGATCAAGCGAGCGACCGGCGTGACCCTCAACGATGTGGTGCTGGCCGTGTGCGGCGGCGCCCTGCGGGCATACCTGCTCGAACAGGACGCTCTGCCGGACAAGCCGCTGATCGCGATGGTTCCGGTGAATCTCCGTGAGGGCGAATCCACCGGTGGCAACGAGGTGGGATCGTTGCTGGCCAATCTCGGCACCGATACGTCCGATCCGGCCGAACGGCTGAGGATCATCAACACCTGCATGAACAACAACAAAGAGGTGTTCCGGTCGATGCCGAAGGTTCAGCAGGTGGCGCTGTCGACCTTCAACGTCGTGCCGTTGATGGTCGAACTGCTTCCGGTGCTGCGGACCACGGCCCCGCCGCCGTTCAACATCGTCATCTCGAATGTTCCGGGAGCGCGGCAGTCGATGTACTGGGGCGGCGCGCAACTCACCGGCAACTACCCGATGTCGATCGCCCTGGACGGCCAGGCGCTGAACATCACGCTGACCAACAACGGCGACAACCTCGACTTCGGCATCGTCGGCTGCCGTCGCAGCGTCCCGCATCTGCAGCGGCTGATCGGTCACCTCGAGGATTCGCTGACCGCTCTCGAGGAGGCGGTCGGTAAGGGGGCGGCGAAGGCGCCCGCCAACAAGGCGGCGTCCAAGAAGTCATCCCCGGCGAAGGTCGCGGACACCGCGAAGTCCGTCGCCAAGAAGGCGGTGAAGAAGGCAGCGGCGCCGGCCAAGCGCGCCGCTGCCGCCTCCAAAGCCGTCAAGGGCACTGCTAAGGGCAAGTGACCTCGATCTCGAACGGTTTGGTCATCGGTTGCATCGGGTTGGCCATGTCCACCCCGGTGGCCGTGCCGGTCACCTTGTAGGTCTTGTCGGTCTTGGTGGCCGAGGCGTTCCCGCCGGGTGCGCCGTCCTGGAAGCCCAGGACGGTTCCGTTGATGTTGCCCAGGCCCACCGACGTCACCTTCGAGGCGTCGGGCGACATGACGACGGCGACGCCGGATCCGGCCTCACCGATGGCGATGTTGAAATTGCCGCCCATCGTGGAGCAGACGACCTGGCCCTGCATCTCCTTGGGTTGCCCGTCGATGGTCACCTTGGCGGTGCCCGCGCCTGCCGATGCCGACACACCGCCGGCTTGGACCGACGTCGCCGCCGGAGTACTCGCCGCCGGACTCTCCGACTTGTCCTTGCTCGAACAGCCGGTCATGCCGGCCACTACTATCGCGGCGCCGCAGGCGCCGACCACCAGACCTCGTATCACA
>NZ_JAFMJZ010000076.1 GCF_017853185.1 Mycolicibacterium sp.
CCCGAGGGTGAACAGCCAGCCGAATCCCAGCCCGCTGATCCATCCGACGAACGCCATCACCGCCAGCGCCAGCGACATCAGCGAGGTGCCGGCGGTGAAGAAGGCCTTGAGCGTCCCACCCCAGCGGTGGGCCAGGGCCATCGCGACGAAGCCCAACGCCAGCAGACCGGGCAGCTTCACCTGCGAGGACAGCGTGATGAGCACCGATCCCGCCACCACCGACCCGGCCGGCGCCCATTGGAGCCACTCGGCGCGGGAGGCCGGCCAGCGCAGGGGACGGGGCAGAAGCGGGCCTGACGATGCGATTCCGCGCAGGGCGACCTCGGTGCCGGTGAGCATCAGACCGAGCATCAGCGCCTCGTTGTGGATACCGGCCACCAGATGCATGAGCAGCAGCGGGTTGGCCGCACCCAGCCAGAGCGCGCTCACCTCGGCGACTCCGCAGCGCCGGGCCAGCCTGGGCGTGGCCCAGACGATCAGGCCCACGCCGATCAGCACGACGATGCGATGGCACAGCACCGCGGCCACGATGTTCTCCCCGGTGAGCGCGGAGATGCCGCGGCCGATCCACAGGAACAGCGGCCCGTAGGGCGCCGGCGTCTCCCGCCACAGGCTGGGCACCGAGAGGGTGAACACGTGGTCGAGGCCGAGTCCGGGCGCCGGCCCGACCTTGTACGGGTTCAGGCCGATCCGGGCGATCTGGCTCTGGGCCAGGTACGAGTAGACGTCCTTGCTGTACATCGGCGGGGCGACGAGCAGCGGGACGATCCACAGCATCAGGGTGTGGTCCAGCTGGCTGCGCGACATCCGCCGCGGTCCGAGGGTGAAACGCCCGAGCATCAGCCAGGCCAGCGCCATCATCACCGCGCCGGTGGTGGTCATGGTCAGCGCGACGGTCTGGATCCGGGACGGCAGATTGAGCAGCCGGACGCCGAACGTCGGGTCCTGGACGACCGGCCTGGCGCCGGCGCCGAGCGCTCCGATGGCCATCAGGACGGTGCCGGTGGCACCGAACAGCCGGGTGCGCCGCATGGCGAGGAATTCGGCCGCGTTGAGCGGGGACGCCACCGTCCGCTCATCGCCGTGCAGACTGGCGATCGACGAGCTCAAGGAGTGCTGTCGGGCAGCCACGTGAGCACTGTAACCGCCGGCGCCCCGGGCCTCCGCCCAAGTTAGGGTGTCCTTGCTAGACCGGCTTCGGGGAATTGCGTCACACTGGTGTTGTGAAAATCGAGCCGGACGCTTCAGCCGGGCGTGTGCCCGTGGCGGTGCCCGCGCACGACGGTGCGACCCGGCAGGAGATCGTTCGCCTGCTGCTGGAGTCGGGATCCATCACCGCAGCCGAGATCGGCCAGCGTCTCGGGATCTCCGCGGCCGGCGTGCGTCGGCACCTCGACGCCCTGGTCGACGACGGCGACGCCGAGGCCAACCCGGCGGCCGCGTGGCAGCAGGTGGGGCGTGGCCGGCCGGCCAAGCGGTACCGGTTGACGCCGGCCGGACGGGCCAAGCTGGACCACACCTACGACGATCTGGCATCGGCCGCGATGCGGCAGTTGCGCGAGATCGGCGGCGACGAGGCGGTGCGGGCGTTCGCCCGGCGACGCATCGACACCATCCTGGCCGGGGTTCCGGCCGTCGACGCCGATGATGTTCCCGCCGTCGAGGAGGCCGCCGACCAGGTGGCCGACGCGCTGTCGCAGGCGGGCTACGCCACCACCACGACCCGGGTCGGCGGACCCATGCAGGGCATCCAGATCTGTCAGCACCACTGCCCGGTTTCCCATGTGGCAGAGGAGTTCCCGGAACTGTGCGAGGCGGAGCAGCAGGCGATCGCCGAGGTGCTGGGCACCCACGTGCAGCGCCTGGCCTCGATCGTCAACGGTGACTGCGCCTGCACCACACACGTTCCACTCGCTGTGACATTCCCTGAGGCGAGCATCCGCAACGAGCAAGGAGAGTCGGCATGACGACCACCCCCGAGGTTCAGCCGCTCGGCCCAATCGTGGCTGCGCCACTGAGCCAGGAAGATGCCATCGCCTCACTGGGGCATTACGGCTACGGCTGGTCGGACCCCGACGTCGCCGGCGCCAGTGCCAAGCGCGGGCTCTCCGAAGCCGTGGTGCGCGACATCTCGGCGAAGAAGAGCGAGCCGGAGTGGATGCTCGACATCCGACTGAAGGCGTTGCGCACCTTCGAGAAGAAGCCGATGCCGAACTGGGGCTCGGACCTCGAGGGCATCGACTTCGACAACATCAAGTATTTCGTGCGCTCGACCGAGAAGCAGGCCACCTCCTGGGAGGACCTGCCCGAGGACATCAAGAACACCTACGACCGGCTCGGCATCCCCGAGGCGGAGAAGCAGCGACTGGTCTCCGGAGTCGCGGCACAGTACGAGTCCGAGGTCGTCTACCACCAGATCCGAGAGGACCTCGAGGCCCAAGGGGTGATCTTCCTCGACACCGATTCGGGGCTGCGGGAACACCCTGAGCTCTTCAAGAAGTACTTCGGCACGGTGATCCCGGCCGGCGACAACAAGTTCTCCGCGCTCAACACCGCGGTGTGGTCGGGTGGCTCGTTCATCTACGTGCCGCCGGGTGTGCACGTCGACATCCCGCTGCAGGCCTACTTCCGGATCAACACCGAGAACATGGGGCAGTTCGAGCGCACCCTGATCATCGCCGACGAGGGTTCCTACATCCACTACGTGGAGGGCTGTACCGCGCCGATCTACAAGAGCGACTCGCTGCACTCCGCGGTGGTCGAGATCATCGTCAAACCCGGTGCGCGCGTTCGGTACACCACCATCCAGAACTGGTCGAACAACGTCTACAACCTGGTGACCAAGCGGGCCCGGGCCGAGGCCGGAGCCACCATGGAGTGGGTCGACGGCAACATCGGCTCCAAGGTCACCATGAAATACCCGGCGGTGTGGATGACCGGCGAACACGCCAAGGGTGAGGTGCTCTCGATCGCGTTCGCCGGTGAGGGTCAGCATCAGGACACCGGCGCCAAGATGCTGCACCTGGCGCCCAACACCTCGAGCAATATCGTGTCCAAGTCGGTGGCGCGCGGCGGTGGCCGGGCGTCCTACCGCGGTCTGGTCCAGGTGAACAAGGGTGCGCACGGATCGCGTTCGAGCGTGAAGTGCGATGCGCTGCTGGTCGACACGATCAGCCGCAGCGACACCTACCCGTACGTCGACATCCGCGAGGACGACGTGACGATGGGCCATGAGGCCACCGTCTCGAAGGTCAGCGAGGATCAGCTGTTCTACCTGATGAGCCGCGGCATGACCGAGGACGAGGCGATGGCGATGGTGGTGCGTGGCTTCGTCGAGCCGATCGCCCGCGAACTGCCGATGGAGTACGCGCTGGAACTCAACCGGCTGATCGAGCTGCAGATGGAGGGCGCTGTCGGATGACGACGCTGACAGTCAACAAGGGCGAGCAGTTCGCGTCCTTCGATGTCGATGACTTCGACGTTCCCGGCGGCCGTGACGAGCTGTGGCGGTTCACCCCGCTCAAGCGGCTGCGCGGGCTGCACGACGGCTCGGCCGCCGCGACCGGCTCCGCGCCCATCGCCGTGGCCGTGCAGGACGGAGTGACGGTGGAGACCGTCGCCCGCGGTGACGCGCGACTCGGCCAGGCCGGAGTCCCGGCGGATCGCGTTGCCGCGCAGGCGTTCTCGAGCTTCGAGACCGCGACGGTGGTCACCGTCGCCCGCGGCCTGCGCGCCGAGAACCCGATCGAGATCGTCGTCACCGGGCCGGGGGAGGGCAGGACCGCCTACGGGCACCTGCAGATCCGGGCCGGGGAACTCGCCGAGGCGGTCGTCGTCATCGACCTGCGCGGCAGTGGAACCTACGCCGACAACGTCGAATTCGTCCTGGAGGACGCCGCCCGGCTGACCGTGGTGTGGATCGCGGATTGGGCCGACGACGCATTGCACGTCTGCGCCCAGCACGCCCGGCTCGGGCAGGTCGCGGTGCTGCGCCACGTCGCGGTCACCCTCGGCGGTGAGGTGGTCCGGATGTCGGCGACCGTCCGCTACGACGCGCCCGGCGGTGATGCGGAACTGCTCGGCCTGTACTTCGCCGACGCCGGTCAGCATCTGGAATCCCGACTTCTGGTCGATCACGCCGTTCCCAACTGCCGGTCCAACGTGCTCTACAAGGGCGCTTTGCAGGGCGATCCCGAGTCGAAGAAGCCCGACGCGCACACGGTCTGGATCGGCGACGTGCTGATCCGCGCCGGGGCCACCGGCACCGACACCTTCGAGGTGAACCGGAACCTGGTGCTCACCGACGGCGCCCGCGCCGACTCGGTGCCCAACCTGGAGATCGAGACCGGCGAGATCGTCGGCGCCGGCCACGCCAGCGCCACCGGACGATTCGACGACGAGCAGTTGTTCTACCTGCAGGCCCGCGGCATCCCCGAAGAACAGGCCCGCCGTCTGGTGGTGCGCGGCTTCTTCGGCGAGATCATCTCCAAGATCGCCGTGCCGGAGATCCGCGACCGCCTCACCGATGCCATCGAACACGAACTGGCGCGTACTGAATCAAAATTTGGCCACGAATCGAAAGCTGACGCATGAGCACCCTCGACATCAAGGACCTGCACGTCTCCATCACCACGCCGGACGGCGCCGAGAAGGAGATCCTCAAGGGGGTCAACCTCACAGTGCGCTCGGGGGAGACCCATGCGGTGATGGGGCCCAACGGATCCGGCAAGTCGACACTGTCCTACGCCATCGCCGGTCACCCCAAGTACACGGTCACCTCCGGTTCGATCACCCTCGACGGTGAGGACGTGCTGGCGATGAGCGTGGACGAACGCGCCCGGGCCGGACTCTTCCTGGCGATGCAGTACCCGGTCGAGGTACCCGGCGTCTCGATGTCGAACTTCCTGCGCACCGCCGTCACGGCCGCGCGGGGCGAGGCGCCGAAGCTGCGACTGTGGGTCAAGGAGGTCAAGGCCGCGATGACCGACCTCGAGATCGACCCGCAGTTCGCCGAGCGCAGCGTCAACGAGGGATTCTCCGGCGGCGAGAAGAAGCGCCACGAGGTGCTGCAACTGAGCCTGCTGCGGCCCAAGATCGCCATCCTCGATGAGACCGACTCCGGCCTGGACGTCGACGCACTGCGGGTGGTCAGCGAGGGCGTCAACCGCTTCGCCGAGGCCGAGCACGCCGGCGTGCTGCTGATCACCCACTACACCCGCATCCTGCGCTACATCCGCCCGCAGTTCGTGCACGTGTTCGTCGACGGCCGGATCGTCGAATCCGGTGGCCCGGAACTGGCCGACGAACTCGAGGAGAACGGATACGAGCGGTTCACCCGGGCCGCCGCCCAGGCTCCGGCATGACGTCGACGGTCGGCGTCGGCCTGAAGACGGGGGGCGTGGACGTGGAACGCATCCGCGCGGATTTCCCCATCCTGGCGAAGATGATGCGCGGCGGTCACCGGCTGGCCTACCTGGATTCCGGCGCGACATCGCAGAAGCCGTTGCAGGTGCTCGACGCCGAGCGGCAGTTCGTCACCACCTCCTACGGTGCGGTGCACCGCGGGGCCCATCAGCTGATGGAGGAGTCCACCGACGCCTTCGAGCAGGGCCGCGCCGACGTCGCCGCGTTCGTCGGGGTCGCCCCGGATGAGATCGAATTCACCAAGAACGCCACCGAGGCGCTGAACCTGGTCTCGTATGTGTTGGGCGACAACAGGTCCCGCTATGCAGTCGGCCCGGGTGATGTCATCGTCACCACCGAACTCGAACACCACGCCAACCTCATCCCGTGGCAGGAGCTGGCCCGGCGGACCGGGGCAACCCTGAAGTGGTACTCGATCACCGACGACGGACAGATCGACCTGGACTCGGTGCGCCTCGACGAACGGGTCAAGCTCCTCACCTTCACTGGGCACTCGAACGTCACCGGCACCGGAGCCCCGGTCGGGGAGATGGTCAAGCGTGCCAAGGCGGTCGGGGCGCTGACCGTCCTGGACGCCTGCCAGTCGGTGCCCAACCAGCCGGTCGACTTCCACGCCCTGGGCGTCGACTTCGCCGCCTTCTCCGGGCACAAGATGCTCGGACCCACCGGTGTCGGCGCGCTCTACGGCCGCCGCAAGCTGCTGGCGGAACTGCCGCCGTTCCTCACCGGCGGCTCCATGATCGAGACGGTCACGATGGAGTCGGCCACCTACTGCGCGCCGCCGCAACGGTTCGAGGCCGGCACCCAGATGATCACCCAGGTCGTCGGATTGGGCGCTGCCGCTCGCTATCTCGCCGAGATCGGCATGGAGAACGTCGCCGACCACGAGCACCGGTTGGTGGCGGCCACACTGGCCGGTCTCGCCGAGATCCCCCAGGTGCGCATCATCGGCCCCAGCGACCCGGCAGTGCGCCGCTCCCCGGTCTCCTTCGTCGTCGACGGTGTGCACGCCCACGACGTCGGGCAGGTGCTCGACGACGACGGGGTGGCGGTGCGGGTCGGCCACCATTGCGCCGCGCCCCTGCACCGTCGTTATGGTTTGGCGGCCACCGTCCGTGCCTCGTTCGCGGTGTACAACACAGTCGACGAAGTGGACCGGCTGATCGCCGGCGTGCGCAGGGCCATCGACTTCTTTGGAGACAACCGCTGATGCGTCTGGAGCAGATGTACCAGGAAGTGATCCTGGACCACTACAAGCACCCGCACCACCGCGGACTGCGTGAGCCGTTCAATGCTCAAGTGCACCACGTCAATCCGACCTGCGGTGACGAGATCACGCTGCGGGTGACGCTGTCCGGTGACGGCGAGAAGGTCGACGACGTGTCCTACGACGGGCAGGGCTGTTCGATCAGCCAGGCGGCCGTCTCGGTCCTGGCCGATCAGGTGATCGGCCAGAACGTCGGCGACGCGCTCAAGACCGTCGAGGGCTTCAACGAGATGATCACCTCCAGGGGAACCGTCGAGGGCGACGAGGATCTGATCGGCGACGGCATCGCCTTCGCCGGGGTGTCGAAGTATCCGGCGCGGGTGAAATGCGCACTGCTGGGCTGGATGGCGTTCAAGGACGCAGTGGCCCAGGCATCGGTCGGCAAGGACCAGGGAGGCAGACAATGAGCGAGACCGTCAGCGATCAACTGCTGGCCGATGTCGAAGAGGCCATGCGCGATGTGGTCGATCCCGAACTCGGTATCAACGTCGTCGATCTGGGTCTGGTCTACGGGCTCAACGTCGAGAAGGCATCCGAAGGGGAGGGGGCCGGCACGGTGTGTGTCGTCGACATGACCCTTACCTCGGCGGCCTGCCCGCTGACCGATGTGATCGAGGATCAGGTGAACGCCGCACTGGTGGGGGCCGGTCTGGTCAACGAGGTCAAGCTCAATTGGGTGTGGAACCCGCCGTGGGGCCCGGACAAGATCACCGACGACGGGCGTGAGCAGTTGCGGGCGCTCGGGTTCACCGTCTAGAGGTTCACTGTCTAGAGGTTCACTGTCTGGGGCTTCACCGACCAGCTCATCGGGCGCCGTTGGTGACCTGCGAAATCGAGGTCAGTGCGTTCTCGAAATTGGTCTTGGGGACGGCGATCTCGCCTCGGAACGGATGATTGACCTCCAGCAGCAGGAAGATCACCAGCCCGAGCATGACGGCCATCAGGCCGACGGCCAGTGCGTGCATCGCCTTCTTCTCGACGTACGCGAGTGAGAGATAGAGCAGGGTGACGAAGCCGCCGGCGAAGAGCAGGAACCAGTAGATCGGCGGCAGCGAGTCCCGGGCGTTGTCGATCAGTTCGTTGCGGAGCTTGACCACATCGCTGAGGTCGTCGACCGACCGGGCGTACTGGTCGGCCCAACGAGCGTCCGGGGACATCGGGTTGTACACGTCGAACAGCCGATCGATGGCCTGGCTGGTCTTCGGGCTGCCAGCGCCATCGGCCAGCGCCGGCCATTCGTCGTCGATGACCGAGTTGATGTAGGCCACCACGGCCTGCTGGGCCTGGTCCCTCTGCGGCTGCGGAAATGCCTGCGCGTTGCGGTACATCAGCACCAGGGTGGACGCCTCGTCAGCGGACTGCTGGGTGGACTCCTGGAACGTGGTGAACACCCCGAACACCAGCAGTCCGGTGACGATGGCATAGATCGTGCCCACGGCCTGGAAGCCATCGCTGACCACCGAGTTGTATTCCTCGCCGCGGTGCCGCTTGACGAAGAGATCCAACCCGTAGACAAGGACGACTCCGATGGCGGCCGCCCCGCCGACGACGATGATGCCGACCAGCCAGATCGGCAGATCCAGGATTGCCATGAGAAACCCGCCGTTCGTCGTCGTCACGCCGTGATTATCGGGGCGCAGCCTACCGTCGGGGCGCGCGGGGAACACCGGCACGCCGGATCGCGTTACGACAGACGTGGCTACCCAAGACCTGACCAAACAGAATTTCAACGACATCGTCGACGGCAACGACATCGTCCTCGTCGACTTCTGGGCTTCCTGGTGCGGCCCGTGCCGGGCGTTCGCACCCACCTTCACCGCCGCCTCGGACAAGCATCCCGACATCGTCTTCGCCAAGGTCGACACCGAGGCGAACGAACAGCTTGCCGCCGACGCCGAAATCCGCTCCATCCCGACCCTGATGATCTTCAAGAAGGGTCATGTGGTGTTCAACCAGGCGGGCGCTCTGCCGCCGGCCCAGCTCGAGCAGCTGATTCAGGAGGTCCGGGACTTCGACATCGACGCCGTCATCGCCGCGCAGACAACCGACCTCTGATACCGGCGCGCGATAGCGTGCACCGATGAGCCCGTCCGACTTCGTCCTCATCGACCGTCCGCAGCCCGGCGTCGCACTGGTCACCCTGAACCGGCCCGAGCGGATGAACTCGATGGCGTTCGACGTCATGATCCCGCTGCGCGATGCGCTGGCCGAGCTCAACCACGACAACGACGTCCGCGTCGTCGTGCTGACCGGGGCCGGACGCGGCTTCTCCTCGGGTGCCGACCACAAGTCGGCCGGTGCCGTCCCGCATGTGGCCGGACTCACACGGCCGACCTATGCGCTGCGGTCGATGGAGATCCTCGACGAGGTGATCCTGGCCATGCGCCGGCTGCACCAGCCGATCATCGCGGCGGTCAACGGGGCGGCCATCGGCGGCGGTCTCTGTCTGGCCCTGGCCGCCGACATCCGGGTGGCCGCATCCGATGCCTACTTCCGTGCCGCCGGCATCAACAACGGACTTACCGCTTCCGAGCTCGGACTTTCCTACCTGCTCCCGCGCGCCATCGGATCGTCGCGGGCCTTCGAGATCATGCTCACCGGCCGCGATGTCGACGCCGGCGAAGCCGAGCGGATCGGCCTGGTGTCCCGGCAGGTACCGGCCGCGGACCTGCTGCCCACCTGTTACGAGATGGCCGAGCGGATCGCCGGCTTCTCCCGGCCGGGCACCGAACTGACCAAGCGGACGCTGTGGACCGGGCTGGATGCAAGTACCCTGGAGGGGCATATGCAGGCCGAAGGCCTCGGGCAGCTCTATGTGCGCCTGCTCACCGCCAACTTCGAAGAGGCGGTTGCCGCGCGCGCCGAGAACCGGGACCCGGCCTTCACCGACGAGAAGTGAGACAGGCGCTGTGATCACCGCAACGGACCTCGAGGTCCGCGCCGGCGCGCGCACCCTGCTGCTGGCCGAGGGGCCGGCGTTGCGCATCCAGCCCGGCGACCGGATCGGCCTGGTGGGTCGTAACGGTGCGGGCAAGACCACCACGATGCGGATCCTGGCGGGGGAGGGCGACCCGTACGCCGGAACCGTGGTGCGCAGTGGCGAGGTCGGTTACCTGCCGCAGGACCCGCGCGAGGGCGACCTTGAGGTGCTGGCCCGCGACCGGGTGCTCTCGGCCCGCGGCCTGGACACCCTGCTGGCCGACCTGGAGAAGCAACAGGTCCTGATGGCCGAGGTGGTCGACGAGAAGGAACGGGACAAGGCGATCCGCCGCTACGGCCAACTCGAGGAGCGATTTGCCGCGCTCGGCGGCTATGCGGCGGAGAGTGAGGCGGGACGGATCTGCGCCAGCCTGGGCCTGCCCGAGCGGGTGCTCACCCAGCCGTTGCACACCCTGTCCGGCGGCCAGCGCCGCCGGGTGGAGCTGGCCCGGATCCTGTTCGCCGCCAGCGAGTCCGGTGCCGGAACCGACACCACGCTGCTGCTCGACGAGCCGACCAACCACCTCGACGCCGACTCGATCACCTGGCTGCGCGACTTCCTGCGGGTCTACAGCGGCGGACTGGTGATCATCAGCCACGACGTCAATCTGCTGGCCGAGGTGGTCAACCGGGTGTGGTTCCTCGATGCGGTGCGCGGCGAGGCCGACGTCTACAACATGGGCTGGCAGAAGTATCTCGACGCCCGCGCCACCGACGAACAACGACGCCGCCGCGAGCGTGCCAACGCCGAGAAGAAGGCCTCGGCGTTGCGCACCCAGGCCGCGAAGATGGGCGCCAAAGCCACCAAAGCCGTTGCAGCGCAGAACATGTTGCGCCGCGCTGACCGGATGATGTCTGAACTCGACGCCGAACGGGTGGCGGACAAGGTCGCCAAGATCAGGTTCCCGGTGCCGGCCGCGTGCGGCAAGACCCCGCTGATGGCCAAGGGGCTGACCAAGGCCTACGGCTCGCTGGAGGTGTTCGCCGGCGTCGACCTGGCGATCGACCGGGGTTCCCGGGTCGTGGTGCTGGGACTCAACGGCGCGGGCAAGACCACGCTGCTGCGGGTGCTGGCCGGCACCGAGACGCCCGATGCCGGTGCGATCGAACCCGGCCACGGTTGCAAGATCGGCTACTTCGCCCAGGAACACGACACCCTCGACAACAACGCGACGGTGTGGGAGAACATCCGGCACGCCGCACCCGACACCGGCGAGCAGGATCTGCGCGGTCTGCTGGGTGCGTTCATGTTCACCGGGCCGCAACTGGACCAACCGGCGGGCACGCTGTCGGGTGGCGAGAAGACCCGGTTGGCACTGGCCGGCCTGGTGGCCTCGACCGCGAACGTGCTGCTGCTGGACGAACCGACCAACAACCTCGACCCGGCCTCCCGCGAGCAGGTGCTCGATGCGCTGCGCAGCTACGCCGGCGCGGTGGTGCTGGTGACCCACGACCCGGGCGCGGCCGAGGCGCTGGAACCGCAGCGCGTGGTGCTGCTGCCGGACGGCACCGAGGACCACTGGTCCGAGGACTACGCGACGCTGATCGAACTCGCCTAGCCCGGTCACTCGGGGTGGCGGCGAACCGATTCCTCCACCAGGTCGAGAACGGCGGACAGCCGCGCCGGATCCTCACCGGCGGCCAGTCGTGCCACCAGACCGTCGAGCACCAGGTCCAGATAGCACTGCATCACGTCGCCGGGAATGTCCTGGCGCACCCGCCCGGCCTGGCGCTGGCGTTCCAGCCGGCCGGTGGTGGCCGCCGCCAGCGCAGCGGACCGTTCGGCCCAGCCGCGCTGGAAAGCCGGATCGTTGCGCAGCTTCCGCGCGATCTCCAGCCGGGTGGCCAGCCAGTCGAATTCCTCAGGCGCAGCGAGCATTTCCCGCATGACCTGAATCAGGCCCTCGCGAGCGGCCACCTCGGCCATCCGGGCGGCATCCTCACGGGCCAGTTCGAAGAACAGCGTGTCCTTGTCGCGGAAGTGGTGGAATATCGCCCCCCGCGACAGTCCGATCTCCTCCTCGAGGCGGCGCACCGTGGCCTTGTCGTAGCCGTGCGCGGCGAAACACCGCCGCGCGCCGTCCAAGATCTGACGACGGCGCGCGGCAAGGTGGTCCGCACTGACCCGGGGCATACCCGCCTAGGCCGAACCGGCCCGCAGCATGTTGCGCAGCACGTACTGGAGGATGCCGCCGTTGCGGTAGTAGTCCGCCTCCCCGGGGGTGTCGATGCGCACCACGGCGTCGAACTCGACGACCGAGCCGTCGTCCTTGGTGGCCTTGACGTGCACCGTCTTGGGGGTCTTGCCGGCGTTCAGTTCGGTGATGCCGGTGATGTCGAAGACCTCGGTGCCGTCCAGCTTCAGCGACTTGGCCGACTCTCCCGCCGGGAACTGCAGCGGGATGACGCCCATGCCGATCAGGTTGGACCGGTGGATGCGCTCGAAGGACTCGGTGATCACCGCACGCACGCCCAGCAGGCTGGTGCCCTTGGCCGCCCAGTCGCGTGACGAACCCGAGCCGTACTCCTTGCCGCCCAGCACCACCAGCGGGGTCTTGGCCGCCGCGTAGTTCTGCGCGGCGTCGTAGATGAACGCCTGCGGGGCGCCCGGCTGGGTGAAGTCGCGGGTGTAGCCACCCGAGGGCACCTCGCCGAGTCCGGCCAGGACCTGATTGCTCAGCCGGATGTTGGCGAAGGTGCCGCGGATCATCACCTCGTGGTTGCCGCGCCGCGAACCCAGCGAGTTGAAGTCCTCGGGCTTTACGCCGTTGGCCTCCAGGTACTGCGCCGCCGGGGTGCCCTTCTTGATGCTGCCGGCCGGGGAGATGTGGTCGGTGGTCACCGAATCGCCCAGCAGCGCAAGCACTCTGGCCCCGGTGATGTCGGCGACCGGCTCCGGGTTGGCGGGCATGCCGTCGAAGTAAGGGGGCTTGCGGACATAGGTCGACTTGGGATCCCAGGCGAAGGTGTTGCCCGACGGGGTCGGCAGGTTCTGCCAGCGCTCGTCGCCCTTGAACACGTCGGCGTAGCTGTCGGTGAACATCTTCCGGTTGATCGAGGACGCGATGGTGTCGTCGATCTCCTTCTGCGACGGCCAGATGTCCTTCAGGAAGACGTCGTTGCCCTGCTGATCCTTGCCCAGCGGGTCCGACTCGAAGTCGAAGTCCATGGTGCCGGCGATGCCGTAGGCGATCACCAGCGGCGGGGAGGCCAGGTAGTTCATCTTCACGTCGGGGGAGATGCGGCCCTCGAAGTTGCGGTTGCCCGACAGCACCGCCGTCACCGACAGGTCGTTGTCGTTGATCGCCTTGGAGATCTCCTCGGGCAGCGGGCCGGTGTTGCCGATACAGGTGGTGCAGCCGTAGCCGCCGAGGTAGTAGCCCAGCTTCTCCAGGTACGGCCAGAGGCCGGCCTTCTCGTAGTAGTCGGTGACGACCTGGGAGCCGGGCGCCATGTTGGTCTTGACCCACGGCTTGCTGGTCAGGCCCTTCTCGACGGCCTTCTTGGCCAGCAGTGCCGCGCCGATCATGACCGACGGGTTGGAGGTGTTGGTGCACGAGGTGATGCCGGTGACGACGACGGCGCCGTGGTCGAGGACGAACTCGCCATGCTCAGCGGACTTCACCACCACCGGCTTGCTCGGACGGCCGTGCGAGCCGTTGGCCGCCGACGGCCGCATGTCATGCGCGCCGTTGTCGGCGAAGGAGAGTGCCGCCGGGTCGCTGGCCGGGAAGGACTCCTCGTCGGCCTCGTCGAGTTTGGTGTGCGGCGTCGGGTGGTTCTCCTCGACGTAGTTGTGGATGTCCTTGCGGAACGCGTTCTTGGCATCGGTGAGCTCGATGCGGTCCTGCGGGCGCTTCGGCCCGGCGATCGAGGGCACCACCGTCGAGAGGTCGAGCTCGAGGTACTCGGAGAACTTCGGCTCGTGGTTCGGGTCGTGCCACATGCCCTGGGTCTTGGCGTAGGCCTCGACCAGAGCCAGCTGCTCCTCGGAGCGGCCGGTCAGACGCAGGTAGTTGATCGTCTCGCCGTCGATCGGGAACATCGCTGCGGTGGAACCGAATTCAGGGCTCATGTTGCCCAGCGTGGCGCGGTTGGCCAGCGGCACCTCGCCGACGCCCTTGCCGTAGAACTCGACGAACTTGCCGACCACGCCGTGCTTGCGCAGCATGTCGGTGACGGTCAGCACCACGTCGGTGGCGGTGACGCCGGGCTTGATCTCACCGGTCAGCTTGAAGCCGACGACGCGGGGGATGAGCATCGACACCGGCTGGCCGAGCATGGCGGCCTCGGCCTCGATGCCGCCCACACCCCAGCCCAGCACGCCCAGGCCGTTGACCATGGTGGTGTGGCTGTCGGTGCCCACGCAGGTGTCCGGGTAGGCGACACCGTCGCGCACCATCGTCACCCGGGCCAGGTACTCGATGTTGACCTGGTGCACGATGCCGGTGCCCGGCGGGACGGCCTTGAAGTCGTCGAAGGCGCCCTGGCCCCAGCGCAGGAACTGGTACCGCTCGCCATTCCGTTCGTATTCGAGCGCGACGTTCTTCTCGTAGGCGTCGGCGGTGCCGAAGAAGTCCAGGATCACCGAGTGGTCGATGACCAGTTCGGCCGGCGCCAGCGGGTTGACCTTCTCGGGGTCGCCGCCGAGGGCGGTGACCGCCTCGCGCATGGTCGCCAGGTCGACGATGCAGGGGACACCGGTGAAGTCCTGCATGACCACCCGGGCCGGGGTGAACTGGATCTCGATGCTCGGCTGAGCCGAGGGATCCCAGTTCGCGATGGCCTCGATGTGCTCTTTGGTGATGTTGGCGCCGTCCTCGGTGCGCAGCAGGTTCTCGGCGAGCACCTTGAGGCTGTAGGGCAGCTTCTCGGTGCCCGGAACCGCGTCGAGTCGGTAGATCTCGTAGCTGTTGTCCCCGACCTTGAGGGTGTCGCGGGCCCCGAACGAGTTCAAGGACGAATTTGCGCTGCTCACATCAACTCCCGGCTTAGTTGTTTTAGGTCGTCTTCAGGTCGTTTCCATCAGCGGTTCGGGCTGACGGGCAAGGCGAATATTAGCAGTACGGTTGTCCTGCTAGGGCGGGTACTGCATGGTCAAGTGGGTGAACTGGCCCACAGGACACAGTCTTGTCTCTGTCGGCGCGTACTGCCAGGCCGTGGCGTGACGAGCGGTACCGTTCCGACTCGTGACGATCCTGCACCTGCCGACGTACATCCCGGTCGAGGTCTGCAGTGCGGTCGGTATGGAGGTCTCCACTCCATTGGACACCTGCATGAGCACGGTGAAGGCCGATATCGCCAAGGACGGCGTCGCCGCACCCAAGGACGACGTGGCCGGACTGCAGAAGGTGGTCGCCGGGGCCCGCGACCACGGGATCGACCTCAAGGTCATCGTGATGGAGAAGAGTCCGCCCATCGACACCCCGTTGCGGGATATCGCCAGCCAGGTGGGGCAGGACCATCCGGGGTCGACGGTGCTCGTGCTGAGTCCGGGATGGGCCGGGACGTACAGCACGAGTTACGACCGTGTTCTGCTGGAAGCCGGCCAGGACGTGGCCAAACTCGCACCTAATCCGGTGCAGGGCGCACAGAATTTCGTCGACCAGTTGAATACGCCAATTTTCCCCTGGACGGGTTTCACGATTTTTCTGGTAATCGCCGTCGGCGCAGCAGCGGTCGTCACACGCAAATTACGCAATTGGGCGGCCCGGCCGCGTTCAGGCTGAAAACAATTCGACCTGCATAAACAGATTTTTATGGCAGATCTCTAAGATTACTATTCGGTCACACCTGCGGAAATACAAACGTGTAATTTTTTCGCGCAGTTTCGTCTGCGACGGCCGTGACGTACGGTGCAGTTGTCGCCATTGTTATTGATGTGGCTCATGTGACATGAGTTACAGGCGTGACTGATCGTGAAGCTTAGGAGTCAGAGTCGAATGAGCCCTCGCATGAGCACCTCCAACGGTGGCACCGCCGCACGGGCCCGTAAGGGGTCTGCCCGCTC
>NZ_JAFMJZ010000007.1 GCF_017853185.1 Mycolicibacterium sp.
GTCGTCGAACTCATAGATCACCAGCAGCCCGGCGAACGCCGCGAGCACCCAGGCCAGCCCGCCCGCCAGTGCGGGCCGCAACGCGGCCACGATCATCACCACGCCCAGGGCCGCCGACCACGCCGTCGACTCGTTGAGGACGTGCCCCGCGGCGGACTGCGGGACCCCCAGGCCCGCGCCGAGGCTCTGGGTGATCGCCAACGCGACCTGCGTGACTCCGACGGCGCCCAGCGACCACCGCGGCCACGACGCCACCAGGGCGTCCAACCGGTCGGGCTCGCTGTTCACCGGGGCGCGGACGACCGCGACCTGGGAGCGCCCCGCCAGCCGGCGCAGCAACTGGGTCTGCTCCACCGCGGCCGCCTGCCAGTTCCGGCACGGCTCGCAGCCGGCGAGATGCTCGTCGACATGGGACGACGGGATGGGTTCGCGTTCCCCGTCGATGCGTGCCGACAGCGCCTCACGAGCGATGTCGCAGTTCATGTGTCAATAGTCGCGCAGACGGGCCGGTTTGTTCCAGCCGCGGTCGATCAGCGGCCCGCGGTGATGCCGGCCACCCGGGCGTCGGCGTCGGATCCGCAGACCGGCCGCAGCTCGAAGCCGGCTGTCAGGTTGTCGGCGATGCGCTTCTTGAGGTCCCCGGAGGTGACGTGGGCCTGCAGGCTGCGGCCCGGGCAGTCGGTTTCCCCGGGAGCCACCTGCTGATGGCTGGCGAGAGTGTTCACACCGATCCCGAACTGCTGGGCGGCCCAGGCGCACACCAGCGCGGCGCCGTCGAGTTGGGCCTCGGTGACCGCCTCGGTGTCGAAGTCGCCCTCGCACAGCACCAGGAAGTGGCCGGTGGTGTCGTAGTCGGTGGCGGTGTCACCGGCGATCGCGGTGTCGCGCAGCGCGAAGATGTTGCCGTTGCGGTCGACGGCCGCGTGGTAGGCGATGTCGACCCAGCCCTTGTCGTCCTGGTGATAGCGCTGGTGCTGTTGCAGTCGCGCGACGATGCCGCGGTTGTCCGGCAGCGCCACCGCGGAGTGGTGAATGGTCATCCGGGTGATGGTGTGCGGGCGGCCGCCGGCCCGGGCCGGGCGGGCACCCCAGGCCTGACGGCACAGCATCACCCCGGACCGTTCCGTCGACGTCAGCAGTCGCACAGCCGGCCCCGGTCCGTCCGCACAGCCGGCGACCGACGTCAGCCCGACGCCCGCCGCGAACGTCAGGAGCTGTCGCCGGTTGAGACTCACGTCCGTCACCCTAGAGGCACGGCAGGGGGAGGCACGGCATGGGACCGGGCATGGGCGACGGCCTCCTCCAGGGAGTCGACCATGTGGTTCTCATGGCGCAGCGCGTCGAAGATTCCCATGTTGGTGAGCAGGCCGAGGTGTTCGGCCTGCACCCCCTTGATGATGACGGTGATCCCGCGGGACTCGAGTTCCTCGGTGATCTCGGCCAGCGTGTGCGCCCCGGTCGCGTCGAGCATGCCCAGTTGCGACATCCGGATGATGACCACCGACACCTGGTGCTGGTCGGCGTCGGTGATCGCAGTCGAAATGCGCTCGGCCGCTCCGAAGAACATCGCCCCGTCCAATCGCAGCAGCGCGATGCGCTCATCACCGGGTTGGCGGGGGCCGGGAAGTTCCTCGCGGACGACGCTGCTGCGCCGCGCCACCGTGCGCAGCGCGAAGAACGCGGCGACGACGATCCCGATCTCGACCGCCTCGATCAGGTCGAAGCAGACGGTCACCACCGCGGTCAGCACGAACGCCAGCGCGTCGGATCGGGTCGAGTGCAGGATCTTGCGCACCGTGCCGAACGAGACCATCCGGAACGCGGTCACCATCAACACCCCGGCCAGGGCGGACAACGGGATCGCCGCCACCGGTCCGGTGGCCAGGTACACCACCGCCAGGAGAAGTAAGGAGTGCACGATCGCAGCCATGCGCGTGCGGGCTCCGGAGCGGACGTTGACAGCGGTTCGGGCGATCGCCCCGGTGGCGGGCATGCCGCCGAAGACCCCGGCCGCCACCGACGCCAGGCCCTGGCCCACCAGTTCGCGGTCCGGGTCATACGAGCCGGTCGGGGTCATCGTCGCGGCCACCCGCGCCGAGAGCAGCGACTCGATCGCGGCCAGGGCGGCGATCGCCACCGCCGCCCCGAACAGCGTGCGCATCGCCTCGAAGTCGACCTGAGGCATCGCCGGGGCGGGAAGGTGCGACGGCAATCTGCCGATGGTGGCCACCGGCAGGTGCCACGCCACGACCGCGACGGTCGCCACCACGACGGCGGTCAGCGACTCGGGGATGGCCCGGTGCAGCCGCGGCAGGCCGACCATGAGAACAGCGACCAGGCCGACGATCGCCAGGGTGGAACCTGCTGCCGCCCAGTCGGCCTCGCGGACCACCGTCCACGCCGCGGTCAACGTCCGGTGCCCGGCCGGGGCCGTCGTCCCGAACGCGCTGGGCACCTGCTGAAGGAAGATGATCGCGGCGATCCCGAGGGTGAAGCCCTCGATCACCGGCCACGGGATGAACGTCACGGCGCGACCGAGTCCGGTGAACCCGGCGGTGAGAACCAGAACGCCGGCCAGCAGCGTCACCACCGCGATGCTGCCCGCGCCGTGCGCGGCGACGATCGGGGCGAGCACCACCGCCATCGCCCCGGTCGGGCCGGACACCTGGACCGGCGAACCGCCGAACACCGCCGCCACCAGGCCGGCCACCACCGCGGTGATCAGACCCGCGGCGGCGCCGACGCCGGAACTGATCCCGAACGCCAGAGCCAACGGCAACGCGACGACGCCGACAGTGATGCCGGCCAGCAGATCGATGCGCCAGGACTGCCGCAGCCCGGCGTAGTCACCGCGGTGGGGGAGCAGTCGCCGCCATTCGGCGGTCATCGGTGATCGCCGACCGGGGGCAGCGCATCGAAGGCGTCGAACTGCTGCCGTTGTGACCGCAGGGTGTCGGCCAGGAACGCGCGGGCGATCACCAGTAGTTCAGCCACCGATGGATGCGCGAGTTCGTAGAAGACCGCGTTGCCCACCCGTTCGGCCCGGACCACTCCATGCCGTTTGAGCACCGCGAGATGCTGGGACAGCAGGGTGGGCTCGATGCCGGTCTCGGTGAGGATCTCGCCCACCCCGGTCGGGCGGGCGTTGGCGGACAGGATCTCCAGAACGCGGATCCGCGCCGGGTGCGACAACGCTTTGAAGAGATTCGCTTTGATCTCGTAGAGCGGCCGGTTGTCGCTGCCGGGGAAGACGGGCATCGGAACCTCACGAATTGATGGATTGAACGAATTCTCAATCCACTGTACGGGTGCGATGTGGGTCGATACTGGTCCGATGGTGGATCGCAACGTCCTCGGCGGCCCATTGGAGCCGTGTGGCACCGACCCGATGACCGGTTTCCACCGGGACGGCTGCTGCTCGACCGGCGAGGAGGACCGCGGCCTGCACACCATCTGCGCCGTCGTCACCGCCGAATTCCTCGACCACCAGCAGTCCATCGGCAACGACCTGTCGACCCCGATGCCGCAGTTCCGGTTCCCCGGCCTGGTGCCCGGCGACCGGTGGTGCGTCACCGCGCGCAACTGGCTGCGCGCTTACCGGGACGGCTGCGCGGCCCCGGTGGTGCTGGCGAGCACCCACGAACGCACCCTCGACGTGGTGCCGTTGGAGGCTCTCCAGGAGCACGCGGTGGACGTCCCGGACGACTTAACCGGGCTGTGATTCGCTGATGGCTATTTGCTGGGCATGCGCAGAAAGCCGGCCCTCGGGGTTCTGTGACGGCCCTCACCGCTAATCATTTTGGGCGCTGAATTGCACTATAAAGGCAGTTCAATGGCCTTTTACGGCGGCGATTCGGGAAATTCCGAAAGTCCTGCGCAGAATGCGCAAAACTGACTAAAAAGCGCACTTCGTGGTTTGCGAGCACAAGAGCGACAGCTCCGTAACGCCGCGCCTAGCTTTGGCGAAAGGTTAATTACCGAAACGTTAGGAGCGCGACATGGTCGCCATTGGTTCCATCAGTTCCACGTGGCATCCCGGCCGTGGACAGGTGACCATCTGGACCGCCTCGCCGGCCAGCCGCGAGATCATGGCGCGCGCCGAGCGGGACCTCCTGGCGCCGAGCTTCCAGCAGGCGCAGCACCTGCGCACCGCGCACTTCGCCCGCAACATCGGTCGTGAGGTTCCGCGGTTGATCCTGGCCGCCTGGGACGTCGAGGGCTGGTGCGACATCGCCGCGATGACCGAGGCGATCAATGCCCACGTCCGTCGCCACGACACCTACCACAGTGCTTTCGATGTCAGGACCGTCGACGTCTCCGGTGACGATGAGATCGTCATCACCCGACGGACCGTCGGCGATCCGTCGGCGATCGAGTTCACCCCGGCCGCCATGGGCTTCATGGAGCAGGACGAGGTGCGGTCCTTCGTGCAGTCGTCGACCCCGGGCACCTTGGAGTGGGATTGCTTCACCTTCGGTGTGATCCAGAAGGCCGACCACTTCACCGTCTACGCCAACATCGATCACCTGCACACCGACGGTTCGTCGGCCGTGCTGATCTACCGGGATATCAACCAGACCTACGAGGCCCTGGTCAACGACGAGACCCACACCCTGCCGCAGGCCGGGGAGTACCGCGACTTCACCGCCAAGCAGCGGCTGCAGGTCGAGGCCATGACGCGGGACTCGCGGCCGATCAAGGACTGGATCGACTTCGCCAAGGAGGCCGACGGCGGCTGGCCGAGCTTCCCGCTGGAACTCGGCGACGCCGGCGTCACCGGTAAGGGCCGGGCCGTCACGATCGAGCTGCTCAACGGCGAACAGACCCAGGCGTTCGACGCCGCCTGCCAGGCCGCCGGCGCGCGGTTCAGCGGTGGCGTGATGGCGTGTGCGGCGATGGCCGATCACCAGTTCACCGGTGCCGAGACCTTCCACACCTTCACCCCGTCGGACACCCGCAACCGTGAGCAGGCCGGAAGCGCCGGCTGGTACGCCAGCCTGTTCCCGGTCACCGTCGACGTCGAGGACGGCAACTTCGCGCAGATGGCGCGTTCGGCGCAGAAGTCGTTCGACGCCAACAAGAACCTGTCCGCGGTTCCGTTCGAGAAGGCCCTCGAGCTGGCCACCCCCGGTGAGCTCGGCCAGACCCAGTCGAGCCGGCCGATGATGGTCTCGCTGTTCGACTTCCGGAAGCTGACCGACGCCAACGCCAACCGGCTCGGCATCTACATCGACGACCTGAACCACGGTGGCATCAACATGTGGGTCACCCGCAACGCCAACAACACCATCGTCACGGTGTCCTACCCGGACACCCTCGAGTCCCGGCACTCGGTGCACGAGTACCTGGGCGCCCTGCGGACCGCCTTCGTCGGCACCGCCGCCCTCAACGAGGCGTGGGCCGATCAGCTCGCCGACCAGGCTTTTGCTCATTCTGCTTAAGTAGCCGGGTAAGCTACCCGGGTGGCCGGGAAGGGTAAGCACCGCATCGACCTGCGGCTCGCAACGCAGATTCTGCTGTTGCAGCTGACGGTGGTGGCGCTGACCCTGGGAATCGCCTTCGCCCTGCTGGCCGTGGTGAGCCAACGCCGGCTGATCCACGAGTACGGCACCCGCTCGTTGGACATCGCCCGGGTGGTCGCCGACGGCCCGGCGGTGCGCGAGGAAGTCGCGCGCGACAACGCGAACCTGCCGACGGTCGACCAGTTGGAGGAGGGGCAACTGCAGAAGCTTGCCGGTCAGGTGCTGCACGCCACCGGAGCCCTGTTCGTGGTGATCACCACCGAGAAGGGGATCCGGCTGACCCATCCCAATCGCGATGAGTTGGGCAAGCCGGTCAGCACCGAGCCGTTCGCCGCGTTGACCGGTCGTGAGGAGGTCAGCCAGGCGACTGGCACCCTCGGGCCGTCCGTACGCGCGAAAGTCCCGGTGTTCGCACCGGATTCGGAGAAGGTCGTCGGTCAGGTCAGCGTCGGCATGTCCACCTCGTGGGTGTACCGCCTGCTCAGCAGCGACCTGCGCGCCGCTCTGCTGACCGGAGGCCCGGCACTGCTGACCGGCGGAGTTCTCTCGGTGCTGCTGGCCCGACGCTGGCGCAAGCAGACGCTGGATCTGCAGCCCACCGAGATGACCGAACTGGTGCGCACCCAGGAGGCGGTGCTGCACGGCATCGGCGAAGGAGTGCTGGCCGCCGACACCAACGGCAACACCACCTTCGTCAACGACGAGGCCTGCCGGCTGCTCGAGATCGGTTCTGTCACAGGGCAACCCGTCGACCAGATCGGTCTGACCCCGCGTGTGCTGGGTGTGTTGCGCGCCTGCGATCCGACGCCGACGCTGGCCAACGTGGGGGACCGGGTGCTGGTGGTCTCGGCCCGGCCGGTGTCGCGGGAGGGCCAGGAACTGGGCACCGTGCTCGTCGTCCGCGACCGCACCGACGTGGAGTCGCTGACCCGCCAGTTGGACGCGGTGCGGCTGATGAGCACCGTGCTGCGGGCGCAGCGCCATGAATACGCCAACCGGCTGCACCTGCTCAACGGCCTGCTGCACGGCGGTCACTCCGATGACGCCTCGCAGTATCTCGAGGAGCTGCTGGGCTCCGGCCCGTTGGGATCCGCGCTGCCCGGCATCGACACCATCCGCGACAACTACCTGCAGGCGCTGCTGGCGGCCAAGGCCGCCGGCGTCCGGGAGGCCGGCGTGACGCTGCGGATCGGCGAGAGCACCTGGGTGCCCGGACAGCTCGTCCTGCCGGTCGACGTCACCACCGTGCTGGGAAATCTGCTCGACAATGCCATCGACGCCGCCCGTACCGGCAGCAGTACCGAGAAGGTGGTGGAAGTCGAACTGCTGCAAGACAATTCGACGCTGCACATCACCGTCGCCGACAGCGGCGACGGGGTGGCCTCGGACCTGACCGAGGAGATCTTCGTCGAGGGCGCCTCGACCAAACCTCAGTCCGACATCCCCGGCGGCCGCGGCATCGGCCTCACGCTGTCCCGGCAGATCGCCCGGGCACTCGGTGGCGACATCCGGTTGTCCCGTTCGCGTAATCCAGGGGCGGAACTGTGCGGTGCGGAGTTCATCGCCGTCCTGCCGGGCGTGATGGGGGAGTCGCAATGACCAACCCCGATCTGACCGTGCTGGTGGTCGACGACGATTTCCGGGTCGCCCACATGCATGCCGGCATCGTCGAGGCGATGCCCGGCTTCACGGTGGTCGGCACCGCCAACACGCTGGCCGCCGCCCGCAAGGTCGCCCCGGTCGACCTAGCCCTGGTCGACGTCTACCTGCCGGACGGGTCCGGGATCGACTTGGTCCGGGAACTGCACGGTGACGCCATGGTCCTCAGCGCCGCGACGGAGGCCGAGACCGTCCGTGCCGCGATGGCGGCCGGCGCGCTGAGTTATCTGGTCAAACCGTTCGCGCCGACCGATCTGGCCGCCCGGTTGTCCGGCTACGCCCGTTACCGGCGGATTCTGACCGGCCGGAACCTCTCCCAGGAGGAGATCGACGCCGCCCTGGACGCGTTGCGCCCCCGGGTGGCTCCCCAGCAGTCGCTCTCGGTCGCGCAGTCACCCACCAAGGACCTGGTGCTGGAGGCACTGGCCACCGCGGATGCGCCGATGTCGGCCGCCGAGGTCGCCGCCGCGATCGGGGTCTCGCGGGCGACCGCCCAGCGCTATCTGGCCAACATGGCCACCACCGACGAGGTCAAGGTCGGGCTGCGTTACGGCACCACCGGACGCCCCGAGCAGGAGTTCACCGCGAAACCAAAGGGGCCAAAGAGACTGAAGTGAATTGCGACGCGCCGGGTTTCGAATCGGCGGCGACAATTTTGCGCAGCAAACCACCTGCCTATTTGCAGCAAATACGGTGCAAGCGCCCGATGATGCGGGATTGGGGCCCAAAGCCCCTACTGGACAAGTTTGCTCGCGTACAACATGATACTTAGCTGAGGGGTTTCTCTCGGCAAAGAACGGGCAACGTTCGAAAGACACGATTGAGGGGATTTTTGACATGAGCAGCCAAACCAAGCCGATGATGTCGACCGGGATGGGACTGGCCACAGCGGCCGCGATGGTCGCGGCGACGGTGGCGATTCCAGTCGCCCACAAGCTGGCCGATGTGCAGATCCCGGCGTTCTCAAGTGCCTTCACTTTGGTTGATTCGGAGCATCACTGGAGCAACGGCAATGCCGGCAACTGGTCGGACTCGGACTCGGACGACTCGTCCTCGAGCAGCAGCAGCTACGACGACGACAACGACGGCGAGCATCACGACGATGACCACCACGGTGGCTTTGGCAATATCTTCGGCTTCGTCGGCAACTTCCTGACCAACAACCAGGCTGCCGTCGAGGCATTTGCCGCAGGGGTCCCCACCTTTTACCTCGGGCCGGTAGCCGTCGGCCAGGGTGTGCTGGCCAACGCGTTCTACAACGGCTACAACGGTTCGGCCACCGGGCTATCCGGTGTCTGGGCTTACGTCAGCAGCCAGATCGGCAACGTCACCGAGTTCATCAAGAACGCCGTGCTGACCGTCACCAGCATGATCCCGTCGATCCCGCTCGGCCCGGTCTGGGTTGGCGGAAGCCGGCTGGCCAACGCCTTCTTCGACGGCTACAACGGTTCGGCGACCGGTCTCGCGGGGATCATCTCCTACGTGACCGCCTCGCTCGGCCTGCAGGCTCCGGCTCCGGCCGGTGCGGCCAAGTCCGCCGCGGCCACCTCCGCTGCGGCCTCGCTGCCGCGGGTCTCCGCTGCGACGGTCACGCTGGCTACCCCGGCCACCGCTGCCGCCGCCGCTGCCAAGCGCAACGTCGCCCGGGCGGCTGCCGCCGGGACCCCGCGGTCTGCGGCCAAGGCTGCCGGCGCGAAGTCTGCCCCGAAGGCCGCCGCTGCCTCGCGGCGCGCCCGGTAAGGCAACTGCGCAAGTCTGATTCACAGCGCGCGGGCGGATCACTCGAAAGGGTGACCGCCCGCGCGTTGCGTTTACGGCACTGAGTCGCCGGCTCTGCGGCGCCACAGTCGGGAGAGCATGCTCATCCTGATGTTCATTCGCGGTTGCGGCAGCGCCACCTCGTCGCTGCCGATCTCGGCGGCGATCAGTGCGTCCAGGTCGCGGTCGAGGTCGTCGATCAGCTGTCGGCTCTCTGGGGTACCGGCATTGGCGAGGTTGTGCACTTCGGCGGGATCCTCAGTGCGGTCATAGAGTTCGAGGTCGGCCGCTGCCCGGCCCTCGTGCTGTTCGCCGGGCAGGAAATAGCGCCCGTACTTGTGCCGTTCGGTGATGATGCCGCGCAGGAACCCGCGGTGCGGTCCGGCGAATCCCAGACTGGAGAAGGCGTCGCTGGTGATGAGCAGGCTGTCGCGGACCGGCCGGTCCGGATCGGACCACAGCGGACTCAGATCACGCCCCGGAAGTGGCCCCGCATCGGCATCCGCCGGCGCCTGCGCCGCCGCTAAGAGTGTCGGCAACAGGTCGACGGCGCCGGAGAGTCGCTGCGTCGACCGCCCCGCCGGGATGGTGCCGGGCCAGGCCATCGTCAGGGGAACCTGGGCGTTCTCGCGGTAGAGGTTGGCCGCCTTCTGCCGCAGTCCGTGGGCTCCGGCGAGATCGCCGTGGTCGGAGGTGGCCACCACCAGTGTGTTGGACTGGGCCCCTGAGGCGGCCAGCGCGTTCAACACGGTGCCGATGTGCCGGTCGACCTCCAGTTGCAGGTCGATGTAGGCGTTGATGAGAGTGCGCCAGGTCTTCTCTGTTCTCACGCGGCCGCCGGTGATGTCGCAGGTGAGTCGCCAGTGTTGTTGGGTGATCGGTTTGGTGCTCAGGTCGTCGCCGAAGTTGGGCGGAAGTTGCGCGCCGTGGTCGGGCACCCGGGGCTTGCGGAAGCGCGGATAGAACATGATGTCGTGCGGGTTGACGAACGAGCACACCAGCAGCCACGGTTCGGGATCGGCGGAATGTCTGGTGATCCATTGGGCGGCGTGCTCGGCGGTGTTCCCGTCGACGAAGTGACCGCGATACGGAGCGCCATGCGCGTCGGGGCCGCGCCAGTCGTGAAAGCCATACTCCTGCAAGCCGTTTCGTTGCGACTCGCCGCCGAGGTGCCACTTGCCGAGGTATCCGCACCGGTAGCCCTCGGCGGACAGCAGATGCCCGAGGGTCGGGATCGTCGGACGCAATGGCTGTTGCCAGTCGAAGTTGGTGTTGTCGAACATCCCGGTGGCGGCGGCGTGCCGACCGGTCAGGATGGTCGCCCGGCTCGGGGTGCAGGGGAAGGTGTGCACGTGGTGGTTGGTGAACCGCATGCCCCCGGCCGCGAGCGCTTCCCGGTGCGGGAACCTGACATGTTCGGGGAACCACGTCTGCTCCCGCTCCTCATCGGTGAGCAGCAGCAGGATGTTCGGGCGGGCGGTCACGGGCAGGCATCCGCCGGCGGCAACGGATTCACCGCGAGAATGCGGGCGACGCCGTCGACAAGCCATGCGGCTCCCGGGTTGTCCAGGGCCGCCCGGTAGACCTCTTCGGCCGGATCGGCCACCAGTTCGCCGCACGCGATCGACCGCCGCTTGGTGCTGGCAGTCAGGAAGGCGGCGGGCGGGGGACCGGGCCAGCCGGTGGTGGCCGGCGTCGTCGTGGAATGGGGGTCCAACTCGTAGACCGCCACCCGGTCCGGGATGTACGGAATGCGGGCTGCACCGTTGGAGAGGGCGTAAGCGCGGTCGACGAGACCACGCAGAGCTGTCCGGGCGTTCTTCTGTGCCGGGCTCAAACCGGACTCGAAGGTGTCGTCGAATGCGTACACACTCACCTGCTGCGGGCCGTGGCTACCGTTCAGTGTCACCGTGGTGGTTCCGACATCGGTGACGCCGGGCGTGCCGAAGTCGGTGGCCGGATTCACGACGGTCTCACCGGTCGAGACGAACGTTGCCATCGCCGCCGGATCCAGTCGGGCGATCTCGTAGCGAGCCGGAACCGCTTGTATAGCAAGGCTATTCACCGTGGTGAGCATCCGGCCATCGCCGTAGATCTGCAGCGTCGGTGAGGCCAGCGCTTGGGACACCGCCGGGTCCATACCGCCGCTGGTGCCCACTGAGAACACCACCTTGTCGGCGGGCGGGGGAGCAGTGGGCGCTGACCCGGCGTTGGCCGAGCAAGCCGGAATCATCAGCACCGCCACAACAGCGACACGCAACCATGCCACTCTCATCGCACGAGCCTAGTCATGTGGTGGGATCGAGGTGATGGGACACGTGATGCGGTGGATCGTGGCGGTGGCGGCGTTTCTCTGTGCCGCCGCAACGCCGTTGCCGGCCGTCGCGGCACCGAACGCACCCGTCGTCACCCCGGTGACGGCCGCCGACCTCGGGGCCACCTGGCGCACGGAATGCCCGGTGGGCCCGGCCGATCTTCGCCGGGTGGAACTGACCTACACCGGCTTCGACGGGCAGCAGCACCGCGGCGCCCTGGTGGTGAACCGGACCGTCGTCGACGACGTCATCGCGATCTTCGACCAGTTGCAACGACTGCACTATCCGATCCAGCGCATGCAGACCGTCGATCACTATCCGGGCGCCGAGGACGAGCTCTCAATGCAGGACAACAACACCTCGGCGTTCAACTGTCGACCCCTCCCCGGGAGCAAGCCGGGCAGCAAGGCCTGGTCCCAGCACGCCTACGGCCGCGCGATCGACATCAACCCGCTGATCAACCCGTACCTCGACGCCGGCGGAGATCTGCAGCCCAAGACCGCCGCCCGCTACCTCGACCGCAGCCGCGACGATCCGGGCATCCTGCGCGCGGACTCACCGGCGGTGGCGGCCTTCACCGATCACGGCTGGCGTTGGGGCGGGGCCTGGCGCAATCCGGTCGACTACCAGCACTTCGAGATCGGCTGACAAGAAAGGTGAGCGATGGCTCCCGATGAGAGATTCATGATCGAGGCGTGCCGGTTGGCCCGGGAGTCTGTGGACAACGGATGGGGCGGGCCGTTCGGGGCGGTCATCGTCAAGGACGGACAGATCGTCGCCCGCGGACAGAACCGGGTCCTGCTGACCGGCGATCCGACCGCGCACGCCGAGGTCGAGACCATCCGCAAGGCGGCGGCGGTCCTCAATCCGGAGGCGCCGAGCATCGCGCCCGAATACGTCAACACCTCACTGCTGCAACTGGTTCCGCACCCCGAAGGTTCCGCCGACCTGGTGCCCGAACGCGCGAAGATGCTGATGGGCCATGAGATCTACATCAGCGGCGCGCCGTGCCCGATGTGCATGAGCGCCATCTACTGGGCACGCATCGACGCGGTGTACTTCGCCTGCGATCTGGCCGCCACCCGCGAGATCGGATTCGACGACGAGTTCCAGTACCAGGATTTCGCCAGGCCGTATGCCGAGCGCCGGATGCATATCGAGCAGTACAAGCCCGAGTTGGGCGCTGCGGCCTATCGGGCCTGGGACACCCGGCCCGGCAAGCATCCGTACTGAGCCGCTGGTACTGGGGATACCGGGCCAGGGGCCTGGACTTCGGAGCGTTGCACTGCAATTCTGGACAGGTGTCCAGTCTGTCTATGACGCCGACGGGATGGTTCCAGGTCGCCTGGTCCGACGAGATCGCCGTCGGCGGGGTCCATCGCATGACCTACTTCGGCCGCGACATGGTGGCCTGGCGGGCGCAGTCCGGCCTGCTGACCGTGATGGACGCCTACTGCGAACACCTCGGCGCGCACCTGGGTTACGGCGGACACGTCGACGGGGAAGCGATCCAGTGCCCGTTCCACGGCTGGCAGTGGGACGCCGAGGGTCGCAACGTCTGCATCCCGTACGAGGCGCGGCCCAACCGGGGACGGCGGATGCGCACCTATCCGGTGACCGAGTGCAACGAGTCGGTCTACCTCTGGCACGACGTCAACGGCCGGGATCCCTACTTCGACGTACCGGACATCTTCGGCGACTTCGACGACGGCCGCACGCTCGCCGACTACTACCCGCAGCACCGGCTCCACCGCCCGCAGGAGCGGTTGCACCCGCAGTACGTGCTCGAGAACGGCGTCGACTTCGCTCACTTCAAGTTCGTGCACAAGACGCCGATCGTTCCGCTGTTCACCCGGCACGACTTCTCCCGGCCGACCTCCTACGTCGACTTCACCATCACCTTCGAAGGAGATGACGGTCAGTCGATCGGCGACATCAGGAGCGGGGTCGAGGCGATCAACGGCGGCCTCGGCGTCGCTGTCACCAAGAGTTGGGGCATGGTCGACAACCGCACGATTTCGGCCGTCACCCCGGTCGATGAGCACACCTGCGACGTCCGCTTCACCGTCTACATCGGCCGTATTCCGGGTGACGACTCGCCCAAAGCCCAGGCGCGCGCGGAGTCGTTCGGGCAGATGGTGATCGACCAGTTCGCCGCCGACATCGAGATCTGGTCGCACCAGCGCTACCGCGCCGCACCGGCGCTGGCCCCGTCCGAACAGGACAGCTTCATGGAGTTCCGCAACTGGGCGAGTCAGTTCTATCCCGAAAGCCGAAGCATATGAACAAGATTCGCGTGTTCCAGGTCGCCACCGGCAACGTCGGCACCGAGATGATCAAACGCATTCAGCATCACCCCGACCTGGAACTGGTCGGATTGCACTGCTACACGCCCGAGAAGATCGGCCGCGACGCCGGCGAGATCGCCGGGATCGGACCGATCGGGGTGACAGCCACCGGCACCGTCGCCGAGATCGTCGCCGCCAAGCCCGACGTGCTGACCTTCCACGGGGTGTTCCCCGACGAGGACCTCTACGTCGCAGTCCTCGAAGCGGGCATCGACATCGTCACCACCGCGGACTGGATCACCGGCTGGCATCGCGACACCAACCACCCGCACGCCAGCGGCAAGCCGGTCACGAAGTTGCTCCAAGAGGCTTGCGAGACAGGCGGATCCACCTTCTACGGCACCGGGATGAACCCCGGCGTCAACCAGATCCTCGGCGTGGTGTGCTCAGCCGACGTCGCCGAGATCGAGAACATCACCACCATCGAGTCCGTCGACGTGTCATGCCATCACTCCGCCGACACCTGGAAGGAGGTCGGCTACGGCCTGCCGGTCGATCATCCCGGCCTGCCGGACATGCTGGAGCGCTACACCAGGGTGTTCGCCGACAGCGTGCTGATGATGGCCGACTGCTTCGACCTGACCCTCGACGAGGTGAAGTTCAGCTACGAACTCGGCGCCTGCACCACCGACGTCGACCTGGGCTGGTACCAGCTGCCCGAAGGCTCGCTGGGTGCCAGCTACATCAAGTACCAGGGCATGGTCGGCGGCGTGCCGAAGATCGAGACGCATCTGGAGTGGCAGATGACCCCGCACACCGCGCCGCACTGGAACATCAAGGGCTGCTACATCACCCAGATCAAGGGCGACCCGGTGATCTACAACAAGCACCTGGTGCTGCCGGGCCCCGGCATCGACCTCTCCGACCCGTCGTCGTTCGCCTCGATCGGGATGACGGTCACCGGCATGCCCGCCCTGAACGCGATCAAGTCTGTCGTCGCCGCGCCGCCGGGACTGCTCACCAGCGCCGACCTCCCATTGCGCGGGTTCGCCGGCCGCTTCAAGTAGCGCCGGCGGTCAGGAGGTCGGCTTGCGGAACAACCGCGGCAGGAAGCCAAGTAGCCCCAGCACCGCGATGATCGGCAGCGACCACCACCAGTTGAAGCCGGTCTTGTTCTCGACCGCGGGAGCCGCCGGCGCCGCGGGGTGCGATACGCCCTGAGTGTTGGCGGCCGTGGGCGCCAGGAAGGCGATCGGGGCCGCCGGCGCCAACTGGCTGTCGATGTTGCCGATGATCGAGTAGTTGTCCTCGACGGCCACCGCGCGAACACCGGAACCGGGGCCGAGGTTGATGTTGTTGAGGTTCACCCAGACGATGTTCGGGCTCAGCGCCGACTCGAAGTAGTACACCTTGTTGGTGGAGTCGGCCACCGAGCGCCAGTAGGTGGGGGACAGGTTCGGATGCTGCGGATCACCCACGCCCCACGGCACCGACACATTGCGCATGACGCTGAAAACCCCTGCGACAGCTTGCCGTTCGTCGGTGGTCTGCGGCAGCTTGCTCAGGTAGTAGGAGGCGCGGACGAACCGGTCCTGGGACTGGATCGAGCCGGGCAGATCTTTGTTCTTGTCGACGTCGTCCCACTTGGCGTTGAGTTTCAGTTGCTCGTCGTAGGTGGGACTGTTGGTCATCACCTGGTACTGGCGGCCGTGGTGGATCACCGGCTTGCCGTCGAGGTATTCGATGATCGCCGAATCGCCGGAGGCATCGGCGACCGACAGGTGCACCGTCGGATGTGCCGCGTTGCCCGGGCCGAAGTTGATCGGAACGACGTAGATCGACGGGTTGGTGAAGGCCTCGACCACCTCGTTGACGGTCGCAAAACTGGTCAGCACGTAGTCCACCCAGCCGGCGAAGGACAGCCGCGGCCGGTTGTCGGTCGGAGCCGGCCCGAAGTCGCTCTCGCCGAGGTAGAGCAGGTTGGCCACCAGGCCGGTGGTGTTCATCCCGTCGAACACCCCGTCGATCGGCCCGCTCGGGTCGGTGGTGCCGGCCACCTCGATCGCGCCGTACTTACGGGTCCAGGTCAACGAGTTCACCCCGCCGGCGCCGTCCTGGGTGCTGCCCGCCGGGACGGCGTACAGGTGGGAGTGAAACGAGTACGGCCAGTCCATCGAACGGCCGGTGATCACCATGCCGTCCGGCCCCAGCCAGGTCACCCGGCTGCAGGCATTCGCGGCCGGGGCCAGAGCGAGCAACGACAGCACCGCCGTGACGGCGGCGACGACCCGGTAGCGCGCGGAGTTCGGCATGTTCATCCTTCCTGGCCCCCGGGTCATCATCGCAGCTCACGGCGTCGCTAAAGCCGATTCGCCGCATCAGCGTGCCGATGACCGCAGAATGGGGTCATGGAACCGCGGCGCCGTCTGGGCGTTCAGGACGCTCTCTGGCTGGAGATGGACCGTCCCAACAACCTGATGGTGGTCGACTCGGTGATCTGGACGGCCCAGCCGCTGGACTTCGCCAAGGTGCGTGCCGTGGTCGAGGAACGGCTGCTCAACCGCTACCCGGTGTTCCGCAGTCTGGCGGTCAAGGACGACGACGGCTCGTGGTGGTGGGAGCTTGACGAGAACTTCGACTTCGACAACCACGTCGCACTGATCTCGCTGAAGAAGCCCGACGACCCGCGCGCCCTGCAGGAGCTGGTGGGCGCGCATCGCACCGAGATGCTGGACCGCAATCGTCCACTGTGGCAGGCGATCTGGGTCAAGCGATACCGCGGCGGCAGCGCGATGATCCTGCGCAGTCACCACGCCATCGCCGATGGGATGCGGATGGTGCAGCTGTCGATGAGCCTGTTCGACGCGACCCCGCAGGGCGGCCCGATCATGGCTCCCGCGGTGATCCAGCAGGGCGTCCAGACCCAGCCGCCCGGTCAGTCGGTCGCCCAACGCGTCCGGGCGACCGCCGCCGGGGCGGCCCAGGCCGCCGGTGGCGTGATCTCCCGGGTGACCGGTGCGCTCGGCGGACTGGCCGACGCCCCGCAGGCGTTGCAGCAGGTCGGGAGGATGGGCAGATTCGCACTGCGCAATCCACTGGGCGCGGGCGACACCGTGGTGCATGCGGTCCAGGCCACCGGGGCCGCGGTGGTCCAGACGGTGCGCGCGGCACTGCTGCCGGGCGGCGGTTCGATGGTCGACGTGTTCTCGGCAGCGCCCGGCGACGTCGACACCCTGCGCAAGTTGCTGATCGGCACCCGCAACGACGCCACCATCTGGACCGGGGAGGCCGGCGGCGAGAAGAGCGTGGCGTGGTCGGAGCCGATGTCGCTGCCGGCCATCAAGGCGGTGGCCCGGGCCAACCGGTGCACGGTCAACGACGTGCTGGTGACCACCGTCGCCGGAACGCTGCACGACTACCTCAAGGCACACGGTGCGCGGTGCTCCTCGGTGACCTTCATGGTCCCGGTGAACCTCAAGCCGATCGACCTGACCCTGCCCGAGACCCTGGGTAATGAGTTCGCCCTGGTGCAACTGGAACTGCCGACCGACGAACCCGACGCCGGCAAGGTGCTGGAGGCGGCCAAGCGCCGGATGGACCGGATCAAGAACGGTCACGAGGCCGCGGTGGCGTTCCGGTTGCAGGAGACCATCGCCGGGTTCAGCAGGAGCCTCTATGAGGCCTCGGTGGATCTGTTCACCAACCGCACCCTGGGAACCCTGACCAACGTCCCCGGGCCACCCATGCCGGTGTACCTGGCCGGCAGCCTGGTGGACGGCATGGTGGGGTGGGCGCCGATCTCCGGTGATCAGCCGATGAGCTTCACCATCTACAGCTACGACGGTGAGGTGACCGTCGGAATCGCTTGTGACACAAAGCTTGTGCCCGACCACGAGATGATCATCGAGGGCTTCGGCGCCGCGTTCGCCCGGCTGGTCGACGCCACCCCCGGGGCCGATCTGATGCAGATCACCTGGGGCGGTGCCGGGCGTGGTCCCCGAGGCCCTAAGCAGGGTCCTGGGCGAGGTCGCGACCGGCGGCGATGAGCGCCTTACGTCCGATGGCGAGGATGTTCTCGTCGAAGTCCAGGCCGTCCCGGTAGGACAGTTCCAAGAGGCGGTCGGCCATCTCGACGAACACCAGCATGGCCCGCGGGTCGGCGTCGGCGGGCATCAGGCCGGCCTCGACGAGGATCGCCTGCATCCGTCCGGCCAGGGTCTGCATCCGGGCCCGGACGTAGCCGGTGACCGCGGGGGAGGTCCGGCCGCCCATCCAGATCCGCGCGGTGCTCGGATGCTCCCGGTAGTACCGCACGTGCAGGTCGATCTCGTTGTCGAGCAACTCGGCCACCGAGGTGACCTGCCAGGTCTGTTCGGCCTGCACGCAGCGGGCGTCGAGGTCGGCGCACTGCCGTTCGAGCAACTCGCCGAGGATGGCCTCCCGGTCCGGGAAGAACCGGTAGAGCGAGGGGTAGGAGACGCCGGCCCGGTCGGCGATCGCCCTGGTGGTGGCGGCGTCGACGCCCTGTTCGTCGGCGATCGCGGCGGCCGCGTCGAGGATGCGGGTGACCGTCAGCCGGCTGCGTTCCTGCACCGGCGCCCGGCGGGCCACACTCGCGGTCGTCACCAGATTCGTCCTTTTCCTTGACAGCTGTCGGCAAAAATATAACATTGTTAGCGTTTACGCCAGCGCTCGAAAACGGGAGATCCGATGTCCGTCACCACGCTCAATGCGGCCCGCCCCACCGAATCCCTGACCGGCCACGTCGACGTGCTCATCGTCGGGGCCGGCATCTCCGGCATCGGGCTGGGCCACTACCTGGTCAAGATGCAGCCCGGCCGGTCGTTCGCCATCGTCGACGGCCGCGACGCGATCGGCGGCACCTGGGACCTGTTCCGCTACCCGGGAATCCGGTCGGACTCCGACCTGTTCACCTTCGGCTACGAGTTCAAGCCGTGGACGTCGCAGAACGCCATCGCCGACGCCGACGAGATCCTCAACTACATGCACGAGGTCGTCGAAGAGGACGGCCTGGCCAAGCGGATCTACTTCCACCACAAGGTGATCAGCGCCGACTTCGACTCCGCCACCGCTAAGTGGACCGCGACGCTGGAGCGCGACGGCAAGCAGTGGCAGGTCACCGCCGACTGGCTGTTCGGCGCGACCGGCTATTACGACTACGCCGCCGGTCACCGGCCGCACTTCGACGGCGAGGAGGACTTCGAGGGCACCATCGTGCATCCGCAGTTCTGGCCCGAGGACCTCGACTACAAGAACAAGGACGTCGTCGTGATCGGCAGTGGCGCCACCGCCGTCACGCTGATCCCGGCGATGGCCGACGACACCGCGCACATCACCATGCTGCAGCGTTCGCCCACGTACGTGATGCCGCTGCCCAAACGCGACCCGGTGGCCAACGGGCTGAACAAGGTGTTGCCGGAGAAGCTCGCCTACAAGATCAACCGCGGACTCAACAAGGGCCGGCAACGGTTCATCTACAACCTGGGCCAGAACCAGCCCAAGATCGCCCGTCGGATCATCCGGTTCTTCAACGAACAGGCGCTGCCCAAGGGCTACGACATCGACACCCACTTCAACCCGACCTACAAGCCGTGGGATCAGCGGTTGTGCGCTGTGCCGGACAACGATCTGTTCAAGGCCATCTCCAAGGGCAAGGCCTCGGTGGTCACCGACAAGATCGTGCGGTTCACCAAGACCGGCATCCTGCTGGCCTCGGGACGGGAACTGAAGGCCGACATCATCGTCACCGCGACGGGTCTGAAGCTGTTGCCGTTCGGCGGTATCGGGGTTTCGGTCGACGGGGTCGCCAAGGATCCGCACGACACCGTGGTCTACAAGAGCTTCATGCTTTCGGGCATTCCGAACATGGCCTTCGCGTTCGGCTACACCAACTCGTCCTGGACGCTGAAGGTCGACCTGGTCTGCGAGCACCTGTGCCGGCTGATGTCCTACATGGATCAGCACGGCTACACCACCGTGGTGCCGGTCTGCGACGACCAGTCGCTGGAGAAGCGTCCGATGCTGGACTTCCCGGCCGGTTACATCACCCGCGCCGTGGACCAGTTCCCGCAGCAGGGCACCACCGGACCGTGGACCGTCGAGATGAACTTCCGGGCCGACGCCCGGCGGCTGCGCAAGGGGCCGGTCGAGGATGCGGCGCTGCGGTTCTCGGTGGCCCGCCCGGCGGTGACGTCCGGAGCTGCCAGCGCATGAGCCGGCCCGCCTTCGTCGAGGTGGGGGGCAGGCGCGTCCGGGTTCGGGTGGACGGTGATCCGCACAAGCCGCCGGTGCTGTTGATCCACGGCATCGGTCGCAGCCTGGAGGACTGGGATCCGCAGTACGAGCCGCTGGCGGCCGCGCACCGGGTGATCGCCGTCGACGTCCCGGGCTTCGGCTTCTCCGACCGGCCCGACGGCCCGATCTCGTTGTCCACCTTCGCCAATGGCGTGCTGGGTGCGGTCGACGTGCTGGGCGAGACCAGGCCGCTGCACATCGTCGGCAACTCCCTCGGCGGAGCCATCACGTTGCAGATCCTGGCGACCCGGCCCGAACGGGTGGCCAGCATGGCGCTCATCGACAGCGCGGGCTTCGGCAGCGAGGTGACGATGCTGCTGCGAATCCTTGCCATGCCCGTCATCGGCCCGCTGAGCACCAAGCGCACCACCCGCCCGGCCGCCCGGATGCTGGAGCGGGCCTGTTTCGCCGATCCGGCGCTGGCCACCGAACACCGCGTCGACCGGGCGATGGCGATCGCCGCCAAGCCGCACCACGGCGAGGTGATGCTGGCCACCGCGCTGCAACTGGCCAGCGGTCGTGGGATCAAGCCGGGCTGGCGCCGCCAGCTGGCCGCCTTCGCCGCATTGCACCAGCGGCCCACCCTGGTGATGTGGGGCGAGAAGGACAAGGTGCTGCCGGCGCATCACATCGACGAGGCCCGGCGGGTCTTCCCGCACGCCGAAACCCATCTGCTGCCCGGGGTCGGCCACATGCCGCAGATCGAAGCCCCCGACGAGTTCGCCGATCTGCTGCTGCCGTTCCTGGCCAAGGCGACGGCGAACAGCTGATCAGGGCCGGCGGCTGTGCGCCGCCGCGCGCCCTGGCGTCACTGGCTTGCTTCTGTGCGCCGCGCCGGCGGAAACCTTGCCTCGCAACGGCTTAGCCGTGACCGACGCAGCTGGTGCCGACGAATCCGCCGGTGTGTACGGCGTCGGCGGTCCGTACGGTTCGATCGCGCCGGTGTCCACCGCCGGCCCGCCCACACCGTAGGGCCCCGGTGCGGTGGTGCCGAACGGCCGGTTGGCCGGATCACCGGAGACATAGGCGATCCCGTTGTCCCAGCCGGTCGGGATGGCGGTCAGGAAATCCACCAGGGTCTTGACCGGATTGGGGATGTAGAGCGGATTGGCCATCGTCGGCGTGCCGGGGTTGATCGTGCGGTCGTACCCGGTCTCGACCAGAACCCGCAGCGGCGGATCCAACACGGTGGCGATCAGCGGTCCGAGCCAGGGCACCACGGTGATCGGCGCGAGTATCGGCAGGGTCGGCGCCGGGATGAGGTAGTACGTCGAATCCTGGTACTGCCCTTGGAGTTCCGGGGTGCCGATGTCCAACGGCCGCAGGTGCACGAAGTAGTACCCCGCGATCGCATTGATCATCGTCAGCAGATTGAACGGGTTGGTGGGGGAGTCCGACATCAGGTCGTACTGTCCTGCCACGTCGACGGTCGTCAGCGGTGCGGATTGCGGTGAGTCGGTCGGCGTCGCGCCGTTGAAACTCACCCCGAGGAACGGGATGTGCAGCCCGGGCACCCGGGCCAGGATGCCGCCGTCGGGCCGGTTGGGGTTGGACTGCATGACGAAGTTCACCGCCGCGGTCGACGGCGAGGCGATCAGCGAGGCCTTCTCGTCGCTGGCGATCGTCGCGCTCTGCGAGTAACCGAAGACGACGTAGCCGGTATCGGTCAGCGGCGCGGTCACGGTGTGGCCGTACGGCGGTTCGGTGACCACACATGCGGTGCCGCGCACGCACTTGTCGAGGTTGGCCATCCCGGCCGCCACCGAGGCGTCGAAGCTCAGCCCCCACAAGCCACTCATGATGCCCATCTGCTCGGGGGTGTAGACCGCGACCCGGGTGCAGACCGCGGCACACAGTCCGGTGTCGGCGACGTACTTGTCGCTCATGGTGTCCACGTAGTAGCCGACCCAGTCCGACGGTTGCGGTGGCACCTTCAGCGGGTTGAAGGTGCCACCCATGATCAGGGCGGTCGTGGCCGAGGCGGCGTCAGCCGGAGCAGCGGCGGCGAGGGTGATCGCGGCCAGTGCCGCCGCGACACCGCTACGAATCCGCACGCCCATCGAACGACGGTAACCGCCGGCGGGCTGAAAGGGGAGTAGCGCAGCCGTGAGCTCTGGGGATCAGTTCATTGAAACGTCGAGGATCGTTCGCTGGACACCCGCGCCCGGCCCATCGAAGTGCCACCACTCACCGGAGTACACCGCCAGGCCCCCGGCAGCCATCGCGTTGCGCAACACCGCCCGGTTGGCCTGCTGCTGGGCGGTGAGGCCGTCGGTGGCGAAGGCCGTTGCGCGGGCGGTGAAGTCGTCGAAACCGGTGCCCATGTCGACCGGGCGGCCGGCCAGGGTGATCGTCACGTCCACCGACCGCGCGCTCTCGTGGCTGCGCGCGTACGGTCCCGGCTTGGCCACCCAGGCCGGGTTCGGCACCGCCTCGAACATCCGGACCTGAACCTCGTGCGGCCGGTAGCAGTCCCAGAAAACCAGGGTCGCGCCCTGGGCGCGCAGGGCGGCCGCGGCCGCGGTCAACCCCGGCGCCAGTGACTCATGGACCAGGCAACGGGCGTTGGACGGATACAACTGGACGCCGACGAAGTTGTCGGCCGTGGCGTAGCGGAGGTCGATGATCGCGTCGGGCACCACCGAGCGGACGTCGACGAAGCCGGCGGCCCGGGCCTGCGGGGAGACCGGCGGGACGCCACCGTCGGGTGCGGCGCTCACCGGAGTCGCGGAGACGACGGCGAGGGTCACCAGGGCGGCTGTCAACCGGGTGCGCATCACTGCATTGTCTCTGCAGGAGTCAAATCCAGGTGTTCGGCCTCGTAGCGGTACCGCGGATAGCTCAGCCGCCGGTGGGTGCGCCAGACGATCAGCGCGGCCGCCAGCACGGCGGCGACCAGTGCCCCGATCCCGGCGTTGAGCACTGCGGCGTCGCGGGAGATCACCCCGCGGTCGGCGAGCACCTGGACGTAGGTGGCGGTGCCGTTGACCGACCCGTGCAGCAGCATCACCAGCAGCAGGCTGGCCCGGGTGTTGTTCGACAGCCAGGTGAACACCACGCTGATGGCGGTGGTGAAACAGACGAAGATGGCCGCGTCGACCGCCCCGGTGACCGCGTCGGCGCTGAACCAGGCCGGTGCGTACAGGAAGAAGTGCCAGCCCGCCCACAGCAGACCCAGCAGCAGGCTGGCGCGCAACGGCCCGAACCGGTGTTGCATCCGGGGCAGCGCGAACCCGCGCCACCCCGACTCCTCGAACAGCGGGCCGAAGATGAAATGCGCGGCGAACGCGGCGGGATACAGCGCCAGCGCCGATGGTGTCAGCACGCGGAAGATCTCGGGCCCGGCTACCGCCGCGGTGAACAGCAGTTCGATGACCGGAATCAGCAGCAGCGCAACGAGATACCAGATCGCGCCGACGTCCCAGCACGTCAGGCGTTGCAGCAACCGGCGGATTCCGGCGCGCCCCTGGGTCACGGCCGTCATGAAGAAGGCCGTTCCGGTGACCCCGACGGCCACCCCGGGCAACGCCGCCAGCGACGGCACATGGCGGGTCTCGGAGAACGCCGGGATCCCGTTGAGCAGCAGCGGCGTCCACAACGCCCAGGTCACCGCGTAGGCGAGGACGAAGAACGAGATCAGCGGGTGAGCGCGCAGCAGTCGCATGGTGCCCTCCTTACCACCGACTCAGAGGTGGCTGTAACGAAACGCCGGCATGGGCGGATGAACGGGTATGGGAGTTCGCATCGCACGCCGGCTTCGGGACGGCGCCGTCGCCCTCAGCCTGGGGATGACGCTCTGGACAGCGCCGCACGGCCTGGCCGACACGGCTGAGCCCGCCCCGCCACCGGCGGCCGAGGTGACCCCGTTGGCTGCACCGGCGGTGACCCCGCCGGACGGGATGCCGCACCTGCCCAGCCCGGACAGCCTGCCGCCCGGGACGACCCAATCCGCGCCCGAACATCGCAACCTCGGGTACCTGCGGCAGATCTGGCAGGCGGTGCAAAGCCACGACGTAACGATGTCCGACGCACTGCTGCTGATCGCCCAGCGGCCGATGGACACACCGGCCAGAGAGCCGGGCTGAGCCCGGGCTAATCCGGGCCGATGCTCACGACGACCTCGTTGCGGCGCAGGAACGGTAGCGTCCACGGCGGGTCGTAGAACCAGCCCATCGGCTCTCCGGCCGGCTCGATCCCGTTGTCCCGCAGGGACTTCAGCAGCTCTTCGGTGCGTTCGGCCACCGCCCGGTTGGTGAGCATCCCGGCGAACCTCAGTACCGCCACCCGATCCGGCGGGACTGTGACCAGGCGCACCCGATCGTCGTTGGGCGTGGGCAGGCTCTCCAGGGTGTACTCCGACGGCATGAAGAACCGGATCACCCACTGGCCGTCGGCCCCGCGCTCGGCGGCCACCGGCGCGGTCATCGCGATCTTCTCGTTCTGCTGGGCGCCTTTCCCGTTCTGCTGGGCGACGGGGGCCGTCATCGCGATCTTGGCCCTGGCGGTGTTGCCGCCGAAGATGTACCCCGCCAGCCGCCGGAACCCCTCGTTGCGGGCGGCATCCTCGTCGGCGTCGACGGAGGTCTCCGCGGCGATCCGGGTGCCGTAGCGGCGGATCTCGACGTCGCCCACCTTGCGCTCCACCGTGAACGACGGTTCCTCGGTGCCGTGCCGGATGCCCACGATCGTGCCCGCGGCCTCGGCGACCTGTCCCGCCGCGCCGATGATCTTGTTCAGCATGTCCGCCAATGTACCTGCGGTTTCCGGTCCCCGGCCGGGCCCGGATTCAGTCCCGGCTGAACTGCGCGTACCGGGTGCGATGCTGGTCGGTGGATCCGTATTCGTACTGGACGGCGGTGAGCCGCTTGAAGTAGTGGCCGACGGCCAGTTCCTCGGTCATGCCCATGCCGCCGTGCAGTTGCACCGCGTTCTGGCCGATGAACCGCGCCGCCCGGCCGATGGTCGCCTTGGCCGCCGAGACCGCCCGGGCCCGGTCGCGTCGGCCGGCATCGAGATTGAGCACCGCCAGGTACACCGCCGACACCGACTGCTCGAGTTCCATGTACATGTCCACCATCCGGTGCTGCAGCACCTGGAACCCGCCGATCGGCTGGCCGAACTGCTGGCGCTGCTTGCAATAGGCCACGGTGTCGGCGAGCACCCGTCGCATCGCGCCGACCGCCTCGGCGCACACCGCGGCGGCCCCCTCGTCGCGGGCCTGCTCCAGCGAGGCCGCCGCGTCAGCGGAGATCAGCGCGTCGGCGGGTAACCGCAGACCGTCGAACGCCAGGTCGGCGGCCCGGCGGTCGTCGACGGTGCGGTAGCCGTGCATCGGTGTGCCGGCCTCGGTGAGGAACAGCCCGACGCCATCGCCGGTATGCGCGGCGATCAGGAGATGAGTGGCGATCGGTGCGTTCATCACGACCGCCGGGGAGCCGGTGAGGACCCAGTGCTCTCCGTCGCGAACAGCGTTGACGCACAACGGATCCAGGGATACCGCCACGATGGACGATCCCGCTGCGATCTGCTCGAGCACCGCCTCGGCCGCCGGGTTGCCGGCCCGGTCCAGCAGCCCGCCGGCCACCACCACGGTGTCGACGAACGGCTCGATCACCAGGGCCCGGCCCAGTTCCTCGGCGATCACCATGATCTCGACCGGTCCACCGCCCATGCCGCCGGCGCTCTCGGGCAGGGCGGCGCCGAGGATGCCGAGTTCGTCGGCGAAGGCCCGCCAGATCTCGGGCTGCCAACCCGCGCCGGTCTTCGCCGCGGTGCGGCTCTTCTCGAGGTCGTAGCGGGTGGCCAGGAACTTGCCCAGGCCGTCGCGCAGCAGTTCCTGTTCGGTGCTCAGGTTGAAGTCCATGTTCACAGCCCCCGTGTCCTACAGGCCCAGCGTGGCTTTGGCCAGGATGTTGCGCTGAATCTCGTTGCTGCCCGCGTAGATCGAGCCGGCCCGGTCGTTGAAGTAGCGCAGCGGGGCCATCGCCTGCCACGGCTCGCCGCTGACGTAGCCGTCGGGTGGTGGGAGGTAGTCGGCCACCGGGCCGCCCGGCCGGGCGGCATGGGGCTGATAGGCGCGGCCGTGCGGGCCGGCGGCCTCCATCGCCAGTTCGGTGATGGCCTGACTGAGTTCGGTCGACAGGATCTTCAGCATCGACGACGCCGCTCCGGGATTGCCGCCGGCGGCGACGGTGGACAGCATCCGGTGTTCGAGGATCTCCAGGACGTCGGTGCGGATCCGGACGTCGGCGAGTTTGGCGGCAAACGCCGGATCGTCGAGCAGATCCCCGGCGTTGCGGGCGATCGACTCGGCCATCACCTGCAGGCCCGGGGCCGATGCGCCACCGCCGCGTTCGAACTCCAACAGGTACTTGGCCACCGTCCAGCCGTCGTCGATCCGGCCGATCACATTCGATTTGGGCACCCGCACGCCGTCGAAGAAGATCTGGGTCTGAATCTCCTCGCCGGAGGTCATCACCAGCGGCCGGATCTCGATGCCGGGGCTGGTCATGTCGATCAGTACGAAGGTGATCCCGTGCTGCTTCTTGTCGCTGCGGGTGGTGCGCACCAGGGCGAAGATCCAGTTCGCCTCCATGGCGTGGGTGGTCCAGATCTTGCTGCCGGTGCAGACCAGGTGGTCGCCGTCGTCCACCGCGGCCATCGACAGTGAGGCGAGATCGGACCCGGACTCCGGTTCGGAGTAGCCCTGGCAGAAGAAGACCTCTCCGGTGAGGATGCGGGGCAGGAAGTAGTCCTTCTGCTCAGCCGTGCCGAAGGCGATGATGGCGTGGGCGACCATGCGAATCCCCATGGGGGACAGGGCCGGCGCGCCGGCGAGGGTGGATTCCCGGCTGAAGATGTAGTGCTGGGTCAGCGTCCAGTCGCAGCCGCCGTGCTCCACCGGCCAGGCCGGAGCCGCCCAGCCCCGTGCGTGCAGGATCGCCTGCCACGCCATGCTGGCCTCATGGTCGGCGTACACACTCGTCATCAACCGGCCGGCCCGGCGCAGGTTTTCGGTCAGGTTCTCGTCGAGGAACGCCCGCACCTCATCGCGGAACTCGAGGTCCTCCGGTGACCAGGTCAGGTCCATCGGCCATCCCTTTCAGCGCTCGCCCCTGCCAGGAACGGTAAACCCCCGCGTTTAGAGCGGTCGGCAGGGGGGAACTCCGCCGACGGCACGCCGTGAGCGGTGCCCCGAATCGTGACCCGGAGAGGCCCGGTCCCTGCACAAGGGCCCGGGCCTCTCGTTCGCAAACTGGCAACCGAAGTCCCCGGGATGGGGGATGCGCTGCGCGCCGTGCCCGGCAGGCTCTACCGGACAGCAGTGACAGGAGGTGTGCGATGCCGGCGTGGCGCCTGCGCGACTATCACGACGAGGACCTGGACCAGGCGATCCAGGTGTGGGACCAGAGCCGCGGTCCCGGTTCGGCCGAACCGGTGTTCAGCGTCGCCGAGGTGATGGCGGCCGCCCGCACCGGCCAGCCCGCAGTGGTCGCCGAAGTGGGCGACGAGGTGGTCGGCATGGCGGTGGCCCAGACCCAGGGGGAACGGGCCTGGATCCTGTTGGTGGCGTTGAGTGCCCGATGGCGGCACCGGGGGATCGGCAGCGCCCTGCTGTCGGATCTGGAGCGCAGACTGCGCTCGCAGGGGGTGCGGCGGATCTGTGCGGTCATGCCCGAGGGCGCCACCGGCTCTGTGGCGCTGGAGAATTCGGGGTACGCGCGTCGGGACGGCCTGGTGTATTACGAGTTGCTCGAACACCTCGGCCCCGATCAGGTCAATCTGCTCGACGAACTCGGCGGCCAGATGTTGCCGCCCGGGTTGTGGGGCGATATGGCCGGCATGGAAACCGAGAAGTCGATCATCGAGCGACGCATCGTCGACCCGCTGGCCCATCCGGACATCGCCGACCGCTACGGGGTGCAGCCGCCCAAGGCGGTCATCCTGTTCGGCCCGCCCGGTACCGGCAAGACCAGTTTCGCCAAGGCCATCTCGTCACGACTCGGCTGGCCGTTCGTCGAGCTGTTCCCGTCCCGGCTGGCGGCCACCGGCAGCGGCGGACTGGCGGCCTCGCTGCGGGAGGCGTTCGCCGAACTGGCCGAACTCGACGAACTGGTGCTGTTCATCGACGAGGTGGAGGAGATCGCCACCGCCCGCTCCGGGGCGTCGACCACCGAACTGGGCGTCACCAACGAACTGCTCAAGCTGATCCCGGCGTTCCGCCAGCACGACAGCCGGCTGCTGGTGTGCGCCACCAACGTCGTGCACTCGCTGGACTCGGCCTTCCTGCGCCCGGGACGCTTCGACTACGTGATTCCGGTCGGGCCGCCCGATCAGCCGGCCCGCCGGGCGGTGTGGCAGCGCTATCTCGGTGCGGCCAGTGTTCATGCCAACGCCCACATCGACGTCGACCGGCTGGTGACGGCCTCGGAGTTGTTCACCCCTGCCGACATCGAGTTCGCAGCGCGCAAGGGGGCGCAGGCCGCGTTCGAGCGGGAGATGCGTTCTCGCGCCGGCCAGCCGGCCAGCACCGAGGACTACCTGCAGGCGATCAGTGCGATCAGGCCCACGCTGACCTCGGAGATGCTGGCCGAGTTCGAGCGCGGCAAGGAGGACTTCGCCCGGCTGTGAAACCGACTCGCCGACTCGCAATTGACGAAACAAACTTCCGTAGTTAGTGTTCGGGTTATGGGCGATGTGCAGCTGGTGGTTCCGCCGTGGGCGTGGGTCGCCCTGACCGTGGTGATCGCGGCCATGCTCGCCGTCGATCTGTTCCTGCACCGCGACGACCACGTGGTGGGCTTCCGGGAGGCCGCCGTCTGGTCGTGCGTGTGGATCGCCGCCGGACTCGGCTTCGGCGCGGTCCTGTGGTGGATCTACGGCGGTGACGTCGCCGGCACCTATTTCGCCGGCTACCTGATCGAGAAGGCGTTGTCGGTGGACAACGTCTTCATCTTCGCGATGGTTTTCACCTACTTCGCGGTGCCGGACCGCTACCAGCACAAGGTGCTGTTCTGGGGTGTGATCGGCGCCCTTCTGTTCCGGCTGGTCTTCATCTTCGTCGGCGCCGAACTGCTCAAGACCTTCTTCTGGACGGCCTACCTGTTCGGCGCGTTCCTGATCTACACGGCCTACAAGATGGCCTTCCAGCACGACGAGGACCTACAGCCGGAACGCAATCTGCTGGTGCGGGCGGTCCGTCGGGTGATCCCGGTCGACCCGGTCTACGACGGCGGGAAGTTCTTCACCCGGAGATCGGGCCGTCGCGTCGCCACCCTGCTGTTCGTCGTGCTGATCGCGGTGGAGGCCACCGACCTGATCTTCGCGATCGACTCGGTGGCCGCCGTGCTGGCGATCACGACGAGCACCTTCATCGTGTGGACTGCCAACGCGTTCGCCGTGCTCGGCCTGCGCAGCCTGTACTTCTGCCTGGCCGGACTCATGCGCCGGTTCGTGCATCTGCATTACGGACTCGCCGTGCTGCTCGCGTTCGCCGGGGTCAAGCTGATCCTGTCGGAGACCCCGGTGGGCAAACTGCCGATCCCGTTGACCCTCGGCGTCATCGTCGTCACCCTGGCCGCCTCGATCGTGTGGAGTCTTCGGGCGACCAGGAACGCCGAGGACGACGAAGCGGGTTTCGCGAATGAGAAAGGCGGGTAGCCGGTCACCATGGTTGACGCCCCAGTCCGCGGCTGGACATTCCTGACCAATCACGGCCATGTGCTCCTCATCCTGGCCGGGGGTGAGGTGCTGACCGCACGTGAACTCGGGTTGAAGATCGGGATCACCGAACGCGCGGTCCAGGCGATCCTGGCCGACCTCACCGCCGAGGGCTACCTGATCAAGACGAAGCAGGGCCGGCGAAACACCTACACCGTCGATCGCAGCGGGCGGCTCCGTCATCCGCTGGAGTCGCACCGCACGGTCGGCGACCTGATCGACTCGATGAATTAGCCGCTTGGCTCAGCGGACGTCGAACGAGACCGTGTGCCACCCGGTGGCGCCGTCGGGGATCACGCCCATCCGCTCCTCGGTCTGCACCGCTCCGGTGTTGTCGGTGGCGCGCACCGTGATGGTGTGCGGTCCCGGGGTGGCGTTCCAGGGGAAGGACCACAGCCGCCAGGTGTCGTTGGAATAGGCGGCGCCCAGTTGCGCGGGCTGCCACGACCCGTCGTCGATGCGGACCTCGACGGTCTTGATGCCGCGATGCTGTGCCCAGGCCACCCCGCCGAAGGTGGTGGGTCCGGCCGCGACGCGTTGTCCGATTCTCGGCACGTCGATCCGCGACTCGGTCTTGATCGGCCCCTTGGCCGACCAGCCCAGCTTGGTCCAGTACGCCTCGGCGTGATCGAACCGGGTCAGCTCCAGATCGGTCAGCCACTTCGTGGCAGAGACGTATCCGTACAGGCCGGGCACCACCAGCCGGGCCGGGTAGCCGTGTTCGACCGGAAGCGGCACACCGTTCATCCCGATCGCCAGCAGCGCATCGCGGCCGTCGGTGAGGGCCTCGACCGGCGTCCCGGCGGTCCAGCCGTCCACCGAGGTGGACAGCACCATGTCGGCGTCGGGGCGCACACCGGCAGCTGCCAACAGGTCTGCCACCCGGTACCCGGTCCAGGTGGCGTTCGAGATCAGATCGCCGCCCACCGGATTGGAGACACAGGTCAGCGTCACCGTCTTCTCAATCGCCTCGAACCGGCGCAGGTCGTCGAAGCTGTAGGTCACCTCGCGGTCGACCATGCCGTGGATGCGCAGCTTCCAGTCCGCGCGTGACACCTGCGGCACGCTCAGCGCGGTGTCGATCCGGTAGAACTTGTCGTTCGGGGTGATGAAACTCGGCAGCCCAACGCCTTTCGGAGCCACATCGGCCGGCGGCGGGGCGGGCGGGGAGGCCGGTTCGGGCAAGATCAGCTCGACGCGCTCGGCATCGATCGAGCGCAACTTGCGGGTGAGCAGTATGCCGGTGACACCGGCCACCACACCGGCCGCGCCGAAGCCGAGGGTCATCAGGGATCGCCGTCGGCCGGGATCGACGTCGACGGACGCCGCGGTTCCGGTATCCGCGGCTGGAGAAGTCAACAGGCGCAGCACCCCGACGGCGCAGGCGACGCCGACCACCGTCGGCACGATGTCGAGGATTCCGGCGCCGGGACGGGTGAGCACCGCCGCGCAGCCGGCCACCCCGGCGGCGATCATCGCCAGGCTGCCGACCGGGATGCGGGAGCGCTCCCACAGTGCGGAGACCGCGGCCACCGCAGCGATGACGACCAGCACCATCACCGTCAGGAACAGCTTGTCGGAGGTGCCGAAGGTCTGGATCGCCCATTCCTTGACCGGGCCGGGGGTCAGGTTGATCACCGCGCTGCCCACCGAGGTCCGGACGTCGGCGGCGGGGGAGAAGAACGTCGCCAGCAGCTGAGCCACCCCGACACCGACGGCCGCGGCCGCCAGTCCTGCCGCCATCCGCCCGCTCTTAAAATCGGCCATATTCCCAAAATAGCCCAGATGAGGCCGGGTGGGCCGCCTGCTGCCACCCGTCCCGCCGCGCGGTAACGTCCGAAGCGGGGCCGATGACTACAGGAGGCGACGCGATGTCCATCGCACTGACCGATGACCACCGTGAACTGGGCGAGGTCGCCCGTTCGTTCCTGACCGCACAGAAGGCGCGTTGGGCGGCCCGCGAACTGCTCGACGCCGACGCCGAGACCAAGCCGGCCTTCTGGCGGGAACTGGCCGGACTCGGCTGGCTCGGTCTGCACATCGACGAGCAGTACGGGGGCTCCGGTTTCGGCCTGCCGGAACTGGTCGTGGTCATCGACGAACTCGGCCGGGCGGTGGCGCCGGGGCCCTTCGTCCCGACCGCGGTGGTCTCCGCGGTGATCGCCGCCGTCGGCAGCGAGGAGCAGAAGGCCCGGCTGCTGCCCGGTCTCGTCGACGGATCCCGCACGGCGGCAGTCGGTTTCGGCGGTGCGGTGACGGTGTCGGACGGTCACGCCTCCGGGGATGCCGGAGTGGTGATCGGCGCGGGCCTGGCCGACGTTCTCCTGCTCGCCGCCGGCGACGACATGATCGTGGTGGACCGGGCGGCCGCCGGGGTGACCGTGCAACTGCCGGGCAGTCTGGACCGGACCCGGCGCTGTGGCCACGTGGTTCTGGCCGACGCCGCCGTGCGCGACGACGTGCTGCCCGGCGCGCACGCCGCCGCACTGGCCCGGGCCCGCACCCTGTTCGCGGCCGAGGCCGTCGGCGGTGCGTCGGACTGCGTGGACGCCGCCGTCGAGTACGCCAAGGTGCGCGAGCAGTTCGGCCGCACCATCGCCACGTTCCAGGCGGTCAAGCACCATTGCGCCAACATGCTGGTCGGGTCGGAGTCGGCGGTGGCGTGCGTGTGGGACGCCGCCCGCGCTGCCGCCGACGACGAGCAACAGTTCCAGCTGATCGCCGCGGCCGCCGCGACGCTGGCCTTCAGCGGCTATGTCCGCAACGCCGAACTCAACATCCAGGTGCACGGCGGGATCGGGTTCACCTGGGAGCACGACGCCCACCTGCACCTGCGCCGCGCGATGACGTTGCAGGCACTGCTCGGCGGGGACGGCCCGGCCACCGACGTGTTCACCCTGACCGTGGCCGGGACCAGCCGAGCCAACAGCCTGGACCTGCCGGCCGAGGCCGATGCGATGCGCACCGAGATCCGCGCCGAGGCGCAGCGCATCGCAGCGCTGGACGAGAAGGCCCAACTCGACGAACTCATCGCGACGGGCTACCTCATGCCGCACTGGCCGAAGCCGTGGGGCCGCGCCGCCGGGGCGGTGGAGCAACTCCTGGTCGAGGAGGAGTTCGCCGCGGCCGGGGTGAAGAAGCCGGACTACGGGATCACCGGCTGGGTGATCCTCACCCTGATCCAGCACGGAACGCCTTCGCAGATCGAACGATTCGTGGAGAAGGCACTGCGCAAGGACGAGATCTGGTGCCAGCTGTTCTCCGAGCCGTCGGCCGGCTCGGACGCCGCCGCGGTCAAGACCCGCGCCACCCGGGTCGAGGGCGGCTGGAAGATCAACGGGCAGAAGGTCTGGACCAGTGGCGCGCACTACTGCCGGCGCGGATTGGCAACCGTGCGTACCGATTTCGACGGACCGAAGCACGCCGGGATCACCATGGTCATCCTCGACATGAAGGCGCCGGGCGTGGAGGTGCGGCCGCTGCGCCAGATCACCGGCGGTTCGGAGTTCAACGAGGTCTTCTTCAACGACGTCTTCGTGCCGGACGAGGACGTCGTCGGCGAACCCAACGCCGGCTGGGCCGTCGCGCGGGCCACCCTTGGCAACGAGCGGGTGAGCATCGGCGGCGGCGCCGGCGGTATCGCCCCGGCGTCAGCCTGGCTGGTCCACCTGGCCCAGACGCACGGCGACCGCATGGTGGGTGCGGTCCAGCGGGTCGGCCGGTTCCTCGCCGAGGACGAGGCACTGCGGTTGCTCAACCTGCGCCGTGCCGTCCGCAGCATCGAGGGCGCCGGTCCGGGGCCGGAGGGCAACATCACCAAACTCAAACTGGCCGAACACTTTCAGGAGCAGGGCGTGATCGCGGCGAGCCTGCTCGGTCCGGAGATGGTCCTCGACAGCGGTGAGGGGGCGCTGGCCGCGCGGGCGGCGATGGGCGCCCGCGGCATGGCGATCGCCGGCGGCACCTCCGAGGTGACCCGCAATCAGATCGCCGAACGCATCCTCGGCATGCCTCGCGATCCGCTGATCAAGTAGCCCGCCTCCTCGTTGAGTGAGGAACCTTGCAGACAAAGTGCGAGTGCGTCTCTGCAAGGCTCCTCACTCGACGGAAAAATGGGCATCTGACGCCGGTGCCATAGGGTGGTTTTCATGAACCGGGCGTACGGAGCTGAATTCGTTCGCCTGTTCACCATGGTGTTCCTGGCGTTCACCACCGGTGCGGTGTTGTCCTGGGAGTCCTTCGGCTCGGATATCGGTCCCTCGTTCTTCTACCCGTCGGCCGGTGTCACCGCCGCCGCCATGATGCTCAGCCGGCGTGCGCTGTGGCCCGCGGTCGCCGCCGCCGTCGTCCCCGCCGAGATCCTGGTCGACACCTTCTACGGGAGCCCGCTGCCGCTGTCGCTGGCCTTCGCCGCGTCCAATGTGGTGGAACCGTTGATCGGGGCGTCGCTGGTGCTGGCCTGGTGCGGTGGCCGGCCGGATCTGCGCAGGCGCAAGGATTTCGTGCTGTTCCTCCTCGGTGCCTGCCTGGCCGGGCCGTTCGTGGGTGGACTCATCGGCGGCACCGCCAGCGCGATGAACAGTGGCGCCCCGTGGCTCAGCACGGCGGTCACCTGGTGGTCCGGTGATGCGCTCGGCGTGCTGGTGATGGCCTCGCCGATCCTGTTGTGGACCTACCAGTCCGACGTCCTGCGGCGCCGCCCGTGGGAGACGGCCGGGGTGTTGACAGTGACCGCGGCGCTGTCGATCGCGTCCTTCTGGACCGAGGCCCCGCCGTCGATGCTGATCCTTCCGGTCCTGGCCTGGGCGGCCTTCCGGCTCGACATGCTCGGCGCCGCGATAGCCGGCGCCCTGGCCGCGTTCCTGGCCAACACGATGACGATGCACGGACGGGGACTGTTCCGCAGCGCGAACGTCTCACAGGAGGCCCGGGTCGTCCTCACCCAGGCCTTCGTCGCGACCATCCTGGTGGTCGCCATGCTGATCGGGCAGGAGGCCGCGGCGCGGCTGAACGCGGTGCGGGAACGGGAGACCGAGCGCCGGGAACGGATGCGCCTGGAGACCCTCGCACGGCTGGCCCGCCAGCTGTCCGCCGCCCTCACGCCGCAGGACATCGGTCAGGCGCTGCAGAGCGAGGTGCTCAACGAGGCCGACGCCCAGGGCCTCAGTCTCGGACTGGTCAGCGCCGACGGCAGCAGGCTGGAATGGATCACCATGTCCGGCTACCCCGCCGCGATGACCCAGGCGTTCGGAAACGGTGTCAGCCTGGACGTGCGGACGGCGGCCACCGATTCGGTCCGATCGGGCAAGCAGATCGAGATCCAGACGGCCGCCGAGTACGCCGCGGTGTATCCCGAAGCCGCGCAGTGGGTGCTGGGCGGCGGGGTTGAGGCGGTAATGAGCTGGCCGCTGGATTCCGGCGGGGCGCCGTTCGGAGCACTGGTCCTGACGTGGTCCGAATCGCAGCCGATGGACATCTCGCAACGCGCCTACATCTCGGCGGTGGCCACCATGGTGAGCCAGGCATTGGTACGGGCGCGCCTCTACGCCGACGAGCATGCCCGCGCGGCGGTGCTGCATTCGGTGGCCCAACCGGTGGCCCAGGTCGACGCGATCGGACTCGAGTACCGCGCGCTGTACCAACCCGCCGATGCCGCGCGCGGATTGGGCGGTGACTGGTACAGCGTGCTGGCACTCCCGGACCACCGGACCTATCTGTCCGTCGGAGACGTCATCGGTCACGGACTGCTCTCCGTCGAGGACATGGCGCGGCTGCGCAGCACCGGGAACGCCTATGCCCATCAGGGCCTGGCGCCGGCGCAGATCCTCACCGAGCTGAATCGCTTCGCCACCCATCAGATTCGCGGTGAGTTCGCCAGCACCCTGGTGGCGATCTTCGATCCGCTGACCAACTCGTTGACCTACAGTTCGGCCGGTCACCTGCCGGCCCTGCTGCGCCGAGACCAGACCGGCGAGGTGATCCGGCTCGCTCATTCGCAGGGGCCGTTGCTCGGACCGTTCGACGACGCCGTCTACGTCCAGTGCAGTGTTTCGGTGCGTCCCGGTGATGTGCTGGTGATGTACACCGACGGACTCGTCGAGCACCACGACGAGGATCTCCGGGCCGGGATCTCCCACCTCGAGCACGTGCTGGAGGCCTGGCCGCCGGCCGCCCTGCTGGACTGCGAGGCCCTGGCGCAGGACGTGGCCCCGGCCCCGCACGACGACGACCTCTGCCTGCTGATGGTGCGCTTCGGTCCCGGCTGACACCCCCAGGGCTCCAAGGTGGTCGATAGTCTGCTGACATGAGCCCGAGCGGGGGAGACCGGGACGCTGATGTCCGGCGTACCGCCACCGGCTTGTTCACTGCGGTGTTCGTGGCCTATGCCGCCGGTTCAGTGCTGTCGTGGGAGGCCTTCGGGGCCACGGTGGGTCCGGCCTTCTTCCCCTCAGCCGGTGTCACGGTGGCCGCGATGCTGCTCAGCCGGCGTTCGCTGTGGCCGGTGATCGTCGTGGCGGTGCTGCTCGCGGAGTTCCTGGTCGACGTCGTCTACGGCGAGCTTCCCACCGAGGTGATCGGCTATGCGATCGCGAATGCGGTCGAACCGGTGGTGGGCGCCGCCCTGGTGCGCGCCTGGTGCGGCGGCACACCCGATCTGCGCCACCGCAAGGACCTCCTGCTGTTCATCGCCGGCGCCTGCATCGTGGGGCCGTTGGTGGGGGCGCTGATCGGCGGCTGGAACATCTCGGTGCTGCATCACGTCTGGTTCCCCGCCGCGGTCGTGCACTGGTTCGCCGGTGACGCGATCGGTGTCCTGGTGGTGGCCGCGCCGATCCTGTTGTGGCGCAAGCAGTCCTACGTCATCCGGGATCGGCCCTGGGAGACCGCCTGCGTTCTCGCCGCGTCCGCCCTGGTCTCGGTCGGGGCGTTCTGGAGCCAGATCCCGCCGTCGATGCTGGTGCTGCCCATTCTGGCCTGGGCCGCATTGCGGCTCGACATGATCGGCGCCGCGACGGCCGGAATCGTGGTGGCCTTCGTGGCCAACATCATGACCGTCTCCGGCCGTGGACTGTTCATCAAGATGGACATGCCGGAAGCCAGCAAGCTGGCGCTCGCGCAGGTTTTCATCGCCGTCAATGTGCTCGTCGCCATGCTGATCGCGCAGGAGGCCGCCGCGCGGATGCGAGCCGTCCGCGAACGCGAGGTGGAGCGACGCGAACGGTTGCGTCTGGAAACGCTGGCGCGGCTGGGGCAGCAATTGGCGGCGGCACTGACCCCTAAGGACATCGGTGATGCGCTGGAGGGCCAGGTCCTCAACGAGGCCGGTGCCAAGGCGGTGAACCTGGGCCTGGTCGGTCCCGATCGACAGACGCTGGAATGGATCACCATGGCCGGCTACCCGCAGGCCGTGCTTGACGAGTTCGGCGGCGGTGTGGCGATCAGTGAGCGGACCGTGGCCACCGACGTGGTGCGATCCGGTCAGCCGGTGCTGGTGCGGACATCGGCGGAATACGCGCGGCGTTATCCCGCCAAGGTGTACTGGCAACAGATGAGCGGCACCGAGAGCGTGGTGGGCTGGCCGCTGTCATCCGGTGGCTCTCCGATCGGGGCGCTGCTGCTGGTGTGGTCGGAGCGCCAGCCACTCAATGCCGCCCAGCTCGCCTACGTCTCGGCGGTGGCCACCCTGGTGAGTCAGGCCCTCGTGCGTGCCCGGATCTACGCCGACGAACACGCCCGGGCTGCCGTGCTGCAATCGGCGGTGCTGCCGACCACGCCGACCGGCACCCTCGGACTGGACCTGTGCGTCGTCTACGAACCGGCCGACGTCGCCCAGGGGCTGGGCGGCGACTGGTACGACCTGATGCGGATTCCGGGCGATCGCCGGTACCTCGCCGTGGGCGATGTGGTGGGACACGGCTTGCCGGCGGTGGAGGACATGGCCCAGTTGCGCAGCGCCGGCCGGGCGATGGCCCACCAGGGGCTTTCCCCGTCGCGGTTGCTCGCCGAACTCAACGGTTTCACCAGGGACGCCAGCCGGGGCAAGTTCGCCACCATGGCGGTCGTCATTCTGGATTCCGCAGCCGGCACGCTGACCTACGGTTCGGCCGGGCACCCGCCCTGCCTGCTGCGGCGGGCCGCGACCGGTGCGGTGATCCGACTCTTCGACGCCCAGGGTCCGGTCCTCGGTCCGCTGGAGGACATCGACTATCCGGAGATGACGGTGCCCGTCGCACCCGGAGACGTCCTGGTGATGTACACCGACGGTCTGGTCGAATCCCGCGGTTCGGACATCGAAGTCGGCATCGCGCGACTCGAGCAGATCATCGCCGGGTGGGGTCCGGACGCCGTGCTGCCCGACGGATGCGCGTCGTTGCAGGAAGTGCTTGCCCCCCGGCCGCGCAGCGACGACATCTGCATCATCGCCGTGCGGTTCGGCGACTAGACCCCGAGCAGGCTGACCCCGGACTCGCCGGCCTGTGCGGCGGCCAGGTCGGCAGGGGCGACCGCACCGTGGCGAACCACCACCGCGCCCGCTGAGGCCCAGTCGGCGAGCGCCTCGTCGATCGGCCCGGAGAACACCAGGACCGCGGCCACCATGTGGCGGCCGGTGATGGTGTCGACCACGATGTCGAGGTCGGACTGGCTCAGCAGTCGGGTGTCCAGGGCGTCGAATTCGGCGAGGCCGGCATCGACCCGGCTGGCCGGCACCGTGCTGGCGATGCCCTGGATCGAGCGGATGAACTCGGCGTCGAGCACCGTGACCGAGCCGGATTCGGCGAGGGTGTGCAGCCGGTCGAAGCCGGCGCGCACCGGCGCGGACTCCTCGAATTCGACGACGACGTACTGGGTATCGGTCACGCTCACTTCTTAGCACCTGCCCGCGCGAAGTCGCGCAGCCAGTCGAACCAGGCGCTCATGCCCTCGCCGGTGCGGGCGCTGACCGGCAGGATGGTGGCCGTCGGGTTCACCTCGCGGACGCGGGCGACGTAGATGTCGACGTCGGCGTCCAGGTGCGGCACCAGGTCGATCTTGTTGAGCAGCACCACATCCACCGAACGGAACATCACCGGATACTTCAGCGGCTTGTCCTCACCTTCGGTGACCGAGTACACCATCGCCTTGGCGTGCTCACCGACGTCGAACTCGGCCGGGCACACCAGGTTTCCGACGTTCTCGATCACCACCAGGTCCAGTGCGCCCAGGTCCAGGCCCTGCAGTGCCCGGTTGACCATCGGGGCGTCGAGATGGCATTCGCCGCCGAAGCCGTTGTTGGTGTTCAGCAGCGAGATCTGCGCACCGCGGCCGCCGAGTTTGGCGGCGTCGAGGTCGGTGGCGATATCGCCCTCGACGATGCCGACGGCGACCTCGCCGGCCAGTTCGTCGAGGGTGGCCGCCAGCACGGTGGTCTTGCCCGATCCGGGCGAGCTCATCAGGTTCAGCGCTCGAATCCCGTTGGCCTCGAAGGCTTCCCGGTTGATCGCGGCGCGGTTGTCGTTCTCGGCGAAGATCGACTCCAGCACCTCGATACGCTCGGTGCCGGTCGCATAGCCGCTGTGGTCGCCGAGGTGATCGTGGTGGTGATCCCCATGATCGTGATCGTGGCTGTGCTCGGTGCCGTCGTCGTGACGGTGAAAACGACCCATTTCTTTTCAGACCCTCTCGGAGACTTCCAACGAGGTCACCAGGAACTCCTCGCCCCGGACCACTTCCACATCGCCGCTGTCGCACTGCGGGCACATCACCGACCACCGGGAGGCGATCTCGGACTGCGCGCCGCAGGCGCGGCACTTCACCTCGGCCGGCACCAGCTCCAGTTCCAGTTCGGCCTCGGCCATGTCCTCGTGGTCGCGGACGATGGTCCAGCAGAACAGCAGGGTGTCGGGTACGACCTGACGCAGCGCGCCGACCTGCAGACGCACCACGTCGACCCGGCGCCCGGCGGCGTGCGGTTTGACGACGCCGGCAATCGCCTGGCACAGCGACAGTTCGTGCACCGGCAGAACGCTACCCAAAGGGCGAAATAGACGTGTCGTCGGCGTTAAGATCCCGCCGTGGGGCGTCATGAGGGGGTGTCCGCACCGTCCGCCCCGATCCGGGTGTTCGTCATCGTGTTCGTGGCCTACCTTGCCGGCGCGGTCGCTTCGGCGTGGGCGTTCGGTTCCACGACGGCCTCAGCGTTTTTCGTACCGGGCGGGATGACCGTCGCGGCACTGTTGCTGACGCATCGCTCCCGGTGGCCGGTGATCATCGCGGCACTGGTGATCGCTGAACTCATCGTCGATCGGGTCAGCGGATTGAACTGGGCGATCTCGGCCGGCTTCGCCGTGGGCAACACCGCAGAGGCCCTGGTCGGTGCGGCGGTGGTCCGGGCCTGGTGCGGCGGGACCCCCGACCTGCGCAGGACAAGAGATCTGACCGTGTACGTCCTCGGTGCTGCCGGTGTCGGCGCGCTGTGTGGCGCCCTGATCGGAGGCCTCACCAAGCTCTGGGCGTTCGGGGTGCCGCTGTTCCAGGGGATGTCGCAGTGGTTCGCCGGCGATGCGATCAGCGTTCTGACCATCGGCGCCTCGATTCTGTTGTGGAGCAGGCAATCCCACATCCTGCGGTCACGTCCGCTGGAAACGGCCGCCATTCTCGCCGCCGCGGCGGTGGGGTCGGTCATCGCGTTCAGCACGGAGATCCTCCCGGCCACCACCACGCTGCCGGTGCTGGCCGTCGCGGCGGTGCGCCTCGGGGTTCTGGGCACCGCGCTGACCGGAGTGATCGTGGCCGCGATCGGCAACTACCTCACCGGATCGCAGCACGGGCTCCTCGGTCACGCCGATACCGCTGACCCGCTGAAAGTCGCACTGGCCCAGGTCTTCGTCGCGGTTCTGGTGCTGACCGCCATGGTCATCGCCCAGGAGGTGGCCACGCGGACCAGTGCCGTCCGGGAGCGGGACGTGGAGCGTGGCGAGCGGCTGCGGCTGGAGTCGCTGTCCGGGTTGGCGCAGGAACTGTCGGCCGCGCTCACCCCGCTCGATGTCGGCAAGGTGATCGGGCGCCGGCTACCCGGCGATCTCGGTGCGACGGCGTTCAATCTGGGGCTGCTCGATCATGACCGCGGCCGGCTGGAGTGGGTGGCAGAGGAGGGTGGCCGCCACGAACCGGCCATCGCCGACGATGTGGTGCGGTCCGCCGTCCCGGTGGTCGTCGACCAGGATTCCGGATCGCTGGCCGCCTGGCCGCTGTTCTCCGGTGAGCGCGTCACCGGTGTCCTCCAGCTGGGATTCGGCCCGTCGCACCAGTTCGATGCCGAGCAGCTGACCTACATCTCCGCCGTGGCCGCGATGGTGGGTGAGGCACTGGCCCGCGCGCAGTCCTACGCCGACGAGCATGCCCGGGCGGCGGTGCTGCACTCCGCGCTGCATCCGGCCAGCCCGCCGGCGATCGTGGGGATCGAGTACTGCGTGTGTTACGAACCCGCCGACACCGTGCACGGTCTGGGCGGCGACTGGTACGACGTGCTGTCGTTGCCGGACAACCGGACCTACCTCGCCGTCGGCGACATCGTCGGGCACGGTCTGCAGGCGGTCGAGGACATGGCCGCGATGCGTAGCGCCGGGCGCGCCCTGGCCCATCGGGGACAGTCTCCGGCCCAGATGCTGGTCGACCTCAACAGCTTCACCGAGAACGTCATCCGCAGCGAGTTCGTCACCATGGTGTCGGCGGTCTTCGACCACACATCCGGTGTGCTGTCCTACAGTTCCGCAGGTCATCCGCCGGCGTTCCTGCGCAAGGCTGAGACCGGCGAGGTGATCCAGCTCGTCGACGCCAACGGACCCGTCCTGGGACCGGTGAAGAGCGCGCACTACTCCGACGGCAGCATCGCGGTCGGTCCCGGGGACATCCTCGTCATGTACACCGACGGCCTGGTGGAGGGTCCCGGGCAGGTGGTCTCGGACGGGATCTCGCGGGCCGCGCACACGGTCGCCGCCTGGCCTGCGGTGAAACTGTTCGATTGCACAGCGCTGGCCGATCACCTTGCCCCGGCGCCGCGGTCGGACGACGTCTGCGTGCTCGTCGTTCGGTTCCGTTAACGTAATCGCCGTGGTCGTTCGGGTTCGGCTCGACATCACCGGCGTGGTCCAGGGGGTGGGATTCCGCCCGGCTGTCGCACGCATCGCCGCCCGGCATGGGCTCAGCGGGTGGGTCTACAACGACGCCGGGTCGGTGCACTGCGAATTCGAGGGCCCGGCGGCCGACGTCGAGTCGGCGATCGCGGCACTGCGTGGCGGTCCGCCGCCGATGGCCCGCATCGACACCGTGGTGCGCACCGATGTGACGCCGGCCGGGCAGACCGGTTTCGAGATCGTCGCGAGCCGGACCGGGGATGACGGCCGGACTCTGGTGCCGCCGGATATCGCGATGTGTGCGGACTGCCTGCGCGAGATGCGCGACCCGGCCGACCGACGCTTCGGGCACCCGTTCATCACCTGCACCAACTGCGGTCCGCGCTACACCGTCATCACCGACCTGCCGTATGACCGGCCGGCCACCACGATGGCCGGTTTCCCGATGTGCGAACGGTGCGCCGCGGAGTACCGCGATCCGGCAGATCGCCGCTATCACGCGCAGACCATCGCCTGCCCGGAATGCGGACCCACGCTGTCGTCATCTCTCGATGCGGCCGCCGACGCACTGCGTGACGGGCAGGTGGTCGCGGTCAAGGGAATCGGCGGATTCCACCTGGCCTGCCGGGCCGACGACGACGCCGTCGTCACCCGGCTCCGCACCCGAAAGAACCGGCCCGCCAAGCCTTTTGCGGTCATGGTCGCCGATCTGGCCGCCGCCCGGAAGATTGCCGACATCGGCGACGCCGCCGCGGCGGCGCTGAGTTCACCCGCCGCCCCGATCGTCCTGGTGCCCGGCAGGCCGGATGCGGTCGCCGACACGGTGGCACCCGGTCTGGCCGATCTGGGCGTGATGCTGGCCTACTCGCCGATCCACCATCTGCTCTTCGACCGCCTGGGGCCCATCCCGCTGGTGATGACCTCGGCCAACCAAGGCGGCTCGCCGATCGTCTTCCGCGATGAGGATCTCGGCTGGATCGACGGTCTGGCCGATGCCGTGCTGACTCACGACCGGCCGATCGGCGTGCCGTGCGAGGACTCGGTGGTCGCCATCGACGACGAGGGTGGTGAACTGCCGTTGCGGCGGTCGCGGGGGTACGCGCCGCTGCCGGTGACGGTCCCGGTGTCCGGCGCGGAGACGATCCTGGCGACCGGGGGCGACCTCAAGACCACCTTCTGTCTGATGGGGGCCGACGGCCGCGCGCACCTGTCATCCCACCTCGGCGATATGGCCGACCCGCGCACCCAGGTCTGCTTCGAGAGCACCCTGGAGCACCTGGCGTTCATGACCGATCGCCGGCCCGAGGTGATCGCCCACGACATGCACCCGGGTTACGCGACCACGTCCTGGGCCCGCCGCCACGCTCAGGGCCGGCCTGTCGTCCCGGTCCAGCATCACCACGCCCACGCCGTCTCGCTGCTGGCCGACCGGGGCAGGCTGGGCACCCCGGTGCTGGCCGTCACCTACGACGGCACCGGCTACGGCACCGACGGCAGCATCTGGGGCGGCGAGCTGCTGCTGGTCACCGAGCCGTCGGAGTTCACCCGGGTCGGGCACCTTGCCCCGTTCGCGCTGCCCGGCGGCGAGGGTGCGGTGCGCCAGCCCGCCCGGATCGCCCTGGACCTGCTGCACCGCGCCGGGGTGGACTGGGACGACGATCTGGCGCCGGTGGCCGCGGTGGGCGCCGACGGCCTGCACATCCTGGGCCAGCAGATTCCGCGCGGGCTGGGCTGCGTGACCACCACCAGCATGGGCAGGCTGTTCGACGCCGTCGCCAGCCTGCTGGGGCTGTGCCAGACGGTCAGCTACGAGGGCCAGGCGGCCGTCGAACTCGAGGCCCTGGCCCGCTCAGGCTTGACCAGGGGCAGCCCGGTCGCGCTGGACTTCGACGTCAACGGCGGACTGATGGATCCCGCCCCGGTGATCGCCGGCCTCGTCGCGGGCTTGCGGGCCGGGACGGACAGGTCCGATCTGGCCGCAGGATTCCACCACGCGGTGGTGCGGTCGACCGCGGCGGCGGCCCTGGACTGCGCCCGCGCCGCCGGCGTCCCGGTGATCGGCCTGACCGGCGGGGTCTTCGCCAATCGCATACTGCTGCAGGGTCTGCGGCAAACCCTGTCCAACCGTGGCCACGAGGTGCTCACGCACCGTATCGTTCCCTGTGACGACGGAGGCTTGGCGTTGGGCCAGGCCACAATTGCCGCAGCCGTCAGAGAATCGGAAAGGACCGGCGCATGTGCCTCGGAGTCCCCGGCAAAGTGATCGCCATCTGGGAGGAGTCGGGCACCCGGATGTCGACCGTCGACTTCGGCGGTACCACCAAGACCGTGTGCCTGGCCTACCTGCCGGATATGGAGATCGGCGAATACACCATCGTGCACGCGGGGTTCGCGATCACCCGCCTCGATGAGGCCTCGGCCAACGAGACCCTGCAGATGTTCGCCGATCTGGGCATCTTGGAGGAAGAGCTCGGCGCATGAAGTACCTCGACGAGTTCCGCGACCCGGCCGCCGCCAAGGCGCTGGTCGACAACATCCGCCGGACCTCGACGCGTCCCTGGACCATCATGGAAGTCTGTGGGGGACAGACGCATTCGATCATCCGCAACGGAATCGACCAGCTGCTCGAAGGCGCCGTCGAGTTCATCCACGGCCCCGGCTGCCCGGTCTGCGTGACCCCGCTGGAGATGATCGACCGCGCCCTGGAGATCGCCGGACGCGAGGACGTCATCTTCTGCTCCTTCGGCGACATGCTCCGCGTCCCCGGCAGTCATCAGGACCTGTTCTCCGTCAAGGCCCGCGGCGGTGACATCCGCATCGTCTACTCGCCGCTGGACGCCACCCGGATCGCCGCGGAGAACCCCGACAAGGAGGTGGTGTTCTTCGGCGTCGGGTTCGAGACCACCGCCCCGGCCAACGCCATGTCGGTGCTGCACGCCCAGCGCCTCGGCCTGACCAACTTCTCCATGCTGGTCTCCCACGTCCTGGTGCCGCCGGCCATCACCGCGATCCTCTCCTCGCCGACCAACCGGGTGCAGGGGTTCCTCGCCGCCGGCCACGTCTGCACCGTCATGGGCACCGCCGAGTACGGGCCGCTGGTCGAGCAGTTCGGAGTGCCGATCGTGGTCACCGGGTTCGAGCCGCTGGACATCCTCGAGGGGGTGCGCCAGGTGGTCGAGATGCTCGAAGAAGGTAAGGCTGAACTGCGCAACGCCTACCCGCGGGCTGTCACCGAGACCGGCAACACCGTCGCGCAGCAGGCGCTGGCCGACGTGTTCACCGTCGTCGACCGGCAGTGGCGCGGCATCGGGATGATCCCCAAGTCGGGGTGGACGCTGTCGCCCAAGTACGCCGAGTTCGACGCCGAACTCAAGTTCGGGGTGGGGCATCTGCAGGTGCAGGAGTCCGACCTGTGCCACGCCGGGGAGGTGCTGCAGGGCCTGATCAAACCCAACCAGTGCCCGGCGTTCGGCACGGCCTGCACGCCGCGCACCCCGTTGGGCGCGACCATGGTCTCCAGCGAGGGAGCGTGCGCGGCCTACTACCAGTTCCGTCGGCTGGAGTCTTCGGCCAGTGTCTGATCTCCCGGACCCGTCGAACTGGGTCTGCCCGATGCCGCTGCGCGAAACCAAGCGCATCGTCATGGGCCACGGCGGCGGCGGCATCCTGTCCGAGGAACTCATCGAGAACCTTTTCCTGCGCGCGTTCGGCTCATCCGGCGGGCCGTCCCGCGACTCGGCGGTGCTCGAGGTCGGCACCGGCCGCATCGCGCTGACCACCGACTCCTACGTCGTCAACCCGCTGTTCTTCCCGGGCGGCAACATCGGCGACCTCGCCGTTCACGGCACCATCAACGATCTGGCCTGCAGCGGGGCCCAGCCGATCGGACTCACTGCGGGCTTCATCCTCGAAGAGGGCCTGGAACTCGACGTGCTCGGCGCCATCGTGACGACCATGGGCAAGGCCGCCGCCGACGCGGGCGTCGGCATCGTCACCGGTGACACCAAAGTCGTCGGAAAGGGAAGTGCGGACGGGCTTTTCATCAACACCGCCGGCGTCGGCATCATTCCGGACGGGGTGAACATCGGACCCGAGCGGGCCCGCCCGGGTGATCACATCATCGTCTCGGGCAACCTCGGCGAGCACGGGGTTGCCATCATGAGCGTCCGCGAAGGCATCGACTTCGGCACCACGGTGACCACCGACAGCGCGCCCCTGCACCGGCTGGTGGCCGCCATGCTGGCGGCGGTCGACGAGCCGAATGCCGTTCACGTACTGCGTGATCCGACCCGCGGCGGACTGGTCGCCTCCGCCGTCGAGATCGCCCGCACCTCGAAGGTGGGGATCGAACTCGACGAGGCCCGCATCCCGGTGCCGGAGACCGTCGCCTCGGCATGCGGATTCCTCGGCCTGGACCCGCTTCAGGTGGCCAACGAGGGCAAGATGGTGGCCTTCGTCGATCCCGTGCACAGCGAGGCGGTGCTGGCTGCCATGCGCGCCCGCCCTGAGGGTGCGAACGCGGCGATCATCGGACGCGTCGTCGAGGAGCATCCAGGGATGGTGGTGGCCAAGACGCCGTTCGGTACCACCCGGGTGGTGGAACGCGAACTGGGCGAACAGCTTCCGCGAATCTGCTGAGTGCTGATGGCCGAACCCATGGTCCCCGGCGTCACCGGGACGCTCGACGAAGCGGCCGTGGCCGCTCTGGCCGGTTGGGTGCGCGCACAAGGTCTCGGCAAGACCGTCACCGACGTCGAACCACTGGCCGGGGGATCGCAGAACGTCGTCGTCCGGCTGCGCATCGACGGTCGGCACCTGGTGCTGCGCCGCCCGCCGCCGCACCCACGGCCCAACAGCGACCGCACCATGCAACGTGAGATCGCCGTGCTGCACACCCTGGCCGGCAGCGACGTTCCGCACCCGCGGATCGTGGCGGCCTGTGATGACCTCGACGTGCTCGGCGTCGTCTTCTATCTGATGGAGGAGGTCGACGGCTTCAATCCGGGCAACGAGATCGCGCCCGCCTATGTCCACGACCCGCAGATGCGTCATCAGGTCGGGCTGAACTACGCCGCCGACGTCGCCCGACTGGGCCAGGCCGACTGGATGGGCAGCGAACTGGCCGACTGGATGCGGCCGGGCTCCTTCCTGGAACGGCAAGTGCCGCAATGGCGTTCATCGGTGGCGGCCTACCGCTCCCAGGACGGCTACGACCACGACTCACTGCCGGGTGTCGACGACCTGTGCGACTGGCTGGACGCCAACCGTCCGAAGGACTACGTGCCCGGGATCGTGCACGGCGACATCCACCTCAACAACACCATGCTGCGCCGGGAGGTCCCGGAGGTGGCGGCCTTCGTCGACTGGGAGATGTGCACCATCGGCGACCCGTTGCTCGACCTGGGCTGGATGCTGGTGTGCTGGCCGCTGGAGCCCAATCCGCTGGGATCGGCCGGGTATCTCGCCGAACTCGGCGGATTGGCAACGCGCACAGAGCTTCTCGAGGCCTACCTCGACGCCGGCGGCCGGCGCACCGAGCACCTGGACTGGTACCTGGCGCTGGCCTGCCTCAAACTCGGCGTCGTCATCGAGGGCACCTGGGCCCGCTATCTGGCCGGCCGGGCGTCCCGGGAGGCGGGGGAGCGGTTGCACGCCAGCGCGGTCATGTTGATGGGTATGGGTACGGCTGTGGCGGCCGGGGAGAACCCGTTCAGCTGACTCCCGCGAGCAGACACAAACTCGCACCAATTTCTGCTTTCGGGTGCGAGTTTGCGTCTGCTCGCGCGGGGAGGGCGCTTAGCCGGCAGCGGCCGCTTCGGCGGCGATCTGCTCGAACTGCTCGCCCATCCGCGCCGCCAGCGCGGTGGCCGCCGAGAGCGGGCGCACCATCACCATGAAGTCGTCGATCAAACCGTCGTCGTTGGTGTGCAGGAAGTCGCATCCGGTGATCGCCTTGCCGTCCACCGTCGCCTCGAACACCAGGGCGTGGTCGCGCCCGCCGTCGATCTCGCGCACGTAGCGGAAGTCCTCGAACACCCGCATCACGCCGCGCAGGATCGCCGCGGTGATCGGCTTACCCGGATACGGCTTGAAGGCCACCGGGCTGGTGAACACGACGTCATCGGCCAGCAGGGCCTCCATGGCCGCGGCATCACGGGCCTCGACGGCCGCCCGGAACGGATGCACGCTCACTTGTTCGCGTTGCAGGTGCACTGCTGCGCGGTGGGCACGTTGCGCATCACGTCGGCCACGTGTTCACCGCAACCGGCCCAGGTGGTCTTGTGGCAGCGGGGGCATTCGACGGCGTAGCACATTGTGGGTGTCCTTTCGGATCGGTCAGACGTTGGTGGAATCTGCGGTCTGAGAATCTGCAGTCTGGGCGGCAATCGTCGCACGGACCTCGTCCATGTCGAGTTCTTTGATCTTGCCGATGATCTCTTCCAGCGCCGGCGCCGGCAGCGCACCCGGCTGGGAGTAGAGCAGGATGCCGTCGCGGAACGCCATGATCGTCGGGATGGACCGGATCTGCAGTGCCCCGGCGAGTTCCTGCTCCACCTCGGTGTTGACCTTGGCGTGCACGATGTCGGGGTGGGCGGTGGCGGACTTCTCGAACACCGGCGCGAAGGCGCGGCACGGACCGCACCAGGTGGCCCAGAAATCGACCAGCACGATCGGCTTCTCGGTGACCGTCTTCTCGAAGTC
>NZ_JAFMJZ010000008.1 GCF_017853185.1 Mycolicibacterium sp.
ACGCCGGGCGGTGCGCTGGCGTGACGTTCGCGGGGCCGGGGGAGTCCCCGGTGGTCAGGTCAGTTCCCACACCGCGGTCACCGCGAAGCTGACCGTCTGCTGGCCCGGCTGCAGCGGCACCGCGGCGGCCATCGCCCCCGGCATCGGCGGTGGCGGCGTCGGCCCCCCGCCGGGGCTCTCCGAGATCGAGATGACCTTGCCCAGTGACAGCCCGGACAGCTGCGCGTACTGCTCGGCCCGGTTGCGCGCATCGTTGAAGGCCCGCGCCCGGGCATCGCCGACGAGTTTGGAGTCGTCCTCGATCGAATAGCTGACCGAGTTGATCCGGGTGTTGTTGCCGCCCGCGTTGACGATCGCGGTCAGTGCGCCGGAGGCGCTGTCGAGCTTGCGGATCCTGACCCGGATCGAGTTCGACGCGCGGTATCCGGTGATCGCCATCCCGGGAACCTGGGAGTTGTCGCCGTACTGCGGCTGCAGGCTCACCCCGGTGGTGCTGATGTCGGCGGTGTCGATACCGCCGGAGGTCAGCGCGCCGATCACCGCCTGCTGGCGGTCGCCTGCCTGATTCATCGCCGCGGTGACGTCCGGCGCCACCACCTCGATCGCGACGTCGGCGGTCAGGGTGTCCGGAACGCCCTGAACCTGACCGGATCCCACCACCGTCACCTGGCGCGCGTTGGCATGCACCGGCGGGGCCGAGTCGCATCCGGCGAGCACCGTCGCGGCAGTCAATCCTGCTGCGGCACAGGCGATGATTCGTTTCGGGGCGGTCATGTCCAGCTCTCCTCGGATAGGAACTTCAGTAGTTCGGCATTGATCTCGTCGGGCCGTTCCTGCTGGATCCAGTGTCCGGCGCCGTCGAGCAGCACCTGCCGGTAGGACCCCGTGGCGACCTCGCGGGCCCGGTCGGTGCGGGTGAAGCTCAGCGTGGGGTCATCGGTGCCGCCGATGAACAGGGCCGGGGCCGTGATGGTGCGTTCCCCGGTCCCCACGCCGGCGTCGCCGAGGATCTTCCAGTTGCGGTCGAAGCAGCGGTACCAGTTGAGTGCGCCGGTGAATCCGGTCCGGCGGAACTCGGTGACGTAGTGCGCGAGTTCGTCGGCCGGCAGCCAGTCCGGTAACCCGTCCGGCTCGGTCAGCCGGTCGAGGAACCCGGCCGGACTCCCGTTACCGATCGTCGGGGCGAGCATCCGCATCGCGGCCGCCTCGTCTGCGGGCGGACGCATACCGGCCAGCATCAGCCGCATGGTGCGCTCGGGATCGGCGTCGAGTTCGGCGTCGGCCGGGCCGGGCTCCTGGAAGTAGAGGATGTAGAAGAAGTTGTCGCCGAAGATCCGCCGGAACGCCTCGGTGGGCGGGGTCAGCGGTCGTGGCACCGGCGGATGGGCGAGGCCCGCGACCGCCGCCACCCGGTCGGGGTGCAGCAGCGCCATGTTCCACGCCACCACGGCGCCGAAGTCATGCCCGATCACCGCCGCCCGCCGCGCGCCCACGTCGTCGAGGAGACCGGCCAGGTCCCCGGTCAGCGCGGTGATGTCGTAGGCCTCGACCGCCTCGGGCCGTGACGATCCGCCGTAGCCCCGCTGGTCGGGTGCCAGCACGTGGTACCCGGCGCCGGCCAGCGCCGGGATCTGTCGCCGCCAGGAATAGGCCAGTTCCGGGAATCCGTGGGCCAGCACCACCACCGGGCCGTCCGGCGGACCGGCCTCCAGCACCCGCAGCCGGACCCCGTTGACGTCGGCGAACCGCTCGATCGGGGTGGGCACCACCTCACTCAAGCACACGGCGAAACGAACCAATCGCTGACGGAAACCATCGGGGCACCTTCGGACGTTGGGGGTAGCGGTAGCCTGGACACTTTCCAGGGCAGCGATTTGGAAGGACGGGGCCCGGCTGCGGGCCGATGTTGATGAATCGGAAAAACGTATTCCGCACGCTCACCGTCATCGCGGTGGTACTGCTGCTCGGCTGGGTGTTCTTCTACCTCAACGACGACACCCGAGGTTTCAAGCAGGTCGACACCTCGGTGGCGGTCTCGCAGATCAACGGCGACAACGTCAAGATGGCGCAGATCGACGATCGCGAGCAGCAGGTTCGCCTTGAGTTGAAGACCGCCAAGCCGGAGGCCGCGAACTCGACCAAGGTGATCGCCAAGTACCCGACCGGGTACGCGGTCCCGCTGTTCGACGCGCTGACCGCCAAGGGCATCAAGACCAACACGGCGGTCAACCAGCCCAGCGTGCTCGGCTCGCTGCTGGTCTACATGCTGCCGCTGCTGGTGCTGGTCGGCCTGTTCGTGCTGTTCTCCCGGATGCAGACCGGCGGCCGGATGGGCTTCGGCTTCGGCAAGTCCCGCGCCAAGCAGTTGAGCAAGGACATGCCCAAGACCACCTTCGCCGACGTCGCCGGCGCCGACGAGGCGGTCGAGGAGCTGTACGAGATCAAGGACTTCCTGCAGAACCCGAGCCGCTACCAGGCGCTCGGCGCGAAGATCCCCAAGGGCGTGCTGCTCTACGGTCCGCCCGGCACCGGCAAGACCCTGCTGGCCCGCGCGGTCGCCGGTGAGGCCGGGGTGCCGTTCTTCACCATCTCCGGCTCGGACTTCGTCGAGATGTTCGTCGGCGTCGGCGCCTCCCGGGTGCGTGACCTGTTCGAGCAGGCCAAGCAGGCGGCGCCGTGCATCATCTTCGTCGACGAGATCGACGCGGTCGGACGCCAGCGCGGCGCCGGCCTGGGTGGCGGTCACGACGAGCGCGAGCAGACCCTCAACCAGCTGCTCGTCGAGATGGACGGCTTCGGCGAGCGCCAGGGCGTCATCCTGATCGCGGCCACCAACCGGCCCGACATCCTGGACCCGGCGCTGCTGCGTCCCGGCCGCTTCGACCGCCAGATCCCGGTCACCAGCCCCGACCTGGCCGGCCGCAAGGCGGTGCTGCGGGTGCACGCCCAGGGCAAGCCGTTGGCCCCCGACGCCGACCTGGACGGCCTGGCCAAGCGCACGGTCGGCATGTCCGGCGCCGACCTGGCCAACGTGATCAACGAAGCTGCTCTGTTGACCGCCCGGGAGAACGGCACGATCATCACCGCCGCCGCCCTGGAAGAGGCCGTCGACCGGGTGATCGGCGGACCGCGCCGCAAGGGCAAGGTGATCAGCGAACTGGAGAAGAAGATCACCGCCTACCACGAGGGTGGTCACACCCTGGCGGCCTGGGCGATGCCCGACATCGAGCCGATCTACAAGGTCACCATCCTGGCTCGCGGCCGCACCGGCGGCCACGCCGTCTCGGTGCCCGAGGACGACAAGGGTCTGCTGACCCGCTCGGAGATGATCGCCCGACTGGTGTTTGCCATGGGCGGGCGGGCCGCCGAGGAACTGGTGTTCCGCGAGCCGACCACGGGTGCGTCCTCCGACATCGAGCAGGCCACCAAGATCGCCCGGGCGATGGTCACCGAGTACGGCATGAGCGCCAAGCTGGGCGCGGTGCGCTACGGCACCGAGCACGGCGACCCGTTCCTGGGCCGGACGATGGGCACCCAGGCCGACTACAGCCACGAGGTCGCCCGCGACATCGACGACGAGGTGCGCAAGCTCATCGAGACCGCGCACACCGAGGCGTGGGCGATCCTCACCGAGTACCGCGACGTGCTCGACATCCTGGCCGGCGAACTTCTGGAGAAGGAGACGCTGCACCGCAAGGAATTGGAGGCGATCTTTGCCGACGTCCAGAAGCGGCCGCGGCTGACCGATTTCGACGACTTCGGCGGTCGGATCCCGTCGGACAAGCCGCCGATCAAGACCCCGGGTGAGCTGGCCATCGAACGCGGCGAGCCGTGGCCCAAGCCGATGCCCGAGCCGGAGTTCAAGAAGGCCATCGCCGCCGCCTCCGCCGCCCATCAGGCCCAACAGGGCCCCAACGGCGCCAACGGCAACGGCGTGCACTACCCCGGACAGCATCCGCAGCAGCCGGGACCGGCCCAACCCGGTTCCGGTCAGCCCGATTACGGTGCACCGGCCGGCTGGCGTGCCCCGGGCTGGCCGCCGCACCCCAATCAGCAGCAGCCGGGCTACTGGTACCCGCCGCCGCCCGGATACGGGCAGCAGCAGCAGCCCTACCCGCAATATCAGCAGCACCCTGCACCCGGTCAGCCCGTGACCGGTGATGCGCAGCAGGATGATTCGGGCAATGAAGAAGGCCGGGCCAAGCACCGGTCCGCATCGGATTGACGGACGGAGTCGGCATGCCGCATCGGGACTCGGTGATCCTCGAAACCCCCTTCTTCGATCAGCCCCGTGCTGAGGCGGCGGTACGAGAGTTGCTGCTCGCCGTGGGTGAGAACCCGGATCGCGACGGGCTCAAGGAAACCCCGGCGCGGGTGGCCCGGGCCTTCCGGGAGATGTTCGCCGGGCTGTACACCGATCCGGATTCGGTGCTGGACAAGACCTTTGACGAGGGCCATGAGGAACTCGTTCTGGTCAAGCAGATCCCGATGTACTCCACCTGCGAGCACCATCTGGTGGCGTTCCACGGGATGGCGCACGTGGGCTACATCCCCGGTCCGGACGGCCGGGTGACCGGTCTTTCCAAACTGGCCCGGGTCGTCGATCTGTACGCCAAACGGCCGCAGGTTCAGGAACGGCTGACCGCGCAGGTCGCCGATGCGGTGATGCGCAAACTGAAGCCGCGTGGCGTCATCGTGGTGATCGAGGCCGAGCACCTGTGCATGGCGATGCGCGGGGTGCGCAAGGCCGGCGCGATCACCACCACCTCGGCGGTGCGGGGATTGTTCAAGACCAACGACGCATCCCGAGCCGAGGCGCTGGATCTGATCCTGCGTAAGTGAGTGCTGACGTGCTGGTGATGGGGGTCGTCAACGTCACCGACGACTCATTCTCCGACGGGGGCCGCTATCTCGATCCGACGCGCGCCGTGCAGCACGGTTTGACACTGGCGGCCGAGGGCGCCGGGATCATCGACGTCGGCGGTGAGTCCACCCGTCCCGGCGCGGTCCGGATCGAGACCGATGCGGAGATCGCACGAATCGTTCCGGTGGTCAAAGAGCTTGCCGCACAAGGACTCACGGTCAGTATCGACACCATGCACGCAGCGGTTGCCCACGCGGCACTGGACAACGGCGCCCGGATCGTCAACGACGTCAGCGGTGGGCGGGCGGACCCGGCGATGGCCCCGTTGATCGCCGAGGCCGGCGTTCCGTGGGTGTTGATGCACTGGCGTTCGGTGCAGGCCGACCAACCGCATGACCCACCCCATTACGACGATGTCGTCACGCAGGTGCGTGACGAGTTGCTCGCCGGTGTGGAGGCCGCCGTCGCCGCCGGAGTCGACGAGCGCAACCTGATCATCGACCCGGGACTCGGGTTCGCCAAGACGGCGCAGCACAATTGGGCGCTCCTGCAGTCGTTGCCCAGCCTGATCGAAACCGGGATACCGGTGCTGGTGGGCGCGTCGCGCAAACGCTTCCTGGGTGCCCTCCTGGCGGACGCCGACGGCACCCCGCGGCCGCCGGACGGGCGGGAGACCGCCACCGCGGTGATCTCCGCACTGGCTGGGATGTACGGAGCCTGGGGGGTGCGCGTGCACGACGTACGTGCCAGCATCGACGCGCTCAAAGTCGTCGAGGCATGGCAGAACGGATGCCAGAAGAATGGGGGGTGAGGGTCGGTGACTGACCGGATCGAACTGCGCGGCTTGACCGTTCGCGGCAACCACGGCGTCTTCGACCACGAGCGTCGCGACGGGCAGGACTTCGTCATCGACATCACCGTGTGGATCGACCTGGACGCCGCGGCGGCCAGTGACGACCTGACCGACACCTATGACTACGGGGTGCTGGCACTGCGCGCCGCCGACATCGTCGCCGGGCCGGCCCGCAATCTGATCGAAACGGTGGCCGCCGAGATCGCCGAGGACGTGATCGCCGACGCGCGTGTGCACGCGGTCGAGGTCACCGTGCACAAGCCGCAGGCGCCCATTCCGCTGAACTTCTCCGACGTGGCCGTGGTGGCGAGGCGGTCCCGCCGCGCTGGCCGGGGCGGGCAGATCATCCCGGCCGGTGGCCAACTGTGACAAGGGTGGTGTTGTCCATCGGTTCCAACATGGGTGACCGGCTGGGTCGCTTGCAGGCGGTCGTCGACGGCTTGGGCGACGCGGTGCGCGCGGTGTCGCCGGTGTTCGAGACCGACGCCTGGGGCGGTGTGGATCAGGACGCCTTCCTCAATGCGATCGTGATCGCCGAGGACGACGCACTCGACGCCCACGGCTGGCTGCGTCGAGGCCAGGCCCTCGAGGACGCCAACGCGCGGGAGCGGATCCAGAAGTGGGGACCGCGCACCCTCGACGTCGACCTGATCAGCTGCTTCGACGGTGACCGCGAAATCGGTTGCAGCGAAACGGAGCTCACGTTGCCGCACCCCTTCGCCCATCAGCGGGCCTTCGTGCTGGTGCCGTGGCTGGCTGTCGATCCCTCGGCCGAACTGACAGTCGGCGGCCGGCCCCGGCCGGTGCGGGAACTACTCGAGGGCCTCGACGTGGGCGAACGGGACGGCGTGCGGCCGACCGACCTCACGCTGGCCGGTGGTCACTGATGGGACCGACCCGCAAGCGCGATCTGGGCATCGCGGTGGCGGCCGCCGCGGTGCTCGGCTTCCTGCTGGTCCATGTGCTCTACCGCTACTTCCCGCCCGTCACGGGGATGACGGGGGTGTCGCTTCTCGTGGTGGCGGCGATAGAGGCCTACTGGGGATGGTCTGTGCGGAGCAAGATCCAGGCAGGCCGGATCGGGGTGGGGGCCGGGCGGTTGGATCCCCTGGCCGTGGCCCGCGGCGTCGCCGTCGCCAAGGCGTCGGCCTGGCTGGGCGCGGTGATGCTCGGCTGGTGGCTGGGGGTTCTTGCCTATCTGTTGCCGAAGCGGTCCGAACTGCGGGTGGCCGCCGCCGACACCCCAGGCGTGATCATCGCGGCCGCAAGCGCATTCGCGCTCGTTGTCGCCGCACTCTGGCTACAGGAGTGCTGCAAGTCGCCGGGGGAGCCGGGCGACGATGTGGACGCGCTGACCGAGTGAGTATGGGCCGGGTAGAGCCCGCCGTCAGGCGTCGAGGTCCTTCTCGACGAGTGCGGCGATCGCCTCCAGCACGGCCGGGTCGTCGGTCTCGACGGTGACCTGATCGCCCTTGCCCGCACCCAGCGTCATGATCATCAGTGCCGAACCTGCGTCCACCGACTCGCCGCCGGCCAGTGCCAGGGTCACCGGCACACCGGCGTTCACCACAGCCTCGGAGATGACGGCGGCGGGGCGGGCGTGCAGTCCGACGGCCGAACCGACGGCGACTGTCTTACTGGGCATTGATAGCTCCTTCACGAGTGCCGATGAACTGCTTGGCGGCGATGACCGACAGTGCGCCGACCACCGTACCCGCCGCCAGCGCCACCAGGAACCAAACCAGCTTGCCGATGGCGAAGAACACGAAGATGCCGCCGTGCGGGGCCTTCAGCGTGACGTCGAGGGCCATGATGAGGGCTCCGGTGACCGCCCCGCCCGCCATCATCGACGGGATCACCCGCAGCGGGTCGGCGGCCGCGAACGGAATGGCGCCCTCGGAGATGAACGAAGCGCCCAGCAACCAGGCCGCCCGGCCGTTCTCCCGTTCCGGTTCGCTGAACAAGCCGGGCCGCAGGGTGGTCGCCAGCGCCATTGCCAGTGGCGGCACCATGCCGGCGGCCATCACCGCGGCCATGATCCGCAGGCTGGCCATGTCGGTCACCGAGAGACCGGCGGTGGCGAAGGTGTAGGCCGCCTTGTTCACCGGGCCGCCGAGGTCGAAGCACATCATCAGGCCGAGGATCACCCCGAGCACGATCACCGACGCCCCGCTCAGGCTGTTGAGCCAGTGCGTGAGTCCGGAGGTGATGGCCGCCAGCGGCCGGCCGAGCAGGAAGAACATCAGCAGTCCGACGATCAGCGAGGCCAACAGTGGGATCACCACCACCGGCATCAGTCCGCGGAACCACTGCGGCACCTTCCACCGGCTGACCCACAGCGCCGCGAAGCCCGCGATCAGGCCGCCGACGATGCCGCCGATGAACCCGGCCCCGACGAATCCGGCCACCGCACCGGCGGTGAAACCCGGTGCCAGACCGGGCCGGTCGGCGATTGCGAAGGCGATGTAACCGGCCAAGGCGGGGACCAGGAAGCCGAACGCAAGCCCACCCAGGGTGAACAGCGCCGCACCCAGATACTGGGCGAATCCGCCGGCCGGCAGATTGGTCAGCGAGTTGGTGCTGACGATGATGTGGGCCAGCGAGTCGGTCTTGCCCTCGGGTGTGTTGGCGATGTCGTAACCGGCGAACAGGAAGCCCAGCGCGATCAGCAGGCCGCCGGCCGCGACGAACGGGATCATGTAGCTCACGCCGGTCAGCAGGATCTGGCGGATCCGGGTGCCCCAGCCCAGGCCGGATGACCCGGTAGGCGCGGCGGCGGCATCGGACCTGGCAGATCCCTCGACCCGCGCGGCATTCGGATTGTCCGCTGCGGCAATGGCTTCGGCGATCATGGTGTCGGGTTCGTTGATGGCCCGCTTCACCCCGGAGGCGATGACGGGCTTGCCGGCGAAGCGCTGCCGGTCCTTGACGCCCACGTCGGTGGCGAAGATGACCGCGTCGGCCGCGGCGATGGTGGCCGGGTCCAGCGGTGTGCTGCCCGAGGACCCCTGGGTCTCCACCGTCAGCTGCGCCCCGGCCCGCTCGGCGGCGAGCTTGAGCGCGTCGGCGGCCATGTAGGTGTGCGCGATACCGGTCGGGCAGGCGGTGATCGCGACGATCGACTTGACCCCGGCGCCGGCGGGTCTGACCACCGGACCGGTGACGGGCGCGCTGCCCACCGCGCCGTCGACGAGTGCCACCACCTCGGCAGGGGTGCTCGCCGCGCGCAGCGACGCGACGAACTCCGGACGCACCAGGGCGCGGGCGAGGCTGGAGAGCACCTTCATGTGCTCGGCGCCGGTGCCCTCCGGGGCGGCGATCATGAACACCAGTTCCGCCGGACCGTCCGGCGCCCCGAAATCGACGGCGGGCCGCAACCGGGCGAACGCGATCGACGGCTCGGTCACCGCTGCGGAGCGGCAGTGCGGGATGGCGATTCCGCCGGGCAGTCCGGTCGCCGACTGCGCTTCCCGGGCCAGCGCCGCATCACGCAGCGAGCGGGCGTCGGTCGCCCGGCCACCGTCGGTGAGCAGGTTCGACAGCCGGCCGATCACGGCCTCCTTGTCTGCGCCCGCATCGGCGTCGAGAAGTACCAGGTCGGTACTGATGATCGAGGTCATGAGACACCTTCACTTGGGTCGGCGATCGACGTGACCACCACGTCGTCGAGGTTCAGTTGGGCCGGAGTCGGCAGTGCCGATCCGGGCAGGGCAGCGGCCGCGCTGCCGTAGGCGACCGCCATCTGCAGGCGGGCAGGGGCCGAGGCGCCACCGATGTCGGCGCGCACATATCCCGCCAGCGAGGAGTCGCCCGCGCCGACGGTGCTGCGCGGCTGCACCGGCGGCGGGGTGGCCAGCCAGGCGCCGGTGCCGTCGACCAGAACCGCGCCGGCGGCACCGAGGGTCGCCAGCACCGCCCCGACGCCGCGGTCGAGCAGCCGCCGCGCGGCGGTGACCACCGGACCCGGATCGCCCTGTGCCAGTGCGGTTTCCAGCGACTCGGGTGTCACACCGGACAACCCGGCGAGTTCTTCGGAGTTCGGCTTGAGCAGATCGGGCGCGGCCAGGTCCAGTCCGGCAGCCAGCGCCGCCAGTGGCCCGTCGGAGGTGTCGACCGCCACCTTGCATCCGTAACGGCGCAGAACCGCCACCGTCTCGGAGTACCAGGAGTCGGGTAGTCCGGGCGGCAGCGAACCGGACATCACCACCCACTCCGCGAACTGAGCCCGTTCGGCCACCGCGTCGGACAGTTCGGCCGCCTCGGCGGCCGAGAGCACCGCGCCCGGTTCGTTGACTTTCGTTGTGGTGCCGTCGCTTTCGGTGATCGCCAGGTTCGTGCGCACGTTGCCCGAGACCGGCACGGCATGAAATTTCACCCGTTGCGAGCGCAGGGCGGCCAGGAATGGATCGTTCTCACCGGCCGGGAGCACAGCGACGGTGTCGAGACCGGCGAGGGTCAGGGCGCGGGCCACGTTGACGCCCTTGCCGCCCGGTTCCGAGGACACCGCGGTGGCCCGGTGCACGGCGCCGCGGACCAGTTCACCGGGCAACGCCACGGTGCGGTCGATGCTGGGGTTCGGGGTGACGGTGACGATCATGTGGGTCCTCCCGCGACGATGACTTCCACTCCCGCTTCGGCGATGCGGGTTCTGTCGCCGCCGCTGATCTCGGAGTCCGTCACCAGCACGTCGACGCGGTCGATCGCGGCGAAGCTCACGAATTCCTCCCGGCCGATCTTCGACGAGTCCGCCACCACCACAACGAAGTTCGCGCAGCCGACCATGGCCCGCTTGACGGCGGCCTCGTCGGGGTCGGGGGTGGACAGGCCATGCCGGATGCTGATGCCGTTGGCGCCGATGAAGGCGATGTCGACCCGCAGCGACTCCAGGGTGCTGACGGTCTGCTCTCCGACGGCGGCCTGGGTCAGCCCGCGCACCCGGCCGCCCAGCAGTTGCAGCGCCACCGAACCCAGCCCGGCCAGGCGTGCGGCGATCGGCACCGAATTGGTGACCGCCAGCAGATCCCGGTCCGCGGGCAGCAGTGCGGCCAGTCGCGCGGTGGTGGTGCCGGCGTCGAACAGCACGGTGGCGCCGGATTGCGGGAGGAACTCGGCGGCGGCCCGGGCGATCGCGTGCTTGTGGGACGACCGGGTGGACTGGCGTTCGTCGACGCTGGGTTCCACCAGATGCAGCGCACGCACCGGTACCGCGCCGCCGTGCACCCGGCGCAACACCCCGGCCCGATCGAGCACCGCGAGGTCGCGGCGCACCGTCTCGGTGGTGACGTCGTAGGCGACCGCGAGTTCGGTCACCGAGGCACGGCCCTGGGACAGCACCTGTGCGGCGATGGCCTGCTGGCGTTCCTCCGGGTACACGACGCTCCGTTGCCTCTTGAAGGGTTAGAAGAAGGGGATGTGGGATCGCCCCTACTTTATGTGGATATGTGTGGTTTTACCGCCGCACCTGTGGGGTTGTCAACGGTTTGTTGTAATCCAGTCATGGCTGAAACAAGCGGACCCGCCGCATCTGGAACCGTCCTGCAGGGTGTCCCGGTGGTGCCGGGGGTCCGGTTCGCCCCCGTCATCCGCACCAACCGGTTGCCCTCGGTGGAACAGCTGGATCCGGGCGGCGAACTCGCCGAACCCGAACGTCCGGTCGAGGCGGCCCGGTTCGGCGCGGCGGCCGCCACGGTCGCCGACCGGCTGCGTGAACGCGCCGCCGCCGCCCAGGGCGCGGCCGCCGAGGTGCTCGGCGCGACCGCTCAGCTGGCCCAGGACCGGGCCTGGCTGGGGGCGGCCGAGAAGGCGATCAACGCCGGTATGCCCGCGGTGCGGGCCACCTTCGCGGCGGCCACCCAGTTCATCGAGATGTTCACCAAGATGGGCGGTCTGATGGCCGAGCGGGTGACCGACCTCAAGGACATCCGCGATCGGGTGATCGCCGAACTGGCCGGCCTGCCCGAACCCGGTGTGCCGGTGCCCGATCAGCCGTCGATCCTGTGCGCCGAGGACCTCGCCCCGGCCGACACCGCGGGCCTGGACCCGCACCGCGTCGTCGGCCTGGCCACCTCGCTGGGCGGACCGACGAGCCACACCGCGATCATCGCCCGCCAGTTGGGCATCCCGTGCGTCGTCGCGGTCGGCGGTCTCGATGCGGTGCCGGCGGGGACCATGGTGCTGCTGGACGGCAATCGCGGAACCGTCACGCTGGATCCCGACCGCGCCGACGCCGCGGCGTCGGTGGCCGCGGCCGACGTCGCTGCGGCGGCGATGGCCGGTTGGGCCGGTCCGGGGTCCACCTCCGACGGGCACCCGGTGCTGATCCTGGCCAATGTCGCCGACGGGTCCGCGGCCAGGGCCGCGCGGCAGGCGCCGGTGGAGGGTATCGGGCTGTTCCGCACCGAACTGTGCTTCCTGGACCGCGACAGCGAGCCCAGCGTGGCCGAGCAGGCGAGCATCTATGCCGAGGTGCTCGATGCGTTCGCCGGCCACAAGGTCGTCATCCGCACCCTCGACGCGGGCTCCGACAAGCCGCTGAAGTTCGTCACCAGCCCGGAGGAGGAGAACCCGGCACTCGGTGTGCGCGGCTTCCGGATCGTGAAGAGCAACGCCGAACTCGTTGCGCGCCAATTGGATGCGATCGCGGAGGCGGGAACGCAGACCGGAAACGCGCCGTGGGTGATGGCGCCGATGATCGCCACTGCCGACGAGGCCCGCCGGTTCGCCGACCTGGCCCGCGACCGCGGACTGTTCCCCGGCGTGATGATCGAGGTGCCCGCCGCCGCGCTGCTGGCCGACAAGATCCTCGAGCACGTCGAGTTCCTGTCGATCGGCACGAACGATCTGACCCAGTACACGATGGCCGCCGACCGGATGTCCGCGGAACTGGCCACCCTGACCGACCCGTGGCAGCCCGGCGTGATCGCGTTGGTGGCCCACACCGCCCGCGCCGGAGCAGCGGTCGGAAAGCCGGTCGGGGTGTGCGGTGAGGCTGCCGCCGATCCGCTGCTGGCGTGCGTGTTGACCGGTCTGGGTGTGACGTCGCTGTCGGCTGCCGCGACGGCGGTCACCCCGGTCGGCGCCAAGCTGGCCTCAGTGAGCATCCAGCAGTGCCGGGAGGCCGCCGAGGCGGTGCTGGCGACGTCCGGGCCGGCTGAGGCCCGCGCGGCTGCGATGGCGATACTGGGTTAGACGGCGGTACCGGGCTAACGGACCGCGGGCTCCACGGCGACAACCGGTTCGGCCGGATAGGTCAGTTCGAGTTCACCGAGATTGGCCGCCGTCGTCACCAGCGGCAGCGCGGCATGTGCGGCCAGCTCACCGTGATCGGCTTCGGCCCGCAGGGCGGGCACGAAATCGTCGCTGATCGCCGGAAGGACCGGTGCATCCTCGTCGCCGGCGATGCGCGCGCACAGCGCCGCGGTGTGCGCGTCGAGCACCTCCCGGGCCCGGGGGAAGGCCGTCACCGGGGGCGGGGTGAGGTCGGCGATCAGATCGGCGGCGATACGAAGCCGGGGGATCCGGTTGCCGTCGTCGAGCAGTTCGGAGTCGATCGCGCCGGCGTTCTCCGAGAGGTAGGTGCGCACGGCGTCGCCGTGACTGCGGGCGTCCTTCAGGCTCTCCTGGCTCAGTGCGGCGACTTCATCGTCGGCCTGCTCGGATTCGCCGCGGGTCACCCGGTGCACCGCGGCGGCGAGGTAGTGCGAACCCGAGTCCACCGCCGCCGCGATCGCGCGCCGCACCGCCGTCGCCGCCCCGCGCGGCCACAGCAGTGCCGAGACGATCATTCCGACGGCCGCGCCCACCACGACGTCCTCGATCCGGATCAGTCCCACCTGCCAGCCCTGCGGTGACATCAGGTTGAACACGATGAGCACCATCATGGTGAACATCGCCTGGCCGGCGACGAACGAGCCGACGACGCTGACGTAGGTGGACCCGAAGGCGACGACCGGCAACAGGGTCCACAGCACCACCGGGTCCACCCCGAGAACTGCGATCACCGACGCGCCGATCACGAAGCCGATCACCGTTCCGGTGATCGCGCGCAGCGCGGTGGAACCGGTCGTCAGCGCGCTGCTCCGCAACACCGAGAGTGCACCCAGCACCACCCACGGCGCGTTCTGGATCGGCATGACCCAGGTAACCCCAAGGGCCACAGCAAGACTCAGGCCGGTCCGGATGCTCATCTGGGTCGTCACCGACCCGGTGCTCAGATAGCCGGCCAGGGATGCCAGCGCGGCCCGCTTGGTCTGCACCCGGTCGGCGAAGCCGGTCTCGGGTAGACGGGCACCGACGATCCGTGCCCACAACGGTCGGGAGTCGGCCATCGCCGCGCCCGCGATGATCCGCCCGGTCAGGCCGATGGTGAACCCGAAGGCCCGCCGTGCCAGCAGGGTGCGGCCGTGCTCGACGGCGGTCTCGTCGTCGGGCAGTGCCAGGATCTCGTCGATGTCATACCGGTAGCGGTCCATCGCCAGGTTCCGGTGATCGGTCGCCGCGGCGTCGAGTTCGGCCTGCGCGGCCAGTTGGGCGTCGCGCCCCTCGGCGCCGAGCACCGCGGCGCACGCCCGCAGCACGCGGGTGCTCGCTCCGGTCAGCGGGCTCAGCAGAGCGCGGGTGTCCGGACCAACCCGGTCGCACAGCCACTGCAGGTTCGACACCACCCGGACCAGGGATCGGCTGCCTGCGGTCATCGGCACCGGCCGGGCGACGGCGCCGCGGACGAACCCGGCGCGCAGTGCGTCCATCGCGCTGCTGACCTCGGCTTCGGACACCGTGCCTTCGATACGGTCGGCCAGTGCCGCGCAGACCCGGGTGGCCTGCCGGCGCAGTTCGCTGTTGTAGCGCGGGGGGAACAGGAACAATGCGGCCGGCACGCAGATGACCAGGGCGATCACCCAGCCGAGCAGTCGGTCGCCGAGTGGACCCGGTGGCCGCAGACACACCGGCAGGATGAACAACATCAGGGTGGCGCGTTGTCCGGCGGCGGTGACCTCGCTGAGCAGACTGAGGAAGCTGACCACCGCTCCGACGACGAAGCACAGCGACACCGCCACCCACGGGTGCGGCGCCGCCAGTGTTCCGAGGGTGATGAGGATGAACCCGTTTAACGCGAGTCCGCAGTAGGCCATTGCGCGCGGGCCGACGGTGCCGGGGAAGTCCACCGCGATCAGCAGAGCGATCGAACCGATGATGGCGATCACCGGCGTGTAGGTGTTGGGCGCGATCGCGAAGCCCACCGCCGCGGCGATCGGCAGGACGATGGCCGCGCGCAGTGCCCGGCGCAGGCCGTCATGCTCCGGGTCGCGATTGTGCAGGCGGTCGATCAGTCCGGTGAAGATCACGTCCGCGGTGCGCCGGCGAATCGTCCCGCTTCGAGGTCGTCGCACATCTGGTTGGCGATCACTTCGTAGACCTTCGGGTCACGATCGAGGGTGGCCTGTTCGTATCCGACGAGGAGGTAGGACGACCAGTAGGCGAACAGTTCGGACTGCCGGTGGTCCCCGGAGACCTCGAGGGCGTAGTCGTAGCAGACCTTGAACCGCACCCGGTCGACCTCGGCCTGCACCGCGTGCACCTCGGGGTCGATCGAACTCCACGCCCGGATGGCGGCCTCGGCACTGTGCGGCAGCGACAGCACGGTGCTGATGATGAACTGCATGCGTTTACGCGGATCGGGCTGTTGCTTGAACAGCTCGCTGAGCCGGACGGTGAGGTCCTGCATCCAGTAGTCGACCAGCTCGCGGGTGTAGGCCGACCAGCTGGGGAAGTAGTGATAGAAGGACCCGGTCGTCACGCCCAGCCGGCCGCACACCGCCGCCAGCTTGAGGCCGCCGATGCCTTGATCGGCGAGTACCTCCAGACCCGTCGTGAAGTACGACTCGCGGGCGGCGACGGTTGCCATGACACAAGACTTTAGGCGGCGCGACCCGCTGGCGGACGTCTTCGACATGGGTACCGACCGGGACCTGTCGGCAAGAAAGTTTGCCGCTGCCTGCGGAATTAGTCCTGCTAGTCGGTTTTTGCTCGGTTATAACCAAGCGTTCCGCATGGCAGGATGTTAGCTATGGCTACCATTACTCGCCGGGGTCCCGGGAGGCCTCCGGCGGCGAAGTCCGCGGAGACCCGGGGGCGAATCGCCCGCGCCGCCCGCGAGGTGTTCAGCGAGTTGGGCTACGACGGTGCCACCTTCCAGGAGATCGCAGTCCGCGCCGACCTGACCCGCCCCGCCATCAACCATTACTTCCCCAGCAAGCTGGCGCTGTACCGGCACGTCCTCGCGCAGACGAACGAAGCGGTGATCGATCCGGCCGTCAAAGAGGCCCGCGCCGAGAGCACTTTCGAAGGCCGGATGCGTGCCTTCATCCGGACGGCGGTCGGAGCCCAGAACGTGGATCCTTCCATCGCCGCCTTCCTCGTCACCTCGGTGATGGAGGCCCAACGTCACCCGCAACTCAACAAGGACCGCAACAGCGCGCTGGAGTGGTCGCGAGAGTTCGCGGCGTGGGTGCTCGGCGACGCCGTCGCCGCCGGCGAACTGCCGGCCGGCATCAACCTCGCCGTCACCACCGAGATGCTGGTGTCGATGCTGCTCGGCCTGGCCGTCTACGCGGGATTCGTCGGAAGCCAGGAGCAACTCGTAGCGCTCACCGAGCAGTTCCTCGCGATGCTCAGCGGTGGCCTGCATACCGCATAGCCAAGCTAACTTTTCGCTACCATGGGCTGCATGAGTAGCTTGCGCAGCCACGACGACACTTGGGACATCGCCACCAGCGTGGGGTCGACTGCCGTCATGGTGGCCGCCGCCCGGGCCAAGGAGACCGCCGGCACCGACCCGCTGATCCGCGACCCCTACGCGGCCATGCTGGTTGCCGGGGCCGGCACCGGCGTGTGGGAGCGCTTCCTCGACGACTCCATGCAGCAGCGGATCGCCGAGGCTGATCCGGACGCCGCCGCGGTGTTCGCCAACATGCTGAGCTACCAGGCTGTCCGCACGCACTTCTTCGACGCGTTCTTCGCCGGGGCCGCCGATGCGGGCGTGCGCCAGATCGTCATTCTCGCCTCCGGTCTGGACTCGAGGGCCTACCGGTTGGCCTGGCCGGCCGGCACCGTGGTGTACGAGATCGACCAGCCAAAGGTGTTGCAGTACAAGGCCGAAACGCTGGCCGAGCACGGGGTCGTGCCCTCTGCCGAACTGCACGAGGTGGCGATCGACCTGCGTCAGGACTGGCCGACCGCGCTCAAGGCGGCCGGCTTCGACCCGTCGCGCCCCACTGCCTGGCTGGCCGAGGGGCTGCTGATGTATCTGCCCGCAGAGGCACAGGACCGGCTCTTCGAGCAGATCACCGAACTCAGTGCGCCGGGCAGTCGGGTATCGGCCGAGGCGGTCCGCCACCATGACGAGAAGCGCAGGGCCCAGATGCGCCAGCGCTGGGAGAAGATGGCCGACGACGTCGGCATCGAGCGCACCGTCGACATCCAGGACCTGACCTACAACGACGCCCACCGTGCCGAACTGACCGACTGGCTCAACGAGCACGGCTGGGCGGCGACCGGCCAGCCCTCAGGTGATGAGATGCGACGGCTGGGCCGTTGGGCCGAGGTTGCCGACGACGACTACCGCGACGGGTTCTCCACCTTCGTCGTCGCCGAACGCGGTCGCTAAAGTCACCAGTAACCCCACAGTCAGAGAGGACCCCCATGCCCGGAGTGCAGGATCGTGTCATCGTCGTCACCGGAGCCGGCGGCGGACTGGGCCGCGAGTACGCGCTGACCCTGGCCCGTGAGGGCGCCAGCGTCGTGGTGAACGACCTCGGCGGCTCGCGCGACGGCAGTGGCGCCGGCCACTCGATGGCCGACCAGGTGGTCAACGAGATCAAGGAGGCCGGCGGCCGTGCCGTGGCCAACTACGACTCGGTGGCCGAGGCTGCGGGCGCGGCCAACATCGTCAAGACCGCGATCGAGGAGTTCGGCGCCATCCACGGTGTGGTGAGCAACGCCGGCATCCTGCGCGACGGCACCTTCCACAAGATGACCGACGAGGCCTGGGACTCGGTGGTCAAGGTCCACCTCTACGGCGGGTACAACGTCATCCGCGCCGCCTGGCCGCACTTCCGTGAGCAGTCCTACGGCCGCATCGTCGTCGCCACCTCCACCAGTGGCCTGTTCGGCAACTTCGGCCAGGCCAACTACAGCGCCGCCAAACTCGGCCTGGTCGGCCTGATCAACACCCTCGCCCAGGAGGGCGCGAAGTACAACATCAAGGCCAATGCGCTGGCGCCGATCGCGGCCACCCGGATGACCGAGGACATCATGCCTCCGGAGATCCTGGCGAAGCTCACCCCGGAGTACGTCGCCCCGGTGGTCGGCTACCTGTGCACCGAAGAGGTGCCGGACAGCGCCTCGGTGTTCATCGTCGGCGGCGGCAAGGTGCAGCGTGCGGCGCTGTTCCAGAACAAGGGCGTCACCTTCGATCATGTGCCCAGCGTCGACGAGGTCGCCGCGAACTGGTCGACGATCGACGACCTGTCGGCACCCGAGCGCGCCGCCTTCAAGCTGTAATTCGTGAAAGCTCTTGTCGCCCAAGAGCTCTGCGGACCCTCTGGGCTGGTCTACACCGATGTTCCTGATCCGGTGCCCGCACCGGGATCGGTGCTCGTCGACGTGCGGGCCGCCGGTGTCTGCTATCCGGACCTGCTGCTGATCGGTGGGCAGTACCAGCTGAAGCTGGAGCCGCCGTTCATCCCGGGCACCGAGGTCGCCGGGGTGGTGCGGTCAGCGCCGGAGGGGTCGGGCTTCGCACCCGGTGACCGGGTGTACGGGATGACCATGCTCGGCGGCTTCGCCGAACAGGCCGCCATCCCACTGGTGGGCGCGCTGCCCACCCCGCCGGAACTCGATGACGCCCAAGCGGTTTCGCTCCTGGTCAACTACGTCACGATGTACTTCGCGCTCAAACGCCGGGCGGATCTGCAGCCCGGGGAGACCGTGCTGGTGCTCGGCGCGGGCGGTGGCGTCGGCACGGCCGCGATCCAGGTGGCCAAGGCGATGGAGGCCCGTGTGGTGGCGGTGGTGCACCGGGAGACGGCACGCGACTTCGTCACAAGCCTCGGCGCGGACGTCGTGTTGCCGATGACCGAGGGCTGGTCGAAGGCGGTGCGCGAGCACACCGACGGCCTGGGTGTCGACGTGGTGGTCGATCCGGTCGGCGGCGATCCGTTCGACGAGGCGATCCGCGCAATGGCACCCGAGGGCCGGCTGTTGGTGCTGGGGTTCGCCGCGGGTGGGATCCCCACCGTCAAGGTCAACCGGTTGCTGCTTCGCAACGTCGGAGTGCTCGGCGTCGGCTGGCGCGAGTTCGTCACCGCCAGACCCGAGGCGCAGGCGGAGATCACCCGGGGCGTGGCCGATCTGGTCTCCGCCGGTTTGAGGCCCCCTGAGCCGCAACGCTATCCGCTGGCCGAGGGCCGCGCCGCCCTGGAGAGCCTGGCCGCCGGCGGAGTATTCGGCAAGGTCGTTCTCACACCGTGAGCACCGGCGGCCTGATTCTGGTCGCACTGGCGATCGCCGTGGGTCTGGTCGGCATCCTGGTTCCACTGCTGCCCGGCACGCTGCTGGTCTGGGGTGCTATCGCGGTGTGGGCCTTCGTCGACGGCACCACCACCGGTTGGGTGGTACTCGGAATCGTCACCGCGATCCTAGGCGCGGCGCTGGCGATCAAATACCTGTGGCCGGCCAAGCGGATGCGGGCGGCCGATGTCAGCGGTTCCACACTCGCGGCCGGCGCGGTAGGCGGCATCGTCGGCTTCTTCGTCATCCCGGTGGCCGGCCTGCCGGTGGGCTTCGTGGGAGGGGTGTACCTCGCCGAGCTGGCGCGCCGCCGTGATCAGCGCCGGGCCTGGGCGTCGACGGTGCACGCCGTCAAAGGGGTGGTGTTGTCCGTCGGGGTCGAACTGGCCGGCGGTCTGCTGGCCACCGCGACCTGGGTGGCCGCAGTGCTAACCCAGGGTTCCTAACCCAACAGCTGGGCGCGCATCCGGGCGATGTCGTCGGTGGCCACGCCGGCCGCGGCCAGGTAGCCCGGCAGTCCGCCGTAGGTCTCGTCGAGGACGCGGCGTGCGCTTTCCAGGTAGTCCTCGCGCACCCCGAGCACCTCGCCGGTCAGCCGGGACTCGGCGAAGGACATCACCTCCGGCGTCATCCCTTCGCGGCGACGCATCGAATCCAGGATCCGCTCGCGCAATGGGCCGACCGCCGTGTTGGACCGCAGATAGTCGTCGAGAATGGCGTCCCGGTCGACACCGGCCGCCTCGAGGGCGACCGCGACGGCGAATCCGGTGCGGTCCTTGCCGGCGAAGCAGTGCACCAGGACCGGGCGTCCCTCGCCCAGCATCGTGATGATCAGGTGCACCGCGCGCTGCGCACCGCCCAGGGTCGGGAACCGTTCGTACTCCTGGGTCATCCACCGGTGGGCCGCCTCGGCGGGCTCCTCATCGGAGTACTCCGTCATCATCTTCTGCCAACTCGCCTCATGCGGCGCGGCGCCGTCGTCGGCGTGACCATGGGACAGATCCGGAAACGGAAGATGGTGCACCACAACGTCGTCGGGCACCGCGCCGCCGCCGCGGCGCTCCAGCTCGACGTGCGAGCGCAGGTCGGCGACATCGCTGATGCCGAGTTCGGTCATCGCGGCCCGGCCGCTGTTGTCGAGATGGCTGAGCTCGCTGGACCTGAAGAACCGACCCGGACGCACGCCGGTCAGCCCTGCGACGTCACGGAAATTCCATGCGCCGGAGAGCTTCTCGTGTTCTTCCCGGTGGCTCACCCTCGGGTCACCGCCGCTTCCATCGGGCTCTGCTCCCGGCCGAGTTCGGCCTTGGCGATGGTCCGGAAGTGCACCTCGTCGGGGCCGTCGAAGAGCCGCATGGCGCGCTGCCAGCTGTACATCTTGGCCAGCGGGAAGTCTTCGCTCACCCCGGCGCCACCGTGCACCTGGATGGCGCGGTCGATGACGTTGCAGGACATCTGCGGGGCCACCGACTTGATCTGCGACACCAGCGCGAACGCCGCCCGGTTGCCGTGGTTGTCGATGGTCCAGGCCGCCTTGTGGCACAGCAACCGGGCCTGGTCGATCTCGTTGCGGGACAACGCGATCTGCTGCTGCACCATGCCCTGCTCGGCCAGCGGTTTGCCGAAGGCGATCCGGGTGCGGGCCCGTTCGGTCATCAGCGCCAGGGCGCGCTCGGCCACCCCGATCGCCCGCATGCAGTGATGGATGCGTCCCGGCCCCAGCCGGGCTTGGGCGATGGCGAAGCCCATGCCCTCCTCGGCCAGCAGGTTGGACGCCGGCACCCGGACGTTGTCGTAGACGATCTCGGCGTGGCCGGGCTGGTCCTCGAAGCCGAACAGCTTCGTCGAACGCAGGATGTTGATCCCGGGCGTGTCGGTCGGCACCAGGATCATCGACTGCTGCTGGTGCCCGGCGGCCTCCGGGTTGGTGCGGCCCATCACGATGAAGACCTTGCAGCGCGGGTCCATCGCACCCGAGGTCCACCACTTGCGGCCGTTGATGATGTAGTCGTCGCCGTCGCGGACGATCGAGGTCTCGATGTTGCGGGCGTCGGAGGAGGCCACCGCCGGCTCGGTCATCGAGAAACCGCTGCGGATCTCACCGGCCAGCAGGGGCTCGAGCCACTGCTTCTTCTGCTCCGGCGTGCCGAACATGTGCAGCACTTCCATGTTGCCGGTGTCGGGTGCGGCGCAGTTGACGGCCTCCGGCGCGATCTCGCCGCTCCAGCCGGTCAGCTCGGCCAGCGGGGCGTACTCCAGGTTGGTCAGCCCGGACTCCGAGGGCAGGAACAGATTCCACAGTCCGCGTTGCCTGGCCTTGGCCTTCAGCTCCTCCACCACCGGCGGGACGGTGTGGGACTGTGGGCCCGCCGCCGCGCGGTACTCGTCGTAGGAGGCCTCGGCCGGCAACACCTCGCTGACCATGAACTCGGTGAGACGCTGGTGGTAGTCCGCGCCCTTGGCTGACATGGCGAAATCCATGCCGCCACGATATACAGCGCCTTCTCCTGTTTATCGGGGCGTCCACCGATTGGGGGACACCGACGTCGTCCACGGATGGGTCCGGCCGGTGGACGGTCCGGTCGGCCCGGCGGCGCGACAGTGGTGTCATGAGCAACGCGGTCAAGACCTACCCCGCCTACTTCACCTCCCGTCAGGCCGGTGTCTTCGAGCCCACCCCGTCGGCGGCGGGCTACTGGGGCGATGGCCTGCTGAGCGGACCGGCGGTGGCCGGCCTGGCCGCCCGGGCACTGGAACTCCGCCACGGCGCTCCGGACCTGCAGCCGGCCCGGTTCACCATCGACCTCTTCAAGCCGGCCCGCCAGCTGCCCACCCGGGTCCAGACCCGGCTGATCCGCGACAGTCGCCGGGCCCGGTACGCGGAGTGCGACATCCTTCAGGGCGACTGGATCGTCGCCAGGGCGACGCTGGTGCAGTACCGGCGTTCGCAGGCGCCGCAGGGGCAGGGCTGGACGGCGCCCGCCGTCGGTTTCACCCCGCCCGAGGGGGCCGCCGGCGACGTCGTGTTCATCGGCAGCGACGAGGCCGGCTGGAGCGCGATGGGCGAGCAGCACCAGAACCCGTCCCGCAAGCGCGCCTACTACCGGGGCCTGGAGGTCGTCGACGGCGAGGCGGCCGGTCCGTTCGTCCGGTCGGTGATCGTCGGTGAGGCGGCCGCCAATCTGGTCGCACACCTGGGCACCGCCGGCATCGGCTATATCAACGGCGATCTGACCGTGGCGCTGTCCCGGCTTCCGAAGAGCGAATTCATCGGGGTGCAGGCGGATTCGCAGTGGGCCGAGGCCGGGATCTCGGTGGGCAGCGCGACGATGTTCGACGACGCCGGCCCGTTCGGAACGGCGATGGTCACCTCGCTGGCCAACCCGGCCGCCCAGATCGACTTCGCCGCGGGCACCACGGTCGAAGCGCCCGGCTCGGAATTGTTCTCCCGATGAAGGTCTGGTTCATCACCGGCACCTCCCGCGGACTGGGCCGGGAGTGGGCAGCCGCCGCCCTGCGCCGCGGGGACGCGGTGGCGGCCGCCGCCCGGGACACCGCGGCGCTGGACGGACTGGTCGCCGAATTCGGCGACGCCGTGCTGCCCCTCCGGCTCGATGTCACCGACCGCACCGCCTGCTTCGCCGCCGTCGCGCAGGCCCACGAACACTTCGGCCGGCTCGACGTGGTCGTCAACAACGCCGGCACCGGACAGTACGGGTTCGTCGAGGAACTCTCCGAGGCTGACATCAGGGCTCAGTTGGAGACCAACTTCCTCGGAGCCGTGTGGGTGGTCCAGGCCGCGTTGCCGTATCTGCGCGGCCAGGGTGGCGGCCACATCCTGCAGGTGTCCTCGATCGGCGGGGTCACCGCATTCCCGCAACTCGGCGCCTACCACGCCTCGAAGTGGGCTCTGGAAGGACTGTCACAGTCACTGGCCCAGGAGGTGGCGCCGTTCGGGGTGCGGGTGACGATCGTCGAACCCGGCGGCTTCAACACCTCCTGGGTCGGTTCGGCCGGTCAGGCGACCCGGCACCCGGACTATGCCGAGGCGCACCGCATCGCCGATCTGGCCCGGGATCAGCGGATGGACCTCAACGGCGATCCCGGCAGTTCGGCCGCGGCCGTCATGGCCGTCGTCGACGACGAGGATCCGCCGCTGCGGATCTTCCTCGGCGAGGCCCCGTTTCACCTCGCCCGGGCCGACTACGAGCGCCGGCTGGCCACCTGGGAGCAGTGGCAGCCGGTTGCCGCATCAGCAGGGCGAGTGGCGCGGTGAATGCCAGAATCAGCGCCGTGAAGGTGCTGTGGATGCTGCGCTGGGACCTGCTCGCCGTCCTGGTGGTCGCCGGTCTGATGATGTGGCTCTCGGACAAGGTCCCGTTCGCCGGCGTGGCCCAGATCGTCCCTTTGATGGGTGTGGTGGTGTCGATCTTCATCGGCTTCCGCAACAGCAGTGCGTATGCCCGATGGTGGGAGGCCCGCACGCTGTGGGGAACCCTGGCGTCCAACGCACGGGCATTGAGCAATTCGCTGATCGCCGCCGAGAATCCGGGCGCATCCATGGCTGCTGACGCCGACCGGATGCGCCGTCGGCAGGCCCGGCACGCGTACCAGTTGGCGGCCGAACTCCGCGGCATCCCCCCTGTCGTCGACGTCGCCGCGCTGACCCCTGAGGATCCCGCGGCAGCCAGTGCCGCCGAGTTGATGACGCTGCAAGCCGGGGACATCCACAGCCTGGTCGCCGCCGACAAGATCGACCGGCAGGCCCGCAGCGTGCTGGTCAACATCAACACAGCGCTGACGAATGCGGCCGGTGGACTCGAACGGACGTTGCGTCAGCCGATCCCGGTCCCCTACGACATGTTCATCCGCGCGGTGGCGTGGTTCTTCGCGATCATGGTGTGCACCCGCCTGGACACCGCCGGCCACGACAGCGCGGTGGGACTCGTGGCGGGCGTGCTGGTGATGATGCTGTTCGTGATCGCCGAACGGTTCGGGCACTTCATCGCCACCCCGATGGCCGACACCCCGTTCGGACTGCCGGTGGACCGGTTCTGTGCCGACATCGCCGCGGATCTGCTCGGGTCTGCGGATAAGCTGCCGACGTCGAAAACGACCGATAGTCGGTTGAGCGAGGAGAAGTGAGGCGACCGTGACCGAACCCTTCCGACTGAACCGACGGCTGTTCCTGGCCGGCAGCCTGGCCGCCGGCGCCGGGGTGCTGGGCGCGTGCAGCAAGACCGCAGCGCCCGGCGTCACCGCCCTGACCGCACAGCCGACCGCAGTGCCCGGCAGCCTCGACGCCGCGATCAAGGCGGCCGAGGCGGCCCGCCCGCACACCGGCCGCACCGTCAACGCCGTCCTGAACCCGCGGCCGGTGACCGTCGACATCGGCGGCAAGGTGGTCAAGACCCTCGGCTACTCCGACACCATCCCCGGTCCGATGATCCGGGCGAACGTCGGCGACGAACTCGAGGTCGTCGTCAACAACCAGTTGAGCAAACCCACCTCGATGCACTGGCACGGCATCGCCCTGCAGAACGACATGGACGGCGCGATGCCGGCCACGCCGAACGTCCCGGCCGGTGCGTCGTTCACCTACAAGTTCTCCGTCCCGGACGCCGGAACCTACTGGGCGCACCCACACACCGGCGTCGAACTGGACACCGGCCTGTACATCCCGATCATCGTCGACGACCCCAAGGATGCCGGGTCCTATGACACCGAGTGGATCGTGATGATGGACGACTGGACCGACGGTGTCGGCCGCTCACCGGAGCAGATCCTCGCCGACCTGGAGAAGGGCGGCATGGGCGCCATGGGCGGGCCCGGCGGCATGGGTGGCATGAGCGGAATGGGCGGCGGTGAGAGCAAGCTGCTCGGCGGTGATCCGGGTGACGTGATCTACCCGTACTACATCATCAACGGCCGGATCCCTGAGGCCCCAACGACTTTCACCGCGAAGCCGGGTCAGCGCATCCGGATCCGGTTCATCAACGCCGGCTCGGACACCGCGTTCCGGGTGGCGCTGGCCGGACACACGATGACCGTCACCCACACCGACGGTTTCCCGGTGGTGCCCACTGAGGTGGACGCCCTGCTGCTCGGCATGGGTGAGCGCTACGACGTGATCGTCACCGCGGCCGACGGCATGTTCCCGTTGGTGGCACTGGCCGAGGGGAAGAACGCCCAGGCGCGCGCGCTGCTGTCCACCGGCGCCGGCAGCGTCCCACCGATGGGTTATGAACCGGCGGAACTCAACGGCCGCGTCGGCACGGTGGACATGTTCACCGCAACCCCCGAGGCTCAGCTGAAATTCACCAAGGCGGACAACGAGATTCAGGCCGACCTCACCGCGTCGGACACCAAGTACCAGTGGGGCGTCAACGGTCCCTACCCGGACAACAAGCCGTTGACGATCAAGCAGGGTCAGCAGGCGGTCATGACGTTCACCAACAAGTCCCGGATGTGGCACCCGATGCACCTGCACGGGCACACCTTCTCGGTGCTCAACGACAAGGGCGAACTCGGTGCCCGTAAGGACACCGTCATCGTGGTGCCGAACCAGTCGGTGAAGATCGCGATCCTCGCCGACAATCCCGGATACTGGCCGATGCACTGCCACAACACGTATCACGCCGAGGCGGGCATGCTCACGACGTTCGATTACCTGGTCTGATCCCATGCGCGAGACGTTCAACAACCAGCGCGTGCGGGTCGTGGTCGCCGATGACCATCCGCTGTTTCGTGAGGGCCTGGTGCGGGCGCTGACCAGCAGTGGTCAGGTGGAGGTGATCGGCGAGGCCGAAAACGGCCCGGCCGCACTGGAATTGATCCAGCAGCACAAGCCTGAGGTCGCCCTGCTGGACTATCAGATGCCGGGTATGGACGGGGCCCAGGTGGCCGCTGCGGTGGTGCGTGACGAGCTGCCGACCCGGGTCCTGCTGGTCTCCGCGCACGCCGACGCCGCGCTGGTCTACCACGCCCTCCAGCAGGGTGCGGCGGGCTATCTGCCCAAGGAGTCCTCGCGCAGCGAGATCATCAATGCGGTGCTCGACTGTGCCGCCGGCCGCGATGTGGTGGACCCCAAGCTGGCTTCGGGTCTGGCCGCCGAGATCCGCCGCCGTGCAGAGCCGTCCGGCCCGACGTTGAGTGCCCGCGAGCGTGAGGTGCTCAAGCTGATCGCCGACGGCGGCAGCATCCCGATGATCGCCAAACAACTCTTCCTGGCGCCCTCGACGGTGAAGACACATGTGCAGCGGCTCTACGAGAAACTCGGCGTCGGCGACCGGGCGGCGGCGGTTGCCGAGGCCATGCGCCGGGGCCTGCTGGAGTAACCGTGCGGGCTACCACCGAACGGGTGATGGACTTCCTCACCATCAACCCGCTGCGGATCCGGTCCTTCCTGAGACTGGCGCTGATCGTGCTGATCGCCCTGCTGGTCTCGCTGACCCATACCGAGCACTGGCTCGACGACGTGTTCGTCGTGATCATGAGCCTGTATGCGGTGGCGGCCGTGGCGTGGATGTTCGCGGTGTTCAATGTCGAGCCGCCACCGCGCTGGTTCGCCTGGGCGTCGACCATCACCGACGTCGCCTTCGTCTTCGCGCTGTGCGTCGTCTCGGGCGGTGCGACGGTCTGGCTGCTGCCGATCTTCTTCCTGCTGCCGATCTCGGTGGTCTTCCTGGACAGCCCCCTGAGCACCGCCGTGCTGACCCTGATCGGCGCGGCCGGCTACCTGCTGGCCTGGTTCGTCTACGCGGTGCGCGACGAGATGGCCGAGATCCCGCCGGTGGTCTACGTCCAGGTCGGCTGCCTGCTGTGGCTGGCGCTCGCGCTGACCGCGTTGTCGTTCACGCTCAAACGGCGCGCGGTCCGGGAGCAGACCCTGCTGGAGGTCCGTCGCCGGCTGGTGTCCGAGGCGATGCAGGCCGACGAACGGCACAGCCGCGAACTCTCCGAGCAGTTGCACGACGGCCCGTTGCAGAATCTGCTGGCCGCCCGGCTGGATCTGGAGGATCTGCGGGCCAACCCCACCGACGAGGGCTTCGACCGGCTGGATTCCACCCTTCGCGAATCGGCCGCGGCGCTGCGCACCACGGTGTCCACCCTGCATCCCCAGGTGCTCGACCAGGTCGGCCTGTCCGCCGCGGTGGGCGATCTGGTCGCCAAGTTCGAGCAGCGCTGGGGGATACCGGCCGACGTCGACATCGACGACGTCGGGCAACCCGGCTGCCGGGCGATGATCTTCCGGGCCGCCCGGGAACTGCTGGGCAACGTGGCCAAGCACGCCCGGGCCCGGGTGGTCCACGTCGACCTGCACCGCACCGGCGACGTCGTGACGTTGCGGGTGGCCGACGACGGTGCCGGATTCGACCCCGCGGTGCTGGCCCGGCGGGTCGCCGAGGGGCACATCGGGCTGGCCTCCCTGGTGGTCGGCATCGGCGCGATGGGCGGCTCGGTCGAGGTGGACACCGCCCCGGGTTCGGGGACCTCGGTGACCGTCTCGATGAACGACCAACCGGCTCACACCGCGCCTCCCCCAGACGGGGGAACTGGCCTTATCCTCCCCGTTCCGGCTCGGGGCTAGCGCGCCCCAGAGGTTAGGGTGTCCTGATCGCCGGGGAAAGCCCCGGCATGTCCGCGTAAGAAAGCAAACGCAGAAGCTCATGACAGAAAATCAGACGACTATCGGCGTGGTCGCCGAGTCCGGCGCCGACGAGCGCCGGGTGGCGCTGGTGCCCAAGGCAGTCGCGTCGTTGGTGAACAGCGGAGTGGCCGTCGTGGTCGAATCCGGCGCCGGCGAGCGGGCGCTGCTGCCCGACGACCTCTACACCGCAGCCGGAGCGAAGATCGGCGACGCCTGGGGCGCCGACATCGTGGTCAAGGTGGCCCCGCCGAGCACCGCCGAGGTGGCCCGGTTGCGGGCCGGCCAGACCCTGATCGGATTCCTGGCCCCGCGCAACGCCGACAACCAGATCGGCGCGCTCAAGGCGGCCGGGGTGCAGGCCTTCGCGGTGGAGGCCATCCCGCGGATCTCCCGGGCCCAGGCCATGGACGCGTTGTCCTCCCAGGCCAACGTCGCCGGCTACAAGGCGGTGCTGCTGGCCGCCAGCGAGTCCACCCGGTTCTTCCCGATGCTCACCACCGCGGCCGGCACCGTGAAGCCGGCCACCGTGCTGGTGCTCGGCGTCGGTGTGGCCGGCCTGCAGGCGCTGGCCACCGCCCGGCGTCTCGGCGCCCGGACCACCGGTTACGACGTGCGCCCCGAGGTCGCCGACCAGGTGCGCTCGGTGGGCGCGCAATGGCTCGACGTCGGCATCGACGCCGCCGGTGAGGGCGGCTACGCCCGCGAGCTCACCGAGGACGAGCGCGCCCAGCAGCAGAAGAAACTCGAAGAGGCCATCGGCGGATTCGACGTCGTGATCACCACCGCACTGGTGCCCGGCCGACCGGCGCCCCGGCTGGTCACCGCCGCCGCGGTACAGGGCATGAAGCCGGGCAGCGTGGTCATCGACCTCGCCGGTGAAACCGGTGGCAACTGCGAGCTCACCGAGCCCGGTCAGACCGTCGTCAAGCACGGCGTCACCATCGCCTCGCCGCTGAATCTGCCGGCCACCATGCCCGAACACGCCAGCGAGTTGTACGCCAAGAACCTGACCTCGCTGCTGGAACTGCTCATCAAGGACGGTGCCTTGGCACCGGATTTCGACGACGAGGTCGTCTCGTCCTCCTGTGTTACTCGTGAGGTGGCGAACTGATGTACACCCAACTGCTGGCCAATCTCGCGATCCTGGTGCTCGCCGGGTTCGTCGGATTCGCGGTCATCTCCAAGGTGCCCAACACCCTCCATACCCCGCTGATGTCGGGCACCAACGCCATTCACGGCATCGTGGTGCTCGGCGCGCTGCTGGTGCTGGGAAACCTCTCGGCCGACGCGCACTGGGGCGTGCGGATCATCGCGTTCATCGCGCTGGTCTTCGGCACTCTCAACGTGATCGGCGGCTTCCTGGTGACCGACCGGATGCTCGGAATGTTCAAGGGCAAGAAGGACAAAGCCCTTACCGCCGCTGAGGCGGCCAAGGCGAAGGAGCTCACCAAGTGAACTACCTCGTCGACGTTCTCTACATCTTCGCCTTCGCGCTGTTCATCTACGGTCTGTCCGGTCTGACCGGACCCAAGACCGCGGTGCGCGGCAACTGGATCGCCGCCACCGGTATGGGCATCGCGGTGATCGCCACCCTGATCAAGATCCGCGACACCGCATCGATCAACTGGATCCTCATCGTCGCCGGCCTGGCGGTTGGTGTGATCCTCGGCGTGCCGCCGGCCAAGAAGACCAAGATGACGGCCATGCCGCAGCTGGTCGCGCTGTTCAACGGTGTCGGCGGTGGCACTGTCGCGTTGATCGCCTGGGCGGAATTCATTGAGACCAAGGGCTTTTCGGAGTTCAAGCCCGACCAGTCACCGACGGTGGCACTGGTGGTCGGATCGCTGTTCGCGGCGGTCATCGGCTCGGTCTCGTTCTGGGGATCGCTGGTCGCCTTTGCGAAGCTGCAGGAGAACATCATCCCGAAGAACGTCGAGAAGGCATTCGTCAAGGGTGCCAAGTTCTTCCAGGCGGCCAATATCGTCCTGCTGATCGCAGCCGTCGCGGCCGCGGTCTACATCGGGCTGAACAAGGGCCTGTCGGTCTGGTGGATCGTCCTGCTTCTGATACTCGCCGGCATCATGGGTCTGTTCGTGGTGTTCCCGATCGGCGGCGCGGATATGCCGGTGGTCATCTCGCTGCTCAACGCGATGACCGGGTTGTCCGCTGCGGCAGCCGGTTTGGCGCTCAACAACACCGCGATGATCGTCGCCGGCATGATCGTCGGCGCCTCCGGTTCCATCCTGACCAACCTGATGGCCGTCGCGATGAACCGGTCCATCCCGGCGATCGTGTTCGGCTCCTTCGGCGGCACCGACGCCGTCGGCGGTCCGGCCGGCGGCGACCAGGGGCCGGTCAAGGCCACCTCGGCCGCCGACGCCGCGATCCAGATGGCGTACGCCAACCAGGTGATCGTGGTGCCCGGCTACGGCCTGGCCGTCGCACAGGCCCAGCACGCGGTCAAGGAGATGGCGGACCTGCTGGAGTCCAAGGGCGTCGAGGTCAAGTACGCCATCCATCCGGTGGCCGGCCGGATGCCCGGGCACATGAACGTGTTGCTGGCCGAGGCCGACGTCGCCTACGACGCGATGAAGGAAATGGACGACATCAACGGCGAATTCCCTCGCACCGACGTGACATTGGTGATCGGGGCGAATGACGTCACCAATCCGGCCGCGCGCACGGATCCGTCCAGTCCGATCTTCGGCATGCCGATCCTCAACGTCGACCAGTCCCGGTCGGTCATCGTGCTCAAGCGGTCGATGTCGTCGGGTTACGCCGGTATCGAGAACCCGCTGTTCTTCGGCCCGACCACTTCGATGCTGTTCGGCGACGCGAAGAAGTCGGTCGGCGAGGTCACCGAGGAACTCAAGAACCTCTAGCCCAGCCGGACGGTCTCCAGCGCGGCCCTGAAGTCGTCGGAGATCGGCACGGGACCGTTCTCTCCGACCAGCACCAGCACGGTGTCGCACACGCCGATGCAGTTGCCGTTGATGAACAGCGCGGTGCAGGCGATGTAGGAGGTTCGGCCGATCCGGCCCACGCCCGCCCCGGTCTGAATCAGCGCCGGCCAGTGCGCCTCGGCCAGGAAGTGCACGGCGTTCTGCGAGGTGACGATCCGCAGCGGCCGGTTGCCGGGGGTGTACGCGCTGGCGAGCAACTCGCGGTTCATCGTCGCGCGGGCGTTCTCGTGCAGCGACTCCAGCGCCAGGTTGTTCAGATGGGCGTTGGCGTCCATGTCGCCGTAGCGGGCGGCGATCTCACCGATGCGTGGGTAGGAATCCAGCCGCAGTCGCATCGGGTCGGGCCGGGCTGCGGTCGTGGTCGGATCGGTCACAAGTCCGGCAGCTTAAACTCTGTTGTGCGTTCCGACGGCATTGATCCCGACCGATTGGCGGTGACGCTCGCCGTCCTGGCCGAACTCAACGAACTCGACGAGGACCATCCGGACTTCATCACGGTCCGCCGGGCTACCGCGAAGATGTTCAAGTCGGTGAAGAAGACCCGTCGCCGGGAGAAGCGCGACGAGATCGCCGAGGCCGACCGCGCCGTGGTCGCCGCGACCGCCACCGGCGCCTCCGACCGGATCGACGACGAGACCCGCGGTATCCCGCTGTCCACGTCGACCACCGCGCCGAGTGCGGGCACGCTGCTGCGATCGCGGGCCTGCTACATCTGCAAGAGGCACTACACCCGGGTCGACGCGTTCTATCACCAGCTGTGCCCGGAGTGCGCGGCGTTCAGCCACGCCAAGCGCGACGCGCGCACCGACCTGACCGGCAAGCGCGCCCTGCTCACCGGCGGCCGGGCGAAGATCGGCATGTACATCGCGCTGCGCCTGCTTCGCGACGGCGCCCACACCACGATCACCACCCGGTTCCCCCGGGACGCGGTGCGACGGTTCTCCAGCCTGCCGGACGCCGAGGACTGGCTGCACCGGTTGCGGGTGGTGGGCATCGACCTGCGCGACCCGGCTCAGGTGGTCGGCCTCGCCGACGCCGTCGCTGCGGCCGGGCCGCTGGACATCCTGATCAACAACGCCGCCCAGACGGTGCGCCGATCCCCGGGCGCCTATGCGCCGCTGGCCGAGGCCGAACTGGCCCCGCTGCCGGACGGCCCACTGCCGGAACTGCTGACCTTCGGCCACACCAACGATCCGCATCCCCAGGCGCTGGCCGCCTCGGTGGCCAGCCACCCGATCCTGGCCGCCGCCGCCTCGCAGGCGGACGAACTCACGGCCGCAGCGATGACGGCCGGGTCGAGCTCACTGGAGCGACTGGCCGCCGGAACCGCCATCGACGCCGGCGGCCTGATCCCCGATGAGAACCACATCAACAGTTGGACCCAGCACGTGCACCAGGTCGAGCCGCTGGAGATGCTCGAGGTCCAATTGGCCAATGCCACAGCGCCGTTCATCCTCATCAGCCGGCTGCGCCCGTCGATGGCGGCATCGCCGGCCCGGCGCAAGTACGTCGTCAACGTCTCGGCGATGGAAGGCGTGTTCTCCCGCCGCTACAAGGGTCCGGGGCATCCGCACACCAACATGGCCAAGGCCGCGCTCAACATGCTGACCCGCACCAGCGCGGGGGAGATGTTCGAGACCGACGGAATCCTCATGACGGCCGTCGACACCGGGTGGATCACCGACGAACGCCCGCACTTCACCAAGATCCGGCTGGCGGAGGAGGGCTTCCACGCGCCGCTCGATCTGGTCGACGGGGCGGCACGGGTCTACGACCCGATCGTGTCGGGCGAGGCCGGCGTCGACCTCTACGGGGTGTTCCTCAAGGACTACCGCCGGGCAGACTGGTGAATGACTAGAGTCCGGCAGGCGCGCCGCATCTTCGCCGTTCTCGTCGCACTCTCGCTTTCCGTCGCGGGTTGCAGCACTTCCGGTGCGCCGATGAGTGCCCGGCAGGAACCGATGTTGTTCTATGCCAAGAACGGCTCGGTCTACCTGGCCGACATGACGGGCAGTGGGCTGACGGGCACTGGGCTGACGGGTACTGCGCCGAGGAGACTGACCGACGGCCCCGGTGACAGTTGGCCCGCGCCGTCACCTGACGGCACGCGGGTGGCATACGTCCATAAGACCGATCCGGATCAGCCGGGCGGTGAGCTATGGCTGCTCGACATCGCCACCGGCCAGAAACGCCGGCTTGTCGATCCTGCCGCGTTGGTCCCGACGTTCGAAGGCGAGAGCCACACCGGTGTCGAGGCGCCTCGGTGGTCCCCGGCCGGTGACCGGATCGCCTTCCTCAAGTCCACCCTCGGCGGGGGCGGTTTCCTGCTGACCGCGGACGCCGGCACCGGTGCTGTGACGGCTCCACCGGAACCCCTGTTCGCCGACTTCGGCTATTCCTGGTCGCCCGACGGCAGCCGGATCGCCTGGGTGGGCGGACGCAGCGACGTCAGTCCCGTCGACGTCAACGTCCTCATCGTCGGCGGTCGGTCGACACCGTTGGTCAGAGGCACCAATGCGTTCGCCGTGACGTACGACGCCGACGGCCGTGCGGTCCTGTTCACCAACGGCGACGCCAACGGATCTCTTTTCGCCTCAACACCTTTCGTGTTCCGGGCCGGTGGCATCTACGCCGTCGATCCGCCCAACGGCCCGGCCCCACTGCTGGCCGGCGCCGGCGCGTATGCCGACATCCAGGCGTTGCCCAAGGGTGCCGTGGGCTTCAGCGAGTGGAGTGCCGATCAGCAGACCAGGACCATCCAGATCCTCGACCGACCCGGGAAGGTTCGCGCGATCGCCGACACCGACGGTGGTGCGCCTGCACCGGCCTGGCGTGGTGACCTGCTCGCCTACGTGGGGACGGCCGCCGACAAGCCGCTGATCGTCAGGCGCGGTGACCAAGACGAACGCCGGATTGATACCGGCGTCGATTCGTTCAGTTGGGCGGGCTAGACCGGGGGATACGCCGGCGTGCCGGTCCAGTCGGTCCCACGAAGGGCCCACGGGAACCAGCTGAAGAAGTACTCGATCTCGTCGGACGCGTCGTAATCGGGATTCGGATCCATCTCAAACCTCCAAGCGCGTGACTTCGACGGATGCGAGTGTAGCCCCGCGGGGCACGACCTCGGGGCCGATCGCCCGCCATTGCCTAAACTATCCAACTAGTTGATAGGGAGGGTGCCATGCCACCGGATAACGGGACGAGCCGCCGCGAGGAGCTGCTGGCGGTCGCCACCAGACTTTTCGCCGCGCGCGGTTACCACGGCACCCGGATGGACGACGTCGCCGACGTGGTGGGGCTGAACAAGGCGACGGTCTACCACTACTACGCCAGCAAGTCGCTGATCCTGTTCGACATCTACCGGCGGGCCGCGGAGAACACCCTGGCCGCGGTCCATGCCGACCCTTCGTGGTCGGCGCGGGAGGCGCTCTACCAATACACCGTTCGCCTGCTGACCAACATCGCCGAGAACCCGGAGGGCGCCGCGGTCTACTGGCAGGAGCAGCCCTACATCACCGAGTGGTTCACCGACGAGCAGGTCGCCGAGGTCCGGGAGAAAGAGGCCCAGGTATACGAGCATCTCTCCGGGCTGATCGACCGGGGCATCGCCAGCGGCGAGTTCTTCGAGTGCGACTCGCACGTGGTGGCCCTGGGCTACATCGGCATGACCATGGGCGCCTACCGCTGGCTTCGCCCCGACGGCCGGCGCACCGCCACGGAGATCGCCGAGGAGTTCTCCACCGCCCTGCTGCGCGGGCTGATCCGGGACGAGAAGATCCGGGTCGAATCCCCGCTGGGTTGTCCGCGGGAATCGGGCACCACGACCAGGAAGGCGGGCGTGTAGATGCCACTGGTGAGCAAGACCCTCGAGGTCGACGCCGAGTCCTCGACGATCCTGGCCATCGTCGCGGACTTCGAGGCCTACCCCCATTGGAACGACGAGGTGAAGGCCGTCTGGGTGCTGGCCCGCTACGACGACGGACGTCCCAGCCAGTTGCGCATCGACACCGAGATCCAGGGCCACGCCGGCACCTACATCCAGGCGGTCTACTACCCGAGCCCGGTGCAGATCCAGACCGTCATGCAGCAGGGCGACCTGTTCAGCAAGCAGGAGCAACTGTTCTCGGTGGTGGAGATGGGCCCGGTGAGCCTGCTGACCGTCGACATGGACGTCGAGACCTCGATTCCGGGCGTGCCGAACATGATGGTCAAGAAGATCGTCAACGATGCCCTCGAGCACCTGGCCGGCAACCTCAAGACCCGGGCCGAGCAGCTGGCCGGAAACGCCTGAAATATCGGCGCTTTTCGCGCAAGCTGACCGTGATGAACAGCGTGTCGACCGAACAGCCCTACCTGTCGCGCCGACAGAACTGGGTCACCCAGCTCGCCCGGCACGCGACCATGCAGCCCGACGCCACCGCGTTGCGATTCACCGGCCGGACCATCACCTGGGCGCAACTGCAACAGCGGGTGGCCCGGCTGGCCGCCGCCTTGCACCGCCGCGGCGTGGCGGCCGGCGACCGGGTGATGATCCTGATGCTCAACCGGCCCGAGTTCTTCGAGGCGACGCTGGCGGCCAATTCGCTCGGCGCCATCGCGGTGCCGGTGAACTTCCGGCTGACCCCGCCCGAGTTGGCCTATCTGGTGGAGAACTGCGGGGCGGCGGTCCTGATCACCGAGCCGATGCTGGCGCCGGTCGCCGCCGCGGTGCGCGAGATCGCCCCACTGCACCACCTGATCGTCGCCGAATCACCCTCATCGGACGGCGTCCTCGGCTACGAGGATCTGGTCGCCGAAGAGGGGGAGCCCGCACCCCCGGCTGACGTCCCCGGCGACAGCCCGGCGCTGATCATGTACACCTCCGGCACCACCGGTCATCCCAAGGGCGCGGTGCTCACGCACGCCAACCTGGCCGGGCAGTCCATGACGGCGATCTACACCAACCCCCCCGAGCTCGGTCACGACGTCGGCTTCGTCGGGGTGCCGCTGTTCCACATCGCCGGAATCGGCATGCTGCTGCCGGCGATGACGTTGGGCGCGCCCACCGTGATCTACCCGCTGGGGGCCTTCGACCCGGGTGACCTGCTCGACGTGCTGGAAGCCGAGAAGGTCACCGGGATCTTCCTGGTGCCGGCGCAGTGGCAGGCGGTCTGCGCCGAACAGCAGGCCCGGCCCCGGCGGCTGTCGCTGCGGACGCTGTCCTGGGGCGCCGCGCCGGCCTCGGACACCCTGCTGCGGCAGATGGCGCAGACCTTTCCGAACTGCAAGATCATCGCGGCCTTCGGCCAGACCGAGATGTCGCCGGTCACCTGCATGCTGCTCGGTGAGGACGCGATCCGGAAACTCGGTTCGGTGGGAAGAGTCGTCCCGACGGTGGCCGCCCGGGTGGTCGACGACGAGATGAACGACGTCGGAGTAGGCGAGGTCGGCGAGATCGTCTACCGGGCGCCCACCCTGATGGCCGGCTACTGGAACAACCCGCAGGCCACCGCAGAGGCCTTCGCCGGCGGCTGGTTCCACTCCGGCGATCTGGTCCGGATGGACGCCGAGGGTTACGTCTGGGTGGTCGATCGCAAGAAGGACATGATCATCTCCGGCGGGGAGAACATCTACTGCGCCGAGGTGGAGAACGTTCTGGCCGCCCACCCGGACATCGTCGAGGTGGCGGTGATCGGCCGGCCGGACGAGAAGTGGGGCGAGGTGCCGGTCGCGGTGGCCGCCGTCTCCGATCCGGGAGTGCGCCTGGCGGATCTCGACGGGTTCCTCAACGAACATCTGGCCCGGTACAAGCATCCGAAGGCGCTGGAGATCGTCGATTCGTTGCCCCGCAACCCAGCCGGTAAGGTCCTGAAAACCGAGTTGAGAGCGCGTTTCGGGGCAGGACAAAAACAGACCGGGGGTCAATAGTGGCGATGCTGCATACGGCCTGTGAGCCGTCGGGTACATTCCTGTGGTCTTGGTTACTACCTACCGGTAGGGAGACGTTCATCACTCGTTCGGGGCAGGGAGGCCATGTGTCAGAGAGCGTGACCCCATGACCACTGCGAGTTACCTGCGTAAGCGGTTCGACGGCCCCATGCAGGCCATGGGCGGCTTCTTCAAGATGTGCGTGCTCACCGGCAAGGCGTTGACCCGGCCTTTCCAGTGGAAAGAGTTCGTTCAGTACAGCTGGTTCCTGATGACGGTCGCGCTGCTGCCGACCTTCGCCATGTCGATCCCGCTGACCGTGCTCATCATCTTCATCTTCAACCTGCTGCTGCAGGAGTTCGGTGCGGCCGACGTCTCCGGCGCGGGTGCGGCACTGGCCTCGGTGACCCAGCTCGGCCCGCTGGTGACCGTGCTGGTGGTCGCCGGCGCCGGTTCGACCGCCATCTGCGCCGACCTCGGCGCCCGCACGATCCGCGAGGAGATCGACGCCCTCGAGGTGCTCGGCATCGATCCGATCCACCGCCTGGTGGTGCCTCGCGTGGCGGCGGCCATGTTCGTCGCCGTGCTGCTCAACGGAGCGGTGATCACCATCGGCCTGATCGGCAGCTTCATGTTCGGCGTCGGGCTGCAGAACATCTCGGCCGGCGCCTACCTGCAGACACTCACCCTGGTGACCGGCCTTCCCGAAGTGATCATCTCGATCGCCAAGGCGTTGACCTTCGGCCTGATCGCCGGATTGGTGGGTTGCTACCGCGGCCTGACCGTCGGCGGCGGCGCCAAGGGCGTGGGCATCGCGGTGAACGAGACTCTGGTGCTGTGCGTGGTCGCGCTGTTCGCGGTCAACGTCATCTTCACCACCATCGGCGTTCGATTCGGAACGGGGCGATAGATGGCGACGACAGCGGTACCGTCACGGTTCCCCCGGGTTCCGGGCGCTCTGGACAAACTGGCGAGCCTGCCGAGCCGGGCCCTGACCAGCACCGGCAAGGTCTCCTGGTTCGCGATCGAGGCCATCAAGGAGATCGCGCACGCGTTGCGGTACTACCGCAAGGAGATCGTCCGGCTGATCGCCGAGACCGGCATGGGCGCCGGCGCGATGGCCGTGGTCGGCGGCACCGTCGCCATCGTCGGCTTCGTCACCCTCTCGGCCGGATCCCTGATCGCCATCCAGGGTTTCGCCTCGCTGGGCAACATCGGCGTCGAGGCCTTCACCGGCTTCCTCGCGGCCATGGTCAACGTCCGCCTGACCGCCCCGGTGGTGACCGGTGAGGCGCTGGCGGCCACCGTCGGCGCCGGCGCCACCGCCGAACTCGGCGCGATGCGGATCTCCGAGGAGATCGACGCGCTGGAGGTGATGGGCATCAAGTCCATCTCCTACCTGGTCTCCACCCGTCTGGTGGCCAGCGCCGTGGTGATCATCCCGCTGTACGCGATGGCGCTGATCATGGCGTTCGCCTCCGCACAGTTGACCACCACGGTCCTCTACGGGCAGTCCAGCGGAACCTATGAGCACTATTTCCACACGTTCCTGCGGCCCAACGACGTGTTCTGGTCGTTCATCGAGGTCATCATCATCTCGGTGATCGTGATGATCAATCACTGCTACTTCGGCTACAACGCCAGCGGCGGCCCGGTCGGCGTCGGCGAGGCCGTCGGTAAGTCCATGCGGGCCTCCCTGGTGGTGGTCCAGTTCGTCGTCCTGGGAGCTTCGTTGGCGCTGTACGGCACCGACCCGAACTTCAACCTGACGGTGTGATGACGATGACCGCACCCCAGGCACCCCTGAACCCGCCCCGCACCCCGCCGCTGAAGCTGGCGGGCCTGATCCTCCTGATCGTCACCGCGATCATCGTGACGTTCATCCTGCTTGAGTTCCGCGGCAAGCTGACGCCCAAGACCCAGCTGACGATGATGTCCAGCCGAGCGGGCCTGGTGATGGACCCGCAGTCCAAGGTCACCTACAACGGCGTGGAGATCGGCCGGGTCAGCAAGATCCTGGCGGCGACCGACGCCGGAAAGCCGGCCGCCAAGCTGGTGATGGACGTCGATCCGAAGTTCATCAAGCTGATCCCGGCCAACGTGGTGGGCGACATCCAGGCCACCACGATCTTCGGCAACAAGTACGTCTCGCTGTCGAGCCCGGCGAACCCGACGTCGAAGCGGATCAGCAGCTCCGACGTGATCGACGCCCGTAGCGTCACCACCGAGTTCAACACTCTCTTCGAGACCGTCACCGGTATCGCCGAGAAGATCGACCCGGTCAAGCTCAACCTGACCCTGTCGGCGACCGCCGAGGCGCTCACCGGCCTGGGCACCAAGTTCGGCCAGGCGCTGGTCAACACCAACGTGGCGCTGGACGACATCAACCCGCGGCTGGGTCGCTTCCAGCTCGGCATGCAGAAGCTGACCGGCCTGGCTGACGTCTACACCGCGGCCGGCCCGGACTTCTGGGACGCGATCGACAACGCGCTGACCACCGCCCGCACCCTGAACAACCAGCGCGGCGATCTTGACGCCACGCTGCTGGCAGCGGCCGGGTTCGGCAACACCGGCGCCGACGTATTCGAGCGTGGCGCACCGTATTTCGTGCGCCTGATGTCCGACCTGGTGCCCACCTCGCAGCTGCTGAACACCTACAGCCCCTCGCTGGCCTGCATGGTGAAGAAGTATGCCGATGTGCTGCCGGCGGCACTGGACGCCTTCGGCGGCAACGGCTACTCGCTGGCCGACCACGCCCAGCTGATCGGCGCCCCGAACCCGTACGTCTATCCGGACAACCTGCCGCGGGTCAACGGCCGCGGCGGTCCCGGCGGTGCGCCGGGCTGCTGGCAGGACGTAACCCGGGATTTCTGGCCGGCGCCGACCCTCGTCGTCGACGATGGCGCCTCGCTTGCTCCGTACAACCACTTCGAACTCGGTATGCCGATTCTCACTGAGTACGTCTGGGGCCGTCAGGTGGGGGAGAACACGATCAACCCATGAGTATCAAAGGCACGGCGATCAAGCTCGCCCTCTTCTCATTCGTGCTGCTGCTGTGCACCGCGTTGCTCATCGTGGTGTTCGGTCAGCTGCGCTTCCAGCGCTACAACCACTACACCGCCGAGTTCAGCAACGGCAGTGGCGTCAAGGGCGGCGACTTCATCCGCGCGGGCGGCGTGGAGGTCGGCAAGGTCGCCGACGTGCGTCTCACCGAGAACGGTCAGCGCGTGATCATCGACATGAAGGTCGACCGGTCGCTGCCGCTCTACCAGTCCAGCACCGCCCAGATCCGCTACGCCAACCTGATCGGTGACCGCTTCGTCAACCTGGAGCGCGGCACCGGCGAGGGCGCTGACCGGGTGCTGCCCCCGGGTGGATTCATCCCGGTGGCCCGCACCCAGCCGGCGCTGGACCTCGACGCACTGATCGGCGGTTTCAAGCCGCTGTTCAAGTCGCTCGATCCCGAGAAGGTCAACAACATCGCCTCGTCCCTGGTGACGGTGTTCCAGGGCCAAGGCGGCACGGTTGCCGACATCCTGCGCCAGACCGGCGAGCTGACCTCCACGCTGGCCGATCGCGACAAGGCCATCGGTGAGGTGATCACCAACCTCAACACCGTGCTCACCACGGTGAACAAGCATCAGAAGGCCTTCGACTCGACGGTCAACGACTTCGAGGTGCTCATCACCGGCCTCAAGAACCGGGCGGATCCGCTGGCCACCGCTGTGGCCGACATCAGCACCGCCTCCGGCACGCTGGCCGGGCTGCTCAGTGACAACCGGCCGCAGCTGCAGTCGACCCTGACCAACCTGGAGACCGTCCAGTCGGCGTTCGCCGACAACCCGGACAAGCTGGAGAAGCTGATCTCGGAATACCCGCCGGCGATCAACCTGATCGGTCGCGTGGGCGGTATCTACGGCGACTTCTTCAACTTCTACCTGTGCGACCTCACCCTGACGCTCAACGGCTTGCAGCCGGGCGGTCCGGTGCGTGAAGTGCGGATCACCAAGCAGCCGACGGGGAGGTGCACGCCGCAATGAGGACTCTCCAAGGATCCGATCGCGTCAAGGTAGGTCTGCTCGGCCTGCTCATCCTGGTGATGGTGGTCGGGGTGGGCCAGAGCTTCGCCAGCATCCCGATGCTGTTCGCCAAGCCGATGTACTACGCGCACTTCGCCGACGCGGCCGGCGCCGCTCCCGGCGACAAGGTGCGGATCAGCGGTATGAACGTGGGCCAGATCAAGTCGCTCAAGATCGAGGGCGACCGGGTCAGGGTCGGCTTCACCCTCGGCGACAACCGGATCGGCTCGGACAGCCGGCTGTCCATCCGCACCGACACCATCCTCGGCAAGCGGGTGATGGAGATCGAGAACCGTGGCAACAAGCCGCTGGCGGTCAACGGTGTGCTGCCGCTGGATCAGAGCACCACGCCGTACCAGCTGTACGACGCCTTCTCGGATCTGACCACCACGACCGCGGGCTGGGATCTCGACAGCGTCAAGAAGTCGCTGAACGTGCTGAGCGAGACCCTGGACTCCAGCACCCCCGAACTGAAGGCCGCCCTGGACGGCGTCGCCCGCTTCTCCGACACCATCGGCAAGCGTGACGATCAGTTCAAAGACCTTCTGGCACAAGCGAACAAGGTCGCCTCGGTGCTCGGTAACCGCAGCGATCAGATCAACCGGCTGCTGGTGAACTCCAATTACCTGCTGGCCGCGGTCAACCAGCGCAGCCGCGAGGTCGATGTGCTGCTGGAGAACGTCTCCGCGGTCTCCCAGCAGTTCGCCGGGTTCATCGATGACAACCCGAACCTCAACCACGTGCTGACCCAGCTGGACACCATCAGCACGATCCTGGCCAAGCACAAGGACGACCTGGCCTACTCGATCACCACGGCCTCGAAGTTCATGGGCGCGCTGGCCGAGTCGATCAGCTCCGGCCCGTACTTCAAGACGCTGGTGGCCAACCTGATCCCGTATCAGATGATGCAGCCGTTCGTCGACGCCGCGTTCAAGGGACGCGGTATCGACCCGGAGGAGTTCTGGCGCAACGCGGGCCTGCCGGCCTTCCGCCTCCCGGATCCCAACGGCGCCACCCAGGCCAACGGCGCACCGCCGGCCGCTCCGAACGTGCTCGAGGGCACCCCGGAGTTCCCCGGTCCCGCTGTTCCGCCCGGAAACCCGTGCTCCTACACGCTGCCGGCAGCCAACCCCCAGACCCCGGGCAATCCGCTGCCCTGCGCGGGCCTGGACCAGGGCCCGTACGGTCTGGGTCAGTTCGGTCCGATCGACGGTGTGCAGCACCTGCCGATGAACCCCAACGGCGCGCTGCCCAACCACGGCGTGCCCGCGGCGGCCGTGCCGGGTGAGGCCGGACCGCTGGTTCCGGGCGCGCCCGGACCCGCGCTGGCTCCCGGTCCGCCCGGAGCCCGCACGATCCCGGTGCCGGACACGGTCATCGCTCCCACCGATCAGGGAGGGAACTAACCGATGTCCATCCGTAATCTGAGCCTGGGCAAGGTCTCCCGGACGTCGGCGGTCGTCGGCGCGCTTGCGGTGATCCTCGCCGTCGTAGCCGCGATCGTCGGCTACAAGCTCTACATCAAGGCCACCACCACCACGGTGACCGCGTACTTCGCCGATGCCCTTGCCGTCTATCCCGGCGACCGGGTGCAGATCATGGGCGTCAAGGTCGGCAACATCGACAGCGTCGAGCCGGCCGGCGACAAGATGAAGGTCGTGCTGTCCTACGACAGCAAGTACAAGGTGCCGGCCAACGCGACCGCCTCGGTCCTCAACCCGACGGTCGTCGCCTCGCGTGTGCTCCAGCTCTCGCCGCCGTACAGCGGCGGTCCGGTACTGGCCGACAATGCGGTCATCCCGCTGGAGCGGACCCAGGTTCCGGTCGAGTGGGACGACATCCGTAAGCAGCTCGACACCCTGGTCACCGAGCTCGGCCCGACGCCGAGTCAGCCCAAGGGCCCGATCGGCGATCTGGTCGACTCCCTTGCCAACAACCTCAGCGGCAAGGGCAAGCAGATCAACACCACCTTCCGGGCGCTCTCGGATGCCATCGGCGCCCTCAACGAGGGCCGTGGCGATCTGTTCGGCGTGACCAAGAGCCTGGCGCTGTTCGTCAACGCGCTGCACCAGAACGATGAGCAGTTCGTCGCGCTCAACAACAACCTCGCGCAGTTCACCTCGTCGCTGAACAACTCCGATCAGGAGGTTGCCAAGGCGGTGCGCGAAATCAACTCCCTGATGAAGACCGCGCGCAAGTTCGTCGACGACAACGGCACGGTGCTGGCCAAGGACATCAACAATCTGGCCGAGGTCACCAACACGCTGATGCAGCCGGATGCCCGCAACGGCATCGAGACGGCGCTGCACGTGTATCCGAACATGGCCGCGAACGTCAACAACATCTACCACCCGACGCATGGCGCGATCGTCGTCATCCCGGCGATTGCCAGCTGGGCCAACCCGATGCAGTTCATCTGCTCGGCGATCCAGGCCGGCAGCCGGTTGGGTTACCAGGACTCCGCGGAACTGTGCGCGCAGTATCTGGCGCCGATCCTCGATGCCACCAAGTTCAACTACCTGCCGTTCGGCGTGAACCAGTTCAGCGGCGCCGAGACGCTGCCGAAGTACGTGGCCTACTCCGAGGAGCGGCTGCGCCCGCCGCCGGGATACAAGGACACCACGGTTCCGGGTATCTGGTCGCGGGACACCCTGTTCTCGCACGGCAACCATGAGCCCGGCTGGATCGTGGCCCCCGGTATGCAGGGCGTCCAGGTGAACCCGTTCACCGAGGCGATGCTGACGCCGGACTCGCTGGCAGCCTTGATGGGCGGCCCGGACCCGACGTCTTACGCCCCGGGTGGCCCGCGCGGCGGTGCCCCGATGAACTCCTATGACCAACTCAACCCGCTGCCACCACCGTGGTATCCGGGTGCGCCCCCGCCGCCGGCGCCCGCCCAGGACGTGATCCCGGGACCGCTGCCGGTGTCGCAGCTGATCGGACCGCCCGCGCCTGCGGCGGCACCGGCCGCTGCCGGACCCGCATTGCCTGCCGAGACGGGAGCCGGACAGTGACCGCGTCGATGAAGACCGCGCGCAAGCTCGGTATGCGGGGCCTCGCCCTGGGTGTCACGGCATTGGTGATGACGTCCTGCGGGTGGAAGGGCATCGCGAACGTTCCGCTGCCCGTCGGCCCGGGCAGCGAGAAGGGTCACGAGACCATCTACGTCCAGATCCCGGATACGTTGGCGCTCAACACCAACAGCCGGGTGCGGGTCGCCGACGTCTTCGTTGGCACGGTCAAGAAGATCGAGCTCAAGGACTGGGTGCCCACCCTCACGCTGGACATCGAGCCGGGCATCAAGCTGCCGGCCAACGCGACCGCGAAGATCGGTCAGAGCTCGATCCTGGGCACCCAGCACGTCGAGTTGGCCCCGCCGGCGAACCCGTCCCCGGAGCCGCTGCGTAACGGCGCGACGATCCCGGTGAGCCGGTCCTCGTCGTTCCCGACCGTCGAGCGCACTCTGGCCAGCCTGGCCACCGTGTTGCGCGGCGGCGGCATCCCCAACCTGGAGATCATCCAGACCGAGGTGAACAACCTGCTGACCGGCAACGCCGATCAGATCCGCGAGTTCCTGAACAAGCTGGACACGTTCACCACGGAACTGAACAAGCAGCGCGACGACATCGCGCAGGCGATCGAGTCGACCAACAAGCTGTTCAGTTACTGGGCCAGCCGCAACACCACCATCGACCGGCTGTTCGTCGACCTGCCGCCGTTGATGAATTACCTTGCGGGAGCGAAGGACCGGGTCAGCGAAGCGGTGATCGCACTCGGCCGGTTCAGCAAGGTGACCGGGGAGACCCTCGGGGCGTCTGAGGCCGACCTGCGCACGAATCTCGACCTGCTGCAGCGTCCGCTCAAGCAGGCCGGACGCGGCGCGCCGTACTTCCTGGACGCGATGCGGCTGATCATCACCAACCCGTACCCGCTGGACAACATCCCGAAGGTCATGCGCGGCGATTTCATCAATGTGTCGCTGAACCTGGACCTGACGCTCAGCTCGCTGGACAACGGCCTGCTGACCGGCACCGGATTTTCCGGCATGTTGCGCGCCCTCGAGCAGTCCTGGGGCCGTGACCCGGCGACCATGGTTCCGGATGTCCGGTACACCCCGCATCCGAACATGACCGACGGCGGCGGCCCGTACGTCGTGCGCGGCGAGTAGAGGGGAGTGAAGCGATGCTGCTAACCCGTTTCGTCAAGGCCCAGTTGATCATCTTCCTCACCCTCACGGTGGTCGCGCTGCTGGCACTCGCGCTGTTCTATTTGCGGCTCCCCAGCGTGGCCGGGATCGGCCAGTACAAGCTGACCGCGGAGTTGCCGGCTTCCGGCGGGTTGTACAAGACGTCGAACGTCACCTACCGCGGTGTCACCATCGGCCGGGTCACCGACGTCGAGCCGACGGAGAAGGGCGCCCGCGCCACGCTGAGCATCGCTGACAAGTTCAAGATCCCGGTGGATGCCAGCGCCAACGTGCACTCGCTGACCGCCGTCGGCGAGCAGTACCTGGACCTGGTGTCGGAGGGCAATCCCGGGCAGTACTTCCAGCCCGGGCAGACCATCACCAAGAGCACCATCCCGCAGCCGATCGGCCCGGCTCTCGACGCGGCCTACAAGTCGTTGGCAGCCATTCCGGCGGACAAGATCGCCTCGGTCCTCGATGAGACCGCCCTGGCGGTCGGCGGCCTTGGGCCGACACTGCAGCGACTGGTCGACGGCACCCAGTCCTTCGTCGGCGAGTTGAAGAACAACATCAAGGATGTCGACAGCATCATCGACAACTCCCCGCCGGTCCTGGACAGCCAGGTGCGCTCCGCCGACGCCATCTACCGGTGGGCGGCGAACCTGAATTCCATCACCGGACAGACCAAGCAGGAGGACGCGGCGCTGAGCAGTCTGCTGCGTGAGGGTGCTCCGACGGCCGAGCAGTTGAACACGCTGTTCGTCAACGTCAAGGACGGACTGCCGCAGACTCTGGCCAACGTCGAGATCATCGTCGAGATGCTCAAGCGCTACAACAAGGGCGTCGAGCAGGCCTTGGTGCTGCTGCCGCAGGCTTCCGCGGCCGGGCAGTCGGTCGCCGCGCCGTACCCGGGCGAGGCGGCCTTGGACCTCGGTCTGTCGATCAACCAGCCGGCCCCCTGCCTCACCGGCTTCCTGCCGGCCAGCGAATGGCGGGCCCCGGCGGACGTCAGCGTGAAGCCGGTCGTGGACGGGCTGTACTGCAAGATCCCGCAGGACACCCCCGCCAACGCGGTGCGCGGCCCGCGTAACTTCCCCTGTGTCGACGTGCCGAACAAGCGGGCGGCGACACCGATGGAGTGCCGCACCAATGAGCCGTACGTACCGCTGGGCACCAACCCCTGGTACGGCGACCCGGACCAGATCGTTAACTGCCCGGCACCGGGTGCCCGTTGTGATCAGCCGGTCAAACCGGGTCTGGTGATCCCTGCGCCGTCGATCAACAACGGGATGAACCCGCTGCCGGCCGATCTGCTGCCCGCACCAAACTCGGCGCAGAACCCGGTGACCAGCGATCCGCTGTCACCGCCGGGATCCGGCACGGTGGTGTGCAATGGTCAGCAACCGAATCCGTGCGACTACACCCCGTCGGCGACCAAGACCTCGGCCACCTACAACGCCTCCAGCGGTGAGGTCACAGGTCCGGATGGTACGAAGTACACCGTCAAGAACTCGACGACTACAGGAGACGACGGATGGAAGGAGATGCTGGCTCCGGTCAGCTGACCCCCACCCCGCCACTGGATGCTGAAGAGACGGTCGAACCCGATACCGGGCTCAGCGCTCCGAACTCAAGGCTGGAGACCAGCCGCTGGCTGACGGGCGTGTGCGCCGCGATCACGATCGCGGCTCTACTCCTGACGGTTGCCGGCGTGCTGGCACTGTTCGGGCACCGCAGCACCTCGGCGGCCACCAACGGTGAAGCCGTGGCGGTCGCGGTGGCGAAGGACTGCATCGCGGCAACCCAGGCGCCGGACGTCAAGGCGATGGCCGACAGCCGCCGCAAGATCATCGACTGCGCCACGGAGAACTATGCGCCTCAGGCGAACCTGTACAGCGGGCTGCTGACCGACGCCTACGAAACCGCCAAGGCACAGGTGAAGATCACCGATATGCGCGCCGCGCCGGAGAAGCACAACCCGGACGGGTCGATCGACGTCCTGGTGGCCACCCGGGTGTCGATGTCCAATATCGACCAGCAGAATCAGGAACTGAGCTACCGACTGCGGGTGCGAATGCTCAAGGTTGGCGACACCTACAAGATCGACAGCATCGAACCGGTGAGCAAGTGACCGTGACGGTCGACGGCGTTCCCGAAGAGGCCACCGACGAGTCCGGTGCACAAACCCCGGTCGCCGTGGTGGTCGAGGGTCCACCCGCAGGCTGGTGGACCCGTGCGGGCGCGTTCGGCATCGACGTGCTCTTCGGCCTGGGGCTGCTGGCGACCATCCTGATGGTCGGCTGGTCGGCTGGTCAGCAGGCCTGGCTGTGGTGGGTCTGCATGTTTCTCGCCGGGGTGGTGCTGCTGGCGGTCCTGCTGAACCGGTTGCTGTTGCCCGCCGCCACCGGATGGAGCCTTGGCCGGTCGATCTTCGGGATCGTGGTGGTCCGACCAGACGGGACCCCGGCCGGACCCTGGCGGCTGCTGGTGCGCGACCTCGCCCACCTCATCGACACCGCGCCGCTCTTCCTCGGCTGGCTCTGGCCGCTGATCGACTCGCGCGGCCGCACCTTCGCCGACCTGATCTGCGGTACGCAGGTACGTCAGGCGTACGGGGACATTCAGGATCGCGGACGGCTCGTCGAACGGGCGATCGCCGGCGTGGCCGCACTGGCGGTGGTGGTGGCCGGACTCGGCTACGGGCTCGTCTACCGGCAGCAGCGCGCGAGCGTGCAGACCCGAGCGCAGATCAGCATCGAGGGCCCGCGGATCGTGTCCGACATGCTCAGCTACACGGTCAAGACCGCGACCGACGACTTCGCCAAGGCCCAGTCGCTGGTGACCGACTCCTACCGGCCCCAGTTGATCCAGCAGCAGGACTCGGTGCGCAAGACCGGCCTGGTCGACAACGACTACTGGTCGACCAACAATGCGGTCCTCTCGGCCACGGCTGACAAGGCGACCATGCTGATGTTGCTGCAGGGTCAGCGCGGCGCCACGCCCAAACAGCGCATGATCACCGCTTCGGTGCGGGTCGCGTTCGAGAAAGGGCCCGACGGCCAGTGGCGGGTCGCCGATCTCACCGTCCTGTCACCGCCGAAGCCCCCGCCTGCGCCCGCGCCGGCACCGCCTAAGGATCAGGCGCCGGCCGCGCCTGCGCC
>NZ_JAFMJZ010000234.1 GCF_017853185.1 Mycolicibacterium sp.
TCGCCAGTTGGGCGGCGCTACTGACGGTGGTCAGCAGGCTCAGCGCGAGGATCCCTGCGGTGGTCGCGAGCCCGGACACGGCAGATCGCGCAACTCCGAGCGCGTGTTTGCCCACCAGGCCTCCTTGCTGTTCGCGCCAGCCGATCAGACAAATTCAGCAAATTGTTCTCTTCGGGGTTCTAGCACATGGGAGAGGGTTTCGAGACCCTGTCCGCATAGATTTTCGTCGTTTTGGGCGACACCCGAAGTAGGAGCCTCGGCGAGCGGCCCTTACAGTGATTGGCTATGCCCGACTTCGACCGCCGCAGTCTGATGTTGATGGCCGGATTAGGTGTCGCCGCTGTCGCGATCCCGACGCCCGAGGCCGGAGCCGACCCGGGTCCCGAGATTCCCCCGGGCCCCGACGCCCCCGCCGGGCCGGGTGCTCCGATTCCCGCCCCGGACGCGGCGGTGCCGCAGTTCCTCGGTGACGAGTTCAACGGTCCGGCCGGGTCCGGGCCCGACCCCGCCTTGTGGAGCGTCGCCCAGTTCCGCGAGACGATCAAGAACCCGGTGTTCTGGGACCGCCCGGAGAACATGGGCCAGTACCGCGACGACCGCGAGCACGTCTTCCTCGACGGCAACGGAAACCTCGTCATCCGCGCCACCCGTGACGGCGGCGGCCGGTACACCAGCGGCAAGGTGGTGGGCAACTTCGGCGCGGGCATCAACAACACCTTCGAGGCCCGGGTGAAGTTCAACTGCCTCACCCCCGGAGCGTGGCCGGCCTGGTGGCTGTTGAACGACAACCCGGAGCGCGGCGGCGAGGTTGACATCATCGAGTGGTACGGCAACCAGGACTGGCCGTCGGGCACCACCGTGCACGCCACCCTGGACGGCACGTCGCATGTCACCTGCAACTACCCGGTGGACAGCCTGTGGCACACCTGGCGGGTGACGTGGAACAACTCCGGAATGTACTTCTGGCAGGACTACAAGCCGGGCATGAAGCCGTACTGGGAGGTGCCGGCCGGTTCGATCGAGGGCTGGCCGTTCAACGATCCCGGATACGAATTGCGGCCGGTGTTCAACCTGGCCGTTGGCGGATCGGGTGGGCGGGATCCCCGCCCGGGCAACTACCCCGCTGAGATGCTCGTCGACTGGGTGCACATCTTCCCGGGCTAAACGCCCTCCGAAAGCCCGGGCCACGCCCTAATCTTCGGGCGTGGACATTCTCATCATGATCCTGTTGTTCGTGATCGCGCTGTTGATCTGGCGGGGCGCCAAGCACGGCCTGATTCTGACGCTGTGGGTGGTCGGTGTGGTCGCCATGATCGCGCTCTTCAACTACCACGTCACCTCCCAGCTGGATCTGAGCTTCTGATGGCGGCCGAACAGACCGCCAAGCCGGGCGGCGTCTGGGGATTCCTGAGCTACTGGGGCCTGCACGGCTGGATCCTGGCGTACTGCTTCGTGATGGGCAGTGCGTTCTTCATCCAGTTCGTCGAGGGGGAGTTCCCGTGCCCGCTGTGCATGTTGCAGCGCTACGGAATGATCCTGGCCACGCTGGGCGTGCTGTACGTGGTCATGCAGGCCCGGCGCGGAACGCTCACCCCGGCCCGCTACGCGCAGGGACTGGGCATGGGTCTGCTCGCCGTCGTCGCCGGGGCATCGGTATCCGTGCGTCAGATGCTGCTGCACATCAAGCCCGGCGACCACGGCTACGGCGCTCCGGTCCTGAGCCTGCATCTCTACACGTGGGCCTTCGTCACCTTCGCCATCGTGATGATCTACATCGGCGTGGCGCTCATGCTGATGCCCAAGGGCATCCCGGCGGCCCCAGCGGCCGGCAGCGTGGGCTGGAAAGTCTCGACGACGATCATCTGGCTGTTCATCGCCATCGTCGCGGCCAACGTTGTGGCGATCATCTTCCTGGAGGGCTTCGCCGGAGTTCTGCCCGACGATCCGGAGAGCTACAACCTGATCGACCAGTTGACCGGTCGCTGAACGGTTTTCGCTAGGAGTCTTTGCGGCGCCGGCGCCGGATCAATCCGAAGCCGACGATGAGGAACGCCGACGCCGAGCTGTTCACGGTGTAGCCGATGTCCTGCAGGATGGCCAGCTCTATCGGGCTGACCACCCGCACGCCCGTTCCGCTGTCGGAGATGGCGTTCATCAGCTGGCTGTTGCGGCCGACGAAGGTGTCATCGTCCAGATGCGAAACCGAGCTGCCCGGCTCCCAGGGGTCGGGCGTGTAGAGCGGCACCGGGCCGCCGTAGACCGCGACGGCGTTGGGTCCGCCGAAGTACAGGCCGCCGTTGCCCCCGGTCAGATTGGTGTTGTAGCTCGAGTTCCACCGGTAGGTGTTCGGAATGACCTGGGTTCTGTCAGCGGTCACCATGTAGCTGTCGAACGTGGTCCAGGTCTGGTTGGTGGCGTCCCAGCCGGGCTCGTCGACATTGGACAGGAATCCGAAGGCGTGCAGCATCTCGTGCATCGCCGTGGAGGTGAAGTCGTACTGGCCGCGCGGGACGGTGCTGCCGTACCCCCAGCCCTGACCGAAGTTCCAGTCGATGGTGCCGTCGGCTGCGGCCCCGTTGGCGTCGACGCCGGTGAGGATCTTCTGCTGCACGACGGTGTCGTAGAAGCCGGGGTCGCTGCTCGTCAGGTCGCTACCGGACTGGGCGAGGGTGCCCGACAGCGGGGAGTACTCGGCGGTGACGTCGAAGGTGACGTTCACCGGCGAGGTGACCACGAAGTAGCCGGCCAGTTTGTCGGCGGAGTCCTGCAGGGCCGCCCGCGCCGCCTGGCTCCAGTACTGAGAGCCGCTGCCGTAGATGAAGGTGAAGGTCAGCATCGACTGGGTCGCGTTCTGGGCGACCTGCAGGTAGGCCTCGGTGCTGGCCGGGCGGAACAGGTCGAGCAGATTGATGTGGAACCCGGTGTCGGTGGCGGCCACGGTGAAGCTGTCCCGGCCGGTGAAATCCGTTCCGGGCGTGTAGGTGTAGCTGCCGTCGGCGCCGAGATCGACACTGCCGTGCAGTGGTGTGCCGGTGATGCTGTAGACGATCGGGTCGCCCTCGGGGTCCACTGCGCCCACGGTGCCGGTGATCGGGCCGTCGGTCTGGCCGGTGAGTTGCACCGGTGCGACGGTGGGAGCCTGGTTGAAGAATGTGCGCCGGATCAGCAGGCCGATGCCATCGACGAAGGCCTGGATGGGGCCGAACAGCGCGGAGATCGGGTCGGTCGCCGACGCGGTCGCCGCGGCGCCGGTAATGCTCAGTGCCGCAACGGGTTTGGCGATGACAGGCTGGGGTGTTGACGCGGCGGCGGCGATATTGGGCACCGTTGTCGTGGCGGTCTGGACAGCGTCAGCACCGGCTGCCGGCGCGTTCGCGGCGGGCAACTGCGGGGCGAGGTCGACGGCCGGGCCGTTGTTGGTGGTGGTCACCCCCGCGGTGGCCGCGCCGCGGGTGGCACGACGGGCTTGGGCCGGCTTGCTGGCCGTGCGGCTAGCGGGGCGGTCCGCGGTGGCCACCGGTGCGGACCTGGCGGCCCGGGTTGCCGGAG
>NZ_JAFMJZ010000235.1 GCF_017853185.1 Mycolicibacterium sp.
TCACGCAGTGCGCGCGCATCGAGGTCGATCGCCAGCTCGCGGGTCTGCTTGGGCGGGATCGGCCCGGCAGGGGTCACGGTCGCCAGACGTTCGCGCGGCACCGACGCCGCCGCACCGTCGGCGTTGGGCAGGATGTAGTCGGCGAACTGCAGGCGGTCGAAGTACACCGGGGAGTCGGTGTTGTTGGTGACCTTGACGGTGAGCTGCATCGTGCCGGTCTTCTCCTGGAACACCGCACGCTGCACGGTGGTGCTCAGCCCGGCCCCGAGTGAGTTCGGCAGTTCGGGCACCGGTGTCACACGAGCCACCTGCAGCGGGATGTGCGGGCCGTCGACCATCGTCGCGTAGACGAAGCCGCCGATGCCGATGACCAGAGCGGCGACACCGAAGATGACGCTGACCCGGCGCTCCTTCTTGGTGACCAGCCCGGCGGCGCCGCCCTCGGTGACAACGACCAGACGATTCAGCGTGTTGTTGCGCAACCAGTACCAGACGTAGCCGGCGCCCAGCAGGACTCCGATGATGTGCCAGGTGGCCACCCGCGGCAGACCGAAGTGCGCCAGGTCGACCATCCGGCCGTCGGAGAGCTGCTGCGGCTCGGTGAACGGGCCACCGGCGTTGGTGACGGTGATCCATTCGCCAGGGCCCATCAGCGTTCCGGTGCCCTTGACCGCCAGCGCCGGGTGTACGTGCCAGGTTCCCGGGACACGGCCCTTGAGAACGATCTTGAACGGGTACACCCCGCCCTTGGTCAGGTTGACCGACTGCGGGGTGAACATCCCCGACATCCAGCGCTCCTCCACCGACAGCACCGGACCCGGTTCGTTGACGGTCAGGTAGCCGAGCTCAGGGGGTCCGATGGTGTGGTCGGGCCAGGAGTTCATCACCCGTAGCGTGCCGGTGATGGTCAGCGGCGCGTTGATGTCGACGGTGGTGCCGGAGAACTTGACGTCGTAGAACAACACCGTCGAGGTGCGCTCGAAGGCCTGCTGCCCCTGCTCGCCGTGCGCCGCGGCCAGCGGCGGCGACGACAGCAGGAAGAGCATCCCGATGACGCCGACCAGATTGAGGATTCGGTTGGACATCGCGATCAATCCGTCTGCAGCTTGAAGAACTTGTTGATCGGCCACACCGCGAGGTACTTGCCGATCAACAGTCCGATCCAGTACGTGGCCACCGACAGCATCCCGGCGAAGAAGGCCACCACGATGGTGATGTCGCTGACCAATGCTTTGAGATGGCCCTCCTCGATGATCCGCAGGTACTCCGGAGTCTGCGTGCGCGCGGCGTGGAAGGAGATGGTGTCGGCGACGGTGAGCAGGGTGCCGTGGAAGTCCACCGGCGCCAGATACGGCGACAGCCCGGCGAAGTTGAAGAACCAGAACAGCGCTCCCCACAGCATGCCGCCGATCAACGACGTCAGCAGATAACTACGCGTCACCGCGAGCACGACGTCGAGGATGATGGCCGCCAGGATGAAGGTCTCGGGCCAGGTGAAGTTCAGCGGGATGTGCGTCCACTCCGAGAAGCTGCCCCACCGGGACAGCCACTGCGCCGGCAGCAGCACCAGGGCGCCGAACGTCGCGCCCACCGGAAGTCGCAGCTGCGACCAGGTGATGTACTGCAGCGCCGCGACGACGACCATGCCGACCGCCGGAGTGACCAACGGCCAGAACTCGCGGTCCTTCCAGTCCGCCCAGAACGACCAGTCGCCGGAGAACAGCATCTGGTTGACGTGGAAGGCCCCGATCACCAGGAAGGCGGCGGAGATGACGAACAGGAAATCCCAGCGTCGGCTCAGCAGCGGCTTGGACGGTTTAACGTCCTCAGCCGCCGGCTTGGTCGCCGTCATGCGTGGGTGACGTCACCGACAGAGGCCGAAGTCTCCGCCGTCTGAGCGGTCCGCTGCTCCTGGCGGGCCAGCTCCACCAGCCGGGGCACCGTGGCGAACCAGACGGCGAAGGTACCCGCCAGCAGGTAGGCGAAGATCACGAAGGGCCAGTGCAGCGGCGCCGCGAACAGCTCCTCGGCCTGGAAGAAGGAGTGCCCGAACTCGTTCATCGCCACCTGGAACAGCAGCAGAATGCTGCCGCCGATGATGAGCGCGAAGGACACCGCCATCAGCTTGCCGCCATACAGGTGCGGCAGACGGGTGCGGGCGTAGATGTAGGAGCCGGTGGCCAAGTAGATCATCAGCGGGAACGAGCCGTAGAACAGCACGTCGTGGCTGGGCGTGAACGCCGTGTCGCGGGTGACGATCTGGTGCCAGGAGGCGTCCTGCTCGGCGCAGTAGCTGCCGCCGACGAACACCGCGACGGTGAAGGACAGGATGATCAGCCACAGATTCCAGATCCGGCGGCTCTCGTCCTCGCGGCTGATCTGCTTGGGCAGTTTCTGCCCGGAGACCCACATCCACACGTACCAGCACCCGGCGGCGGCCGGCAGCAGCGTCATATTCGCCAGCGCCAGGGACAGCCAGTACTTGTTGAAGTCCGGGTTGTTCGCGTCCAGGCCGTACTCGAACGCGAAGACCTGCTGGTAGGTGCGCCACCCGATGGCCAGGGCGGCAACCGGGGCGATCGCCACCAGCCAGGACCAGTACGAGCCGCCGCGGGCTACCGGGCCCCACTTGGGGGACTTCTTGTCACTGGAATCCTTGGCGGCCTCCGGCCGGACATCCATCGTTGTCATTGCTGCAGCCTTCCGGTCCAGACGCGTAAGTCATGTGACGTTGACAACATTGAATCCCTTGAGTGCGCAACTGTCCAGACACTCCGCGCTGTTGATACCGGCGGGTCGTGCCGCAATATGTAGACCGAACTGCTGTTTTACTTGGCCTTGAACTGCGGGGTGACGTCGGTCGACGGGTGCAGCCAGGCGTCCTGGTCGTTGTCGTCGTCCTGGGTGCCCTGCACGGCGGCCTTGATGTTGCCCTGGGTGCCGTCCTTGTCGACAGCGGTTCCGGCTCCCCCGGTGGCGTTGATGTTCATGTCGCCGGCCGACGAGATCGCCGCGCCACTGATTCCGGCGACGCTGATTCCGAGGACACCGAACCCGGTCAGGACGCCGGCCGCGAAGATGCGCTTGAAGGTCTGGTTCATGCCTCCGAAGTTACGTCGCCGCGGTGACGTCCGCGCCGCTCAAAGGCCCTTTCAGCGATATTCACAGCAGGTTCGCACCGCGACGGACAGCAACCTGGCAGGAACGGGCCGGGTTAAGCTGACCGGCGTGAAGATCTTCCTGGGTGTCGGCGCATGCGCCGTACTGGTCGGCGCCGGTCTGTGTGCCACCGCCGCACCCGCCCAGGCCTGCCCCTTCGGCACCGAGCCCAGCCACTTCGACGGAGTGTGCGTCAGCGGCTCCGGCGGCGGCGGGCAGTTGCCCCCCGGCCAGTTGCCCGCGGCGGTCAACCCGGCCAGCGCCGGCCCACCGATTCTCGGCGGCGGCCCCAACGAGCTGCCCACCGTGCGCGGCGTCCCGTGCACCCCGCAGAACGTCGGCACCTGCATCGGCCTGATGCAGAGTGCGGGCATGTCGCCGTTCGGCT
>NZ_JAFMJZ010000077.1 GCF_017853185.1 Mycolicibacterium sp.
TGAGTCGAACCGCCGGGGCCCTGCGGTGGGATCGTCGCGCTGCCCCTGATCACCCGGCACGCCGGGGTCGGGGTCGTCGCTGTCGTCCTGCGGGTCGTGCCGCACGCCAGCTTCGTCGGCGGCGTCGTGCGGATCGTCCTGGTCGTGGGAGTCGAGGTCGACTGGCGCTGCGCCGTGATGGCTGCTGCCGTACTGGCCGTGGCCGTCCCGATCGTCCTCGTCGTCCTCGTCCTCGTCGTCGTCCTCGGACCACTGGGTGGTGGGATCGTCGACTGCCGGCGCTATCGGGTAGGCCTCGTCGGCGGTGTTGGCCGCGATGAACTCATGGCGTGTCTGCGCCTCGCTGGCCGTCGACTCCTCGGCGGTGGTCACTGGCGCCCCTTCTGGTGGGTCATGCTCACGGCGCTGCGCACGCTCAGCCGGCGGCGCTGCTGTCCTGCGGCGGGAGCCGCCGAGCGCCGGGCGGCCGGCGGGCTGACGGCGGTACCGATCCACACCCCCGGCCAGCGAGCCGATGCGCCCACCCGGCTGAACGGCTCCGAGGTGGTGTTCACGAGGTTGCACACCCGCGGGGCGGCGCCACCGGCGCCGGTGGCGCCCCACCCCGAGGGATACCGCGCCGCTCTCGACCGCGCAGACACCCGGCGCAGCCGCGTGAGCAGCGCATACAGTGCGCCGCCCGCGGCGGCGACCACCCAGATCGTCAGCGCGGCATGCGGCATCGAAACCAGCCACCCGATGACCGCTACGCCCACTATCATGCTTCACATGTTGACAGATGCGACACGATAAGACAACCGTAAACACATGATGTTCAGAGAAGCGACAGACCGGTACGACGAATTGCGGCGCGAGTGGATCGCCGAACACGCCGGAATCTTCACCATGCAGATCCGGCGAGCGGAGGTGCTCAACCGCCGGATTCGGCGCCGCAAACGCGACCTGGCCGGTGCGCGCCCCAACCCTTACGACGACAACGCCACCCACCCGTTGCTCACGCGCGCCCCGAACACCGTGGAGGCCAAAATTGAGTTGCTCCTCGTCGCGGCGGTAGCGCTCGCCGCTCCGCTGGGCTGGCCGCTCGGCCGGTGGTTGTACGCGCGGATCGAATCGCTGATCCCGCAGCGATTGCGGTCCTTTCCGATCGTCGCGCTGCTGTGCTCGGCAATCGTTCTCGGGTTCCTCACGACGCTGCTCTACAGTTCGCGGGAATCCCACTCGCTGGGATCAGCAGTCCTGGCGCCCTGGATCATGGCGCAGCTGCCCGCCACGTTTGTAACCGCCGGAATCTACGGAATCCTCAACGGCTGGTTAGCGATTGACGGATCACTGGACTGGTGGCCACTGACCCCCCTGCCCGCCAGCATCGAGTTGAATATCCCCCTGGCCGCCGATGACCTCACCGGTCCCTCGGTGTTCGTCACCGCCGAGGCCCCACTGTCCTCCTACGATCTGACCCCGGTCATCCGCGCCCGCGGAGGCTCGACACGGCTGCTGGTCATCGCTGTGATCGTCAACGTCCTGGGTGCCGCCTGGACCCTCGGCGCGGTGGCCGTGGGCATCAAAGCTGTGCTCCTGCAGGCCAGTGCGACCCCTACCGCGGTCAGCGGTTACTGACGCCGCCACCGGCGGCGCAGCCGTCCGCTACGCCGACAGCCGCCGGGGCGCAACGGTGGTGGCGCTTCGGACCGGAAGGGGGACCGCCGTGCGGCCCGCGTCGGCGAGCATCCGTTGGAAGATTCGCGCCAGGACGCGGGCGTCGTCGAGGGCATCATGGGGGCGGCACTGGTCGACGCCGTAGTGCTCGGCCAGCGCCGCCAGTTTGAGGTTGGACAGGCCAAGGTCGAGGATCGCGGCCAACTCGACCGTGCACAACAGATCCTCGACGGGAAGTGCGGTGGCCACCCCGCGACCGGCTTCGGCGGCGAGGAACCCGTAGTCGAAGTCGGCGTTGTGGGCGACCAACGTGCGCCCGCGCAACACCGCGGTGAGATCGGCGCGGATGTCGTCGAACTGCGGGGCGCCGGCCAGTGTCGCCGCGGTCAAGCCGTGAATGTGGGTAGGTCCGGGATCGACGCCGGGGTTGAGCAGCGTGCTCATCGTGTCCACGACTGTGGCGTCGGGGCTCAGGGCAAGGGCGGCGACGCTGAGCATCCGGTCTGTCTGCGGGTCGGTGCCGGTGGTCTCGACATCGACAACGACCCATCCACGTTCGGTCTTCATAGCCCGAACTGTGCCCGGCGGCTCCGACAATCCGTTTCCTCACAAGGGCGCAGGCGTCAGTTCCTGCCAGCAGTGAGTTCTGCTCGGTTGCGGTGACAGTGCCCGATCTTTCGCCGCCGCCGCCGCGCAGAGGCCACTTCCAGGCGGTCATCGCGCCGGGACGTGATATTCGAGCAGGTAAGCGGATGCCACTTTGACTTCTTCGCATACCTCGACGGCTATGTCATTGGTGTCGTAGGCCGTCCGCGTCACGGTCAGCACGGGTCCGGCTGCCAGGTGCAGGGCGCGACGCTCGTCCGGTGTGGGCATCCGGGCGCCGACTTCTTCGGTGAATCGTGCCAGGAGGTGGCCGGCGTCTTCGAGTCGCGCGTGCCCGAGTGGCGGCGGCGATGCGGGCAGCGTCATAGGCATGCTGCCCACTGTCGGCGGGCCAGTTCCGCCGGGCGATGTCGTCGGCGTTGACGATCACGCTGCCCGGCAGGGTCGGAGCAAGAACCAACGCGATGAACGTCGACTTCCCTGCGCCGTTCGGGCCGACGACGAGGTCGAGTCTCTTCACCCCTCTGGAATGGTCCCGGAGTCCGACAACACCGCCGAACTGCCGTCGGGGCGGTACTCGACAATCCGGCCGTCGGCGTCGAGGGCGACGGTCGTCACGCCACCCGCCGCCAGCACCCGCCCGAAATGTGTCTGAGCGAGGGACTCGTCGATCGCCGCGGCGACCTCGGAATTGAAGACGACGCCTTCCTCGACCGTCAGGGCGGCGACGTCGAGTTCTCCGGCCAGAGCAGCTTCGACCCGCCGGCGCGACGCGCTGTGCTGGCTGGACACCGCCCGACCTACCCGAACCCAATGGTCCAACTGCTGCTTGGCCGAACGACTCTGGCGCGCACCTTCGGCGGCCGCACTATCGACGAGGTCGGCGGCGACACGGATTACCCGGTCAACGGCCATGACCAACCCTCCTGTTACATAGTGAAACAAGAGTAGCAGTCAGTAACGACTAACCCCGCTTGCCCAACTGCTCGGCCAGCGCGGTGAACGCCTGCGCTTTGTCGACCACCCGCAGCGAGGCGCCCTCCCCGACGATCGCCGAAAGTTTCCCGTCGGCGAACCCGAAGGTGTAGCGGCCCAACGTCGCGCCCAGGAACGCGAACGTGGTGCCCTTCAGCGTGATCCGGCTGTGCACGAAGTTCCGATAGTCGGCCTTGACGTCGACGATGCGGCCCGACGGGTGGCCGACGTCGCTGCTGGTGTAGCTCCACAGCCGCCCGTCGCGCAGCAGCATTTGCCGCTCGGCGGCATCGACGACGAACCCCGACGGTGAACGGTGCTTGATCAGGCCGCGGCCGTAGCTGATCTTCTTAGGCCGCCCCGACTTCGCCAGTGTGTCGGCGAGTTCCTTGAGCCGGCGCGCCAGCTCCTCGGCGGCCGCCTCCAGGGCCCGGGCGTCCGGCTGCGCGGCCGCGGGCACGTCGCGATCCCGCACGGTTTCGTCGGTCACTCAGCTCCCCCTCCGACAATTTTCCCCAGCACCAACACTAGAGCCCGGGAACCGAAAAAAGCTCTGTTTTCGGGGCAATCGGCCGGTTTGGCAGACTGGCACGAATGGGTTCCGCCAACAAGCACTCCGCCACGCAACACGGGCACCACCGCGAACTCGCCAAGCTCGACCGGGTGCCGCTGCCGGTGGAGGCGGCGCGGATCGGCGTCACCGGCTGGCAGCTCACCCGCACCGCGCTGCGGGTGCTGCCGACCCTGCCCGGCCGGGGCAGTCTGCAGGACAAGGTCGTCAAGCAGATCCCCAAGACCTTCGCCGATCTGGGCCCCACCTACGTCAAGTTCGGCCAGATCATCGCCTCGAGCCCCGGCGCGTTCGGCGAGCAGCTCTCCAAAGAGTTCCGCACCCTGCTCGACGCCGTCCCGCCCGCCGACACCACCGAGGTACACCAGCTGTTCAAGGAGGAACTCGGCGCCGACCCGGCCGAGCTCTTCGCGCACTTCGAGGAGCAGCCGTTCGCCTCGGCGTCCATCGCCCAGGTGCACTTCGCCACCCTGCACTCCGGGGAGGACGTCGTCGTCAAGATCCAGCGCCCGGGTATCCGCCGCCGGGTGGCTGCCGACCTGCAGATCCTCAAGCGGTTCGCGCAGCTGGTGGAGCTGGCCAAGCTGGGTCGGCGCCTGTCGGCGCAGGACGTCGTCGCCGACTTCTCCGACAACCTCGCCGAGGAACTCGACTTCCGCATCGAGGCGCAGTCGATGGAGGCCTGGGTGTCCGGGCTGCACGGCTCCCCGCTGGGCCGCAACATCAAGGTCCCCGACGTGCACTGGGAGTTCACCAGCGAACGGGTGCTCACGATGGAGCGGGTCGACGGTGTGCGCATCGACGACGTCAAGGCCCTTCGCCAGCAGGGCTTCGACGGCACCGAACTGGTCAAGGCGCTGCTGTTCTCCACCTTCGAGGGCGGGCTGCGGCACGGGCTGTTCCACGGCGACCTGCACGCCGGCAACCTGCTGGTCGACGACAGAGGCCGGATCGTGTTCCTGGACTTCGGCATCATGGGCCGCATCGACCCGCGCACCCGGTGGCTGCTGCGCGAGCTGATCTACGCCCTGCTGGTAAAGAAGGACCACGCCGCCGCTGGCAAGATCGTGGTGCTGCTCGGCGCGGTCGGCACCGTCAAACCGGAAGCGCAGGCCGCCAAGGACCTCGAGGCGTTCGCCGCCCCGCTGACGCTCAAGACCCTCGGTGACATGAGCTACGCCGAGATCGGCAAACAGCTGTCCACCCTGGCCGACGCCTACGACGTCAAGCTGCCCCGTGAACTCGTGCTGATCGGCAAGCAGTTCCTCTACGTCGAGCGCTACATGAAACTGCTGGCCCCGCGCTGGCAGATGATGAACGACCCGCAGTTCTCCGGCTACTTCGCCAACTTCATGGTCGAGGTCAGCCGCGAGCACCAGAAAGACGTGGAGGCCTGATGGAGATCCGCAGCGGCTACGCGCGAGGCGCCAGCCCCGATATCGAGATCCACTACGAGGACCTCGGCAGCGAGTCAGACCCGGCCGTCCTGCTCATCATGGGCCTGGGCGCGCAACTGACGTTGTGGCACAACGAGTTCTGCGGCAAGCTCGTCGACGCCGGCTACCGGGTGATCCGCTTCGACAACCGCGACGTCGGCCTGTCCTCCAAGCTGCACGGGCAGAAGGTCGACGGGCATCTGGTGCCCGGCCTGCTGCGCTCGTTCGCCGGGCTGCCCAGCAAGTCGGTGTACCGCCTGGAAGACATGGCGGCCGACGCCGCGGCCGTGCTCGATCACCTCGGCATCGAGCGCGCGCACATCGTCGGGGCGTCGATGGGCGGGATGATCGCCCAGATCTTCGCCGCCACCTACCCGCAGCGCACCGCGTCGCTGGGAATCATCTTCTCCTCCAACAACTCCGCGGGACTGCCGCCGCCGGCGCCGGACGCGCTGCTGGCCCTGATCAAGGGGCCGCACCCGTCCTCGCCGCGGGAGGTGATCGTCGCCAACTCGGTGCGGGTGTCCAAGATCATCGGCTCCCCCGGCTACCCCAAGAGCGACGAGCAGCTGCGCGCCGACGCCGAGGAGAACTACGAGCGCTGCTTCTACCCCCAGGGCATCGGCCGGCACTTCGGGGCGATCCTGGGCAGCGGCAGCCTGCGCGGCTACGACAAGCGAATCACCGCCCCGACGGTGGTCATCCACGGCAAGGCCGACCGGCTGATGCGCCCCGCCGGAGGGAAGTCCATCGCCGCGGCGATCCCCGGGGCGCGGCTGGTGCTGCTCGACGGGATGGGCCACGACCTGCCCGAGGCGCTGTTCGACCGGATCGTCGGGGAGTTGACGACGACGTTCGCCAGCAGTCCGGCAGGCGCGCGCTGAAAAGCGCCCTAAATCCGCGAATGTGCCAGAATCGCAAATATGGACGCCAAGGCGTTGGGAAGGCGAATCGCAGAGACGCGAGTCGCGGCTGGCATGTCGCAGGCAGATCTGGCCACAACGCTGAACCACCTCGATCACACCGCAATCAGCAAGATGGAATCGGGGATACGCCGCGTCTCGGCCACGGAGATGTTCGCCATCGCCGAGCGCTTGAACAAGCCTCTGCAATGGTTCGTCATGGAGGAGATCCCCGCAGCCATCAGTCGTCGCACCGATGCCGGATTCGACCCCGATGTCACGACCCACATGGACGAGTCGATCGAGTTACTCGCCGACGACGTACGTTCACTCTTGCGCAAGGGCTTGATCGCCGCGGAGAAACGTCCGCGGTCGGCAGTGCCGAACAGCCATGCCGAAGCCGAGAGAATCGCGCATGAAACACGTCAGCGCATCGGGCTGGGTGACGACCCCCTTGCCGATCTGTTGTCCGTATGCGAGAAGCTCGGGCTGTATGCATTTGTTGGCAACTACGGCCAGTCCTCCGATGGTGCCTGTGTCACCGTCGACAGTGGCGGTGGCGACGCGGTGGCAGTGGCGGTGATCAACGCCGAACAGCCACCAGGTCGTAAACGGGTGACCCTTGCGCACGAACTGGCTCACTGGCTGATCGGTGATGCCTATGATGCGCACAGCTCCGACTCCGAGGCCATGGTCAAGTCTGTCGCGATCCACTTCCTGATCCCGCGCGCCGGTGCGGCGAAACTGTGGGCCGACTTCCCGCACGACAGTCCCCGTCGCCGCGCCATCCGCATCGCAGCCACTTACCGGGTTTCCTGGACTGCGACGGTCAACCAGCTCAAGAACCTCGGCCTGATCAACGAAGACGAGCGAGTTGTCCTCGCGCGCGACCTTCCGGCGCCGAGCGAATTCGCCGCCGTGGGAGTCACGTTCCATCCCGACGACCTCGTCGGCCCGAGGCTCTCTCCCCTGCTGGCCGCCGCGGTGATTCACGGCTACGACGATTTCAAGCTCACGCGTCAGCGTGCACTACACATGCTGCGTGGATCGATCAGTGACGCCGAACTGCGCCAGCGAGATAACTCACCGTTCGAGGTCATCCACGGAAATGCCTGACCAGTGGGTCATGGACACGAGCGTGTTCACCCACTGGCATCGAGCTCGGTGCGGAGCGATTCTACGAAGGCTTTCGCCAGGCGGTCGCGTGGTCCTTATCCCGGATGCCGTGAACGCAGAGGTCGAGATCGCACGCGAGAAGTACCAGGATATTCCGGCCGTTGTTGAGTGCGCATGGGCAGAGCTCGTCGTCCTCGGACCGGACGAAGGTGCGGTTCAACTCGCGATCCAGTCTGACATGGGCGCGGAGACGCCCGCCGATCATGCCGGCGAAGCCGCTGTGATTGCTTACGCTCAGGCCCATGGCTGCACAGCAATTCTGGATGAACGCGAGGCGATAAGCCAAGCCGACGCGTACGGAGTCGGAGCTCGGGATTCGATGTGGATCGTCATTGAAGCCCTCCACGTCCTCGATGGCGTAGATCGTGCCGGCGCGGAACGGATGGTCGACGCCCTCCTCGCGACCGGCATGTGGCTGCCGATCAAGTCCGGGGCGAGCCTCGTCTCGTGGGCCTACGAGGTCGGGTACCTGCCGAGGAGCGACGGGCTCTGACGTCGGGCTGTCCTAGTCGGGGAGTTGACGACAACGTTCGCCGGCAAGTCATGACAGCGCGCATTGAAGGGTCTTTCTGACAGCACTTACTACTACCATTTGGCGATGGCGAAGACAGTGACCTTACGTTTGTCGGATACCGCCTACGAGGCCGTCAAGTACGCCGAGGCGGACCGCACCTCAATGAATTCCTGGATCGAATCGGTCCTGGACGGCGAAGACATGCGCCGGCGGTGCGAGGCGCACGGCCGGTGGATGCGGGAGAATTACCGCGCTACACAAGTCGGACCTGACGGAACGTCAACGCCGGATCGACGTCCAGGCGCTCACCGATGTCAACAACATGTTGTTCAAGATCCTGGCGACACCGGACACACCCCGACACGGGTAAGGTGCGGCTAAGCGCCTGAAGCAGCCGGGGCGGTTATCGTCGTTGACAATCCCCGCTTCCGCTCGCTCATCGGGCGCGCAGACACATCGGTACGGAAAGCGAGCCCACTTCCCATGTCTGAGACCAGCACCGAGGACATGCGTCCGCACTTCGAGGACATCCAGGCCCACTACGACCTCTCCGACGACTTCTTCGGCCTGTTCCAGGACGAGACCCGCAAGTACTCCAGCGCGTACTTCACCGGGCCGAACGTCACCCTCGCCGAGGCGCAGGTGGCCAACGTCGATCTGCACCTGGACAAGCTCGACCTCAAGCCCGGGATGACGCTGCTGGAGATCGGCTGCGGCTGGGGGCTTACCCTGCGGCGGGCGATGGAGAAGTACGACGTCAACGTCATCGGCCTGACGCTGTCGAAGAACCAGAAGGCCTACTGCGAGCAGTTGCTGGCCGGCGTCGACAGCGAGCGCACCTTCGACATCCGCCTGCAGGGCTGGGAGCAGTTCCACTCCCCCGTCGATCGGATCGTCTCGGTGGAGGCCATCGAGCACTTCGGATTCGAGCGCTTCGACGACTTCTTCAAGAACTGCTTCGACATCCTGCCCGCCGACGGCCGGATGACGATTCAGAGCAGCTGCGGCTACCACCCGACGGAACTGGCCGCCCGCGGCAAGAAGCTCACCTTCGAGCTGGCTCGCTTCGCCAAGTTCATGTTCACCGAGATCTTCCCCGGCGGGCGGATCCCGAGCACCAAGATGCTCGTCGAGCACGGCGAGAAGGCCGGCTTCACGGTGACCGAGGCGATGTCACTACGCAACCACTACATCAAGACCCTGGGCATGTGGGCGGCCGCGCTGGAGCGCAACAGGGACGAGGCGATCGCCGTCACCGACGAGGAGAACTACCACCGGTACATGAAGTACCTGACCGGCTGCCAGTACTACTACCTCGACGAGAGCCTGGACGTCAGTCTGGTGACGTATGTGAAGCCGGGTGCGTCCGCGTAGGCGGGCTGGTCACACGACGGAGAGATTCGCAGCTAACCGCACCAGCGGGCCGCCACGCCGCTCACAAATCGCCTGCAATAACTGCAGAGACGTCGGCTTCCCACGAAATTTACTCCTCAGCGCCTGATCCAACGATACGGGAGGATCGAGCGTGCTGGATCGAGAGCGCGGCCATCCAGACGGCGGCGATGAGGAATGAAATCTCAAGGTAGCTGAATCTGTGTACCAACGTGAGTGCGGGACCCTCCGTGGAGACTCCGAAGCGAGCCCCCTGGGCGAAGAGTACGGCCGACACCACGGCGGTTGCGTCGGTTACGACAAGCCAAGTTCCGTATTTCGTCCGCCAGCCGTTAGCAGCCTTGGCATCGCGCTGTGTGTGCCGGGCGGGCGGGCCGGACTGGCAAGAGTGAGCGCCGCGACAAGGGCTGCCGTCGTCTTGACAACCCTGCGTGTCGAATTGCATAGCCACCCTAGACTCCGGCTGATTCCGAGGCGCTCAGATTACCGCCGTGTCTGGTTGGCCACCCTGTCCGTATTCGGCGGAATCGCCATCATCTCCCTGCTCTTCAAACTCGAATTTGCGCGCGGCTATCTGGCAATCGCCCTCCCGGCTGGACTGTTGTTGCTCTTTCTTTCCCGTTGGGTGGCCCGCAAAGTAATCGTCAGAGCGCGCAAGAGCTTTGGCCGATGCATCACCCGACTTCTCGTCGTCGGCAGCCCCCGCGCGGTCCGCGATCTCACCATTGCGCTGTCCCGCGAGCCCTGGTCCGGGTATGACGTGGTTGGCGCATGCATCCCGGGCCCCACGTCGCGCACCGAAATCGCCATCCCCGGCTTCGGAAGCATCCCTGTGCTGGGCGATGAATCGGCGGTCTCACGCGCAGTCATTGCGACCGGCAGCAACGCCGTGGCAGTCGCGGCGACCGAACAGTTCCACGGAAAGGGCCTGCGCGACCTTTCGTGGGATCTCGAGCAATTCGACATCGACCTCATGGTCGCGCCCGGCGTGATCGATGTTGTCGGCCCCCGCTTGCACATGCGCCCCGTCGCAGGTCTGCCCCTGATCCACATCGAAAAGCCCCAGTACCACGGTGCAAAACAGTTCCAGAAACGGGCGTTCGACATCGGCTTCGCCGGTTTGGCGCTGCTGTTCGGTCTGCCCATCCTGCTGTTGATCGGCCTAGCGGTCATGCTCACCAGCCGAGGCCCTGTCTTCTACCGTCAAGAGCGCATCGGGATGACGCCGCCGTCTCCGATGTCGGTGTGATCCAGCCGGGTGGCGCGGGCGAGAGCGGCGGGAATGTAGGACGCGGTGATCTCGACGGGGCGTCCATCGGCCAGGTGGCGCTGTGATCGAACGATGACGTCATCGCCGGGTGTCAGGCGAAGATGTTCGGCAACAGTGCTGTTTGCCTTCTCCAGTGTCACGGCGATGCTGTCGAAATGCGGTGAGTTGTCCGATTCTTCGGCCGCCGTTGATTGACGGGCGAAGCGATCGGAGGTGATTCGGTGCACTGGCGGCGCGGTGCGAACGAACACTCCGCGGCCGTGTTCGGAAATCAAGAGGCCTTCGGTGCGCAACTCGTCGACAGCTCGGCGGACTGTCATCCGAGCCACTCCAAGGTGGTCGGTCAACGCCCATTCGGAAGGCAGTCGCTCGCCTGCTCTGAACTGGCCGGAGCTGATCGCATCACGCAGCATGGTGGCGATCTGCCGGTAGGGCGGCTTGTCGTCGGCTCGGTCAATCTGACCCAGTTGCAGCACTTCCAACCTCCTTGCATAGCCGGGCAACCCGTTCAGTGCGCCCTCGCACCGCAGCGTGCGTTCCGGCTGCCTGACTCAGGGACGGCCCGCCTTCACGGCGCGGGGCGGACTCACAGCGGCGGTGAGCGGCCGCGACAGCTTCTCGACGCCGCCCCGTCGTGCGCGATCTGCGGTGGCGGGCACCCGCAGCGCCCCAGCCGGGCGAATCACGCCCATCGCGGCGTCACCGGAGGCCATGACCGCGGCGGTCGGCGAACTCACCCGCACCGGCCCGTCGATCGGCCTCGCGGCGGCGATCATCACCGAAGGGGCGGCCGTCGCCGGTGCCGGTGCGGCGGCGTAACCAGCGTCGACCATGGGTTGAAGCAGGTCATCGAGTGCATCGACCCAGGAGCCGGGGAGGCCGGCGTCGCGCAGCGGCCTGGTCAGGGGCAGATCCGGTGAGGGCACGCGGTAGGTCGTTGTGGTGGCGCCGTAGGAATTGACACTGACCGAGATGTTCTCTGCGGGAACCGATTGCAGGTCCACGAAGGCCGTCTGGCCGTGCCGGTAGAACAGGCCGGCCAGCGCGTTGAGCACCGCCACCGGATTGGGGTTGACGGGCCAGTCGCTGAAGGCGTCGTAGCTGTTGACGATGATCACCGTGTTGAACGGTGTCTCGACCGCGGTTCGCATCGACTCGCTTTGCAGCAGCGAGAGCACCGCGTCGGGGAGGAAGTTCAACATGCCGGTCACCGGGGTGGCCGGATCGGCGACCCGAACCAGCGTCAGAGCACCCGGATCGGGTCGGTCGGGGCTCTCTAGGAGGGCTTTGGTGGCGGCATTGATCACCAGCGCTCCCTGCGAAATGCCCCACACCACGATGGACCCCGTCGCCGCCACGCTTGCTTGGATCATCTGCACCAGTGTCGCTGCGCCCGCCGCGACCGATGTCCCCAGGGAAATGTCCCCGGAGAACGGGGCCAGTTGGGCGGGATAGGGCACGTTGACCAGGTTCGGTGAGAACGTGTTGGTGAAGCTGGCCATCGTCGCCGCGCTCACGCTGGGGAACGTGGTGCCCCCAATGATGAGGGTCTCGGCGGCGCGGGGCGCTGCCGGGGCGACCTGCGCGGTGGCCCCGACAGCGGTCGTCGCCAATAGCCCCGCGGTGAGCGCGCAGACGGCCGATGTGCGGGTGAGGCGGGCTGAAAAAGGCATGGAAGATCCCCTGTCGAAATTGATCGTTGAAAAATCGGTGGTTGAACGAGGTGGCGGTCGGTGTCAGCGCAGGGCGGCCGCAAGCCGCCGCCAGCCGCCGGCCCGGCGGGCCGGTGGGGTGCGTGTGCCGGCGATGCTGGGGTGGCCGCTGCGCGCGACCAGCGCCTGACACGCCGCGTCGTATCGGCCGACGAACACCGACCAATCCGGTATCTGCACGCATTGCCCCACGCCGCCGCGGATCAGCAATCTCGCGTGCTCCCTATCGGGTGGGAGCAACTCCTGCCACCGCAGGCCCGCACCCAGATCGGAGCTGATCGTCTTGTGGGAGTCGCTTTGGCCGAAACTCTGGGCGCGGCGGTTGGTCAGCCCCGACCACTGCTCGGCGGCGGTGAGCAGTTCCTCCTCGCGGGCGCCGTGCATGATGACTGCCGCCGGGAAGATCGCCCGCAACTCGTTGGCGTACGCCGATCCGTACACCGTCTCCAACTGATCCGATGCCTGCACGGCGGCAACAAGATTGATGCCCAGGCCACGGCCTTCGCCGACGAAGCGCCGCAGGCCCGGAACGGGGGCGGTGTTGGGGAGTTCGTCGATGATCATGAGCAGGCGATGCATCTGCTCGCGGGAGGCGGTCTTGTTGCGCCAGCGCCGCACCAGGGAATCGAGCAGGGTCACCGCCGATCCGGCCACTGTGCCGTCGGCGGGGGCCAGGACGAACAGGGTGGCGTCCGGTTTGTCGAGGAAGTCGGGGGTGAACGGCGGCAGCACGTCGGCGGTGTTCAGCGCGGTCCGCAACCACGGCGTGATCGCTTTGCGCATGGTGATCGCCACCGAATCCCGCTGCCGGGCATCCATTTCCAGGATGCGCATCATGCCCAGCGCCAGCACCTTGTGTTTGTGGCACAACGCCGCGGCCTGCGCCCAGCCGGGTGTGTCGAACTTCTCCGGGTCGATGTTGTCGACCGCGGTCAACACCCACGACATGCCCAGGCCGTTGCCGTTGAGGGATGCGGCGGGGGATGCGGCGTAGAGGAACGCGGCCAACGGCCCCGCGGCCTGGCTTTCCCAGATACCGCCGTCGGACACCTGGTCGGCGCCGCTGCCCAGACCCACCGTGGACATCTGCATGATGGTTTCGGCCACGGTCAGCGCTTCGGCGGGTGAGTCGATCGACACCGTCGGATCGAAGCTGAGCGCCGTGACGCCGTGGGGGTACACCGGGGACTTGATGGGCCGCAGATCAATGAGCGCTCGGGGTCCGTAGCGGCGCTCCATCACCAGCTGCATCAGGTCGTCTTTGCTGCTCACGACACAGGCAGGGCCGTTCCACAACACCGCCTGGGGGGCGAGGAGCCGCCGCGTCTTCCCGGTCTCGGTCGGTGCCGAGACGAGGCAATGAGCGGCCGAATACGGCACATACAACTCTGAGCCCCTGCCGTCGGCGGTGCGGCGCGCCAGGAACCCGCAGTACGGCGTCGCCGGCTTGCTGTAGGGCCGCGGCGGCGCGGATATCGGTGCGAAGGTCACTCCCGCAGCGTGCCAGACCAACACAACAAACGTCAACGCAACACAATCGTGAACACACAACGTGTTACTGTTTGGACAGTCTGAGAGGGAGGGGTGCCATGCCCGCCGAACCGCCTGTCAGGGCTTCGCAACCGCGCAATGGGGTGACCGCCGAAGGTCAGGCCATCGCCGACTCGGCGGCCGAGCCCGCCGCCACGATCTACACCACACCGGACTGCGTGCAGTGCGTGGCCTCCAAACGCGCGTTCGAGAAACTGGGCATGTCCTACGCGCTGGTGGACCTGTCCACCGATCGCGAAGCGCGAGACATGTTGGCGCACAGCGGCTATCGCAGCGCACCGGTCGTCATCCCCGCCGTCGGCGAGTCCTGGTCGGGATTTCGTCCCGACCGCATTCGCACGTTGAGCAATCACGCGGTCAGTCCATCGAACGAACGTACAGCGGTCCCCCACACCCGCCCCGCCGCCGGTCCGTCGCCGCTCGACGGCGCGGCGCGGGCGTGGGCGCAGGAAACGGCGGCGCGGCTGCGCACCCGACCCCGCGCCGCCGCCGACACCGGACTGTCGCTGTAAGCCCCGGATACGGCCAAGACCACGGAGATGGACACCATGGACCCCGCAACGCTGCTGGCGCGGATTTACCTCACCGCCGACACCGCCGATTTCATGCACTACCGCACCACCGGAACGCTGGCCCCGCGCAGCATGGAGCAGGCCGCCGCGTTCTCTCTCACCCTTGCCGGGCGCGATCCCGCACAGCGGCAGAAGGCGATCATGGCGGCGTTGGAAACGATCTTCGACGAACTCAACGAGGAGCCCACCCAGCAGTGGGCGACCGACTACCGCGCGGCCGGCAACCGCAGTCTGAGCGTGGGCGATGTGGTGGTGCTGGGGGAAACGGCGTGGGTGGTGGCGCCGGTCGGCTATGACCGGGTCAGCACCGCCGATCTCGCAACCGCTATCTGCGGGGGCAGCGAGGAGTCGGCCTGTCCCGAGGAGGCTTTGGGTGGCGAGGCCCGCCACTGGGCGCAGACGATGGCCGAGCGGTTTCGGGGTCGCGGTGCGGGGGCGCCCAGCGGTGAGCTGTCCCGGTGATCCGCGCGGTTCATCGCGGCAGCCCGCTGGGCAGCGCGTCGGCCAGCCCGGCGTGAAGGTCGCCGGCGGTCAGCAAGGTCATCGCCGTCTCGTCGATGGCATCGAATAGCGTCTCGTCGCTGAGGTCGGCCATCCCCAGCCCGTGCGCGTCGATCACCCGCTCATTGCGGGCGGCTTGCGCGCTTTCGATGAGTTTGCGCACGAACCGGCCGTTGCCCAACGTGTCGATGGCCCGCACCTGATCGCCCTCCTCGCTGGTGGACACGGCGGTGTAGAACCGGGTAAACGGTTCGCGCAGCACGTGTTCGGCCGCCCCCGCCTCCACGACGTCTCCCCCGGTGGAGGCGAAATGCTGGGCAAGCTCGATCAGCTCGTCGGGATTGTAGGACTGGAACTCGATGGTGGTCTTGAACCGCGACAGCAGCCCTTGGTCCACCTCGAGCACCCGCTGACACGCCCGCGGATAGCCCGCGGCGATGATCACCGAATGCTCGCGTTCGTTTTCCATCCAGGGCACCAGGGTGTCGATGATGGCTTGCCCGTAGGCATCGCCATTGGACAGCCCCGTCTGCACCAGCCCGCCGAACTCGTCGAGGAACACCGTGGCGCCCAGCGCCGCCTCCAAAAGCTCGCGGGTGTTGTTCTCGGCGTCCCCGAGGTGGCGTCCGACCAGCTTGCTGCGTTTGGTCTCATACAGGTCCGCCCGCGGCAGGATGCC
>NZ_JAFMJZ010000078.1 GCF_017853185.1 Mycolicibacterium sp.
TGGCCACCGCACTGGCCGCCGACGGCCATGAGGTGGTGGTGCTGTCCCGCCAGCCGGCCGGCACCGACCCGGCCTCGCATCCGACCGCCGACAGTGTCAGCGAGGGCGTACGGATCATCGCCGCCGCCCAGGATCCGCACGAGTACGACTTCGGCACCGACATGATGGCCTGGGTTCTGGCCATGGGGCACAGCATGATCCGGGCCGGGCTGCAGCTGCACCGGCAGGGTTGGGTGCCCGACGTGGTGCACGCCCATGACTGGCTGGTCGCCGATCCGTCGGTCACGCTGGCCGAGTTCTTCGACGTCCCCCTGATCTCCACCATCCACGCCACCGAGGCCGGCCGGCACTCCGGTTGGGTGAGCGGGCGGATCAGCCGGCAGGTGCACGCCAGCGAGTCCTGGCTGGTGCACGAGTCCGATTCGCTGATCGCCTGTTCGGCGTCGATGGCCGAGGAGATCTCCGAACTGTTCGGCCCCGGCCTGGCCCAGATCAACGTCATCCGCAACGGGATCGACTCCAGCCGATGGCCATTCGCGAAGCGACGCACCCACGACGGACCGCCGGAACTGCTCTACTTCGGGCGCCTGGAGTATGAGAAGGGCGTCCACGATCTGATCGCCGCGCTGCCGCGGATCCGCCGGACCAACCCGGGCACCATGCTGACCGTCGCCGGCGACGGCACCCAGCAGGACTGGCTGATCGAGGTGGCCCGAAAGCACAAGGTGCTCAAGGCCGTTCGCTTCATCGGCCGCGCCGACCACGACCAGCTGCTGGAACTGCTGCACCGCACCGACGTCGCCGTGCTGCCGAGCCACTACGAGCCGTTCGGGATCGTGGCCCTGGAGGCCGCGGCGGCCGGGGCTCCCCTGGTGACCACCAACGTCGGCGGCCTCGGCGAGGCGGTGATCGACGGCCAGACCGGGTTGTCCTGCCCGCCCCGCGACGTCCCCGCACTGGCGGCCGCGGTCCGCGCCGCCCTGGATGATCCGGCCGCCGCACAGCGCCGGGCGGTCACCGCCCGGGAACGGCTGACCGCGGACTTCGACTGGCACACCGTGGCCGTCGAGACCGCCCAGGTGTATCTGGCGGCCAAGCGCAGCGAGCGCGAACCGCAGCGGCGCCGGGCGATCGTCGAACACGCCCTGCCTGACCGCTAGGCGGCCACCCCTCCGAACGTCACGCCAGCTTGGCGCTCGCTGCCGACCGTCACGCTGGCGTGACGCTGGGCGAGATTGGGTGCGCTACTTCGCGGCTTTCTTCTTGCGCTCGATGTCGGCCAGATGCGCGGCCAGTTCGGCGCGCTCGGCCGCCGAGGTCTCCCAGGCCAGCTTGCGGTTCTTGACCACCCGGGCCGGTGAACCGACCGCGATCGAGTAGTCCGGGATGTCGCCCTTGACCACCGCGTGCGCGCCCAGCACGCAGCCGCGGCCGATGGTGGTGCCGCGCAGGATGGTCACCTTGGTGGCGATCCAGGTGTCCGGGCCGATCCGCACCGGGGTCTTGACGATGCCCTGGTCCTTGATCGGCAGTTCGATGTTGTCCATCTTGTGGTCGAAGTCGCAGACGTAGCACCAGTCGGCCATCAGCGCGGACTCGCCGAACTCGATGTCGATGTAGCAGTTGATGACGTTGTCCCGGCCGAAGACCACCTTGTCGCCCAGGCGCAGCGAGCCCTCGTGCGCCCGGATGGTGTTCTTGTCGCCGATGTGCACCCAGCGGCCGATCTCCAGCTGGGACAGCTCCGGGGTGGCGTGGATCTCGACGTTCTTACCCAGGAACACCATGCCGCGGGTGATCACATGCGGGTTGGCCAGCTTGAACTTCAGCAGCCGCCAGTAGCGCACCAGGTACCAGGGTGTGTAGGCGCGGTTGGCGATCACCCATTTCAGCGAGGCCCTGGTGAGGAACTTCGCCTGCCGGGGATCGCGCAGCCGCGAGCCACGCCAGCGCTTATGGATCGGCGCGCCCCACATGCTCGTCATGGGGTCAGAGCCTACCCACCGGATAGTCTCCCCTGGATGGCTAGGACACCGGTGTTGCGGCGGGCGCTTGCGCTGGCCTCGACGGCTCTGTTGGCCGGGACCCTGAGCGGCTGCGGGAACACCGACTCCTGGGTCCAGGCGTCGGCCGCGCGAGGCTGGCCGGCCCAGTACGCCGACGCCGCCAACAGCAGCTACACCGCCACCGCGGGTGCGGCGGAGCTGAAGCTGCAGTGGAGCCGCTCGGTCAAGGGTGAACTCGGCGCCTCCGCGGCCCTGGGCGCCGAGCGGTACCTGGCCGTCAACGGGCAGACCGCCGGCGGCTGCTCGCTGATGGTGTGGGAGAACGACAACAACGGACGCCAGCGCTGGTGCACCCGGATGGTACTCGGCGGCGGGTTCAGCAGCCCGCTGTTCGACGGGTTCGACAACCTCTACATCGGTCAGCCCGGCCTGATGCTCTCCTACCCGCCGACCCAGTGGGTGCGATGGCGCACCCCGGTCATCGGAATGCCCACCACGGCAAGGTTTCTCGACGACGGACAGCTGCTGGTCATCACGCACCTGGGCCAGGTGCTGGTGTTCGACTCCCATCGCGGCGAGGTGGTGGGCACTCCACTCGACCTCGTCGCCGGCGTCAACCCCACCGACGCCACCCGCGGCCTGACCGACTGCCAGCAGTCGCTGCCCGGCTGCCCGGTGCCCTCCGCGCCGGCCTTCTCCCCCGCCGCCAAGCTGGTGGTGCTGGATCTGTGGCAGCCGGGCGCGGCGGCGCCGGTGTTGACCGCGCTGCGCTATCAGCCCGGCCAGACCCCACTGCTGTCCGTGGAGTGGACCAGCGACGCCGTCGCGGGCGGCCCGATCGGCAGCCCGGTGTTCTCCGCCGACGGGCAGACCGTCTACGTCAGCGGCCGTGACCGCCGGTTGTGGGCGTTGAACGCCTCAGACGGGAAGGCGAAATGGTCTGCAGCACTGGACTTCGCACCGCTGACCCCGCCATCGGTCGCCCCGGACGGGCTGATCATCGCCGGCGGTGGCCCGGACACGCGCCTGGTCGCATTCCGCGACGCCCGCGACAAACCCGAGGAGTTGTGGCGCCGTGACGACGTCACCCCGCTGACCACCTCGAGTCAGGCCGGTGACCTCGCCTACACGGTGGTGGCCGACGGACCCGACCGGATGTCGCTGCTGGTGTTCAGCCCTGCCGACGGCGGCCGCAGCCGGGGCAGCTATCCGATGCCCGAGGCCGCCGGGTTCCCGGTCGGTGTCTCGGTGGGCTTCGACCGCCGGGTGGTCGTGGCGACCAGTGCCGGGCAGGTCTACAGCTTCAGCCCCGCCTGATCCAGCCCCGCCTAAATCAGTAGGGCCGGAATCTCGTTGCGCGGAATGGCAACCGTGGTGGCGTCGGCGTAGGACGGTAGCAGTTCGGCGCGGCCGAAGAAGAAGATCACCGAATCGTCGGTGATCGCGAAATTCTGATAGTGCGACGGATCCAGGCCGTCACCGGGTGAGATCGAACCGGTGAGTCCGGTCTGGGTCTCCAGTTCGCGTTGCACGATCGGGAAGATCTGCTGCAGCGCCCCGGGCGGGAACACCGTGTCGAAAGTGACCGGCTGGCCCTTCTTCTCGTCGAAGTTGAAGGACTTGTACCAGGTCGTCGGGTGGGCGCTGCCGACCGCCTGGAAGAGTTTGAGCACGGCGCTGCGGGTGTTCGCCGAGCGGAAAGACTGTGCGGTGACGTCCATTTCGTAAGGCAGGTTGCGCGCACCGGGGGTCTGGGCGAGGTTGAGGAACCCGGCCTTGGTCTGAGTGAGGTAGTCGATGATCGCCTGCTCGTCGGCATAGTGGACCGGGTACCGCACATCCATCGTGTAGGTCGGGGTCTGGGCCTGAACGCGACAGGTTCCGCGGTTCTCGACGACGCCGCCCATCTCGGCGCAGCCGTTGGGAGCGGCGGAGGCGACGGCGGGCGTCAGCACGGCGCCGGTGGTCAGCAGTGCAGCCAGAAACAGAGAACGCATGGGGTCCACAGTACTGGTTCAGCCGTTGCGCGATGCCCGGCAGATGTATGCCACGGCCCGGGCCTGCGCTCCCCGGCCCACCCTGGTGATCACCACCGACAGCGGCTGCGATCCGGTCGGGCGCAGCCGCCGGCGCAGCGCATCGGGGTCGACGTCCACCCCACGCACCAGGATCTCCAGGGCACCGCAGTCGTGCGACGAAAGCGCCTGGCGCAGAACCTTTTCCCGCATCGGGAGCGTCTCGATGATCTCGAAGCCGCGAACGCCGTCGGGCAGCCGGTCGCCGGTCAGGTACGCGATGTCGGGATCCAGCTGCCACAGACCGTGCCGGGCCGCGTAGTGGCGCACCAATCCGGCCCGCACGATGGCGCCGTCCGGGTCGACGATCCAGCGTCCCGGCGGGGCGGTCGGGCAGTCCTGCGGATCAGCGTCGGTGATCTGCTCGCCGCGGTCGAGCACCGAGGCCCGCACCCGTACGCCGGGATCGGACAGCCCCGGCGACCACAGGCAGGCCTCACGGACCGATCCGCCGACGGAGGTCACCTCGATCTCACCGTCGAAGCCCAACCGGCGCACCGCCTCGAAGTCGATTCCCGGCGCGCATTTCACCACGGTGTCGCGGCCCCGGTACACCTCGGCAACCGCGTCCAGGGGCGGCTGATAGGCGCGCGGGTCGAAGCGGCGACGGTCACCGGCCCGGCGTGCCGGGTCGAGCAGCACGACGGCGTCGCGGCTGATCGGGTGCAACGCGTCGGCCCGGCACAACGGCACCTGCGGTCCGAGGTTGTGCCTGGCCATTGCCAGCCTGACCTCGTCGATATCGCTGCCCAGCAACGCTTTTGCGGTCCCGGCGTGGGCGGCCAGTTCGGTGCCGATCGAACAGGTGGCGTCGTGCACGACGGCACCGGCCAATCGCCGCGCGCGGTGCCGGGCCACCGCGGCGGTGGTGGCCTGCTGCAGGGCCTCATCGGTGAACAGCCAGCCGGCGACGTCGATGCCCGGAAACTTGGCGACCGCCTTGCGCCGCAACAGAACCGTCTCGATCAGTGCGGTGGTGTGCTCGCCGTAACGGCTGCGCACGGCGGTGACGTCGGCGACCCGACTGGCATCGGTCAGCGCGAGGCCGGCGACCTCATCCAGTGCGGCCACGCCCTCGTCGGCGGTCAGGTATTCGACGTCGGCACGGGTGAACGTCAGGACGGCTTGACCCCGGTGATCATCACGTTGTAGAACCAGCCCTTGGGCACCACATGCCGCCAGACGTTGGCGTCGACCCAGGACAGCGTGGTCCAACCGCGGAACGCGAAACGCGCCCAGTTCCAGCCCAGTTTGCCCGGTGGAACAGTCGATTCGAACGTGCGCACCGGCCAGCCGAGCATCGCGGCGGTGAACTCCTCGCTGGTGGTGCGCACGTCGACCGCGCCCGCCGAGGCGGCCATCCGCTCCAGGTCGGCCGGATCGAAGGTGTGCAGATCCACGATCCACTCCAGGGCCGCCGCGCGGGAGTTCTCGTCGAGTTCCTCCTGCGGCCGCTTCCAGCTCTGCAGGCCGGGCAGGTTCATCGCACGGACGGTGGTCTTCCAGGTCAGGTCGGCCAGCTTGCGCGCGTAGGCGTTGCCCACCGTGGTGGGTTCGCCCGCGAAGACGAACCGGCCGCCCGGCTTGAGCACCCGGACCACCTCACGCAGCGACTTCTCCACGTCCGGAATGTGATGCAGCACAGCGTGTCCCACCACCAGATCGAACGTGTTGTCCTCGTACGGGATGCCTTCGGCGTCGGCGACCCGGCCGTCGATGTCCAAACCCAGCGACTCGCCGTTGCGTACGGCGACCTTGACCATGCCCGGTGAGAGGTCGGTCACCGAACCGCGCCGGGCCACCCCGGCCTGGATCAGGTTGAGCAGGAAGAACCCGGTGCCGCAGCCGAGCTCCAACGCGCGGTCATACGGCAGGTTGCGCTGCTCCTCGACGGGAACGATGGCGTCGAAGCGGCCCCGCGCATAGTCGATGCAGCGCTGGTCATAGGAGATCGACCACTTGTCGTCGTAACTCTCGGCTTCCCAGTCGTGGTAGAGCACCTGGGCCAGCTTGGTGTCCTTGAGCGCGGCCTCGATCTGCTCGGGGGTCGCGTGCGGATTCGGCTTCGGATCGGCCTCGGGTCGAGTGTCCGTCATGAAGGGCAGCCTAACCCGTCGATCCGGGCCTTCGCCGCGGCCATCACGGCAGCCGGCGCCGCCACGAACCGGCTCGCCCACCTCACCGCGGCGTCGAAGACGTGGTCGGGAGCCACCATCTCGTCGATCAGTCCGATCGCCAGCGCCTCCTTCGCGCCGGCGAACCGCCCGCTGAAGGCCAGTTCCTTGGCGCGCGAGGGTCCGATCACCCGGGCCAGCCGCGCGCAGCCGCCGGCCTCCGGGGCCAGCCCCGCCAGGATCTCGGTGGCGCCCAGTTTGGCGTTGTCACCGCACACCCGCCAGTCGGCGGCCAGCGCCAGGCTCAGACCCGCGCCCAGCGCGTAGCCGGTGACCGCGGCGACGGTCGGCTTGGGGATCGCGGCGATGGCGTCGAACGCCGCACCGCGGACCAGATCCGCGGCCTGGGCCTCAGCGCGGCTGAGCGTGCGCAGTTCGGCGACATCATCTCCGACCGAGAAGGTTTCGTGGCCGCCGAACAGGATCACCGACGTGACGTCCTCGCGCTCGGACACCTCCTGGGCGGCGGAACGCAACTCGCGGTAGACCTGCCGGGTCAGCGCGTTGGAGGGTTCCCGGTCGAGCACCACGGTGCCGATGCCCGGATGCTGGTCGCTGAGGTGGACGCTGACGAACTCACGCACGTTCTAGAAGTCGCCCTTCAACCGGCCGCCGCGATGGCGGGCGGCGTTGTAGCGGTCGCTGTCGAAGAACTCGATCTCCCAGTTATCCTGCACCACAGTCAGTTTCGGCTGCACTTTTGCAATCTGACGCTCCAGGCCCAGCACCTCCTCGACCGTGCGGCCGGTGAGTGAGTCCAACTGACTCCAGGTCGGCGGCAGCAGCAGCGCGCGCCCCTCGGCGAAATCCTCGATGGCCGATTCCGGGCGGGCCCAGCCGGCCTGGTCGGACTCGGTGTTCTCGCCGTCGGCGCGCTGGCCCTGCGGCAGTGCGCCGACGAAGAAGTAGGTGTCGTAGCGACGGGTCCGCTCCTCCTTCGGGGTGACCCAGTTCGACCACGGACGCAGCAGGTCGGCGCGCAGCACCAGCTTCTCGCCCCGCAGGAAGTCGGCGAAGGACAGGCTGCGGTCCTCCAGCGCTGCGCGGGCCTGGTGGTACACCGAGGCGTCGGCGACGATGCCGTCCGGATCGTCGGCCGGTCCGGCGAACAGCACGCCGGACTCCTCGAAGGTCTCCCGGGCCGCCGCGCACACCAGGGCCTCGGCAAGATCGGCCTCGATGCCGAAGCGTTCGGCCCACCAGTCGGCTCCCGGCCCGTACCAGGCCCCGTTACCCAGCAGGTCCCCGTCCCGGTCCCGGTCGTCGACGCCACCGCCCGGGAACACCGTCATCCCGGCGGCGAACTGCATGGCGGCGTGCCGGCGCATAAGGAACACCTCGATGGACTCGACGGTGTCGCGCACCAGCATCACGGTGGCCGCCGGCCGCACCGGCAACGGTTCGTGGTCGCTCATAAACGCCTCCTATGGGCCGCCCGGCTTCGCACCCGCCGCGCGAAGTAGCGCCCGTCGATGGTGTCGACGGCGATCGACTGGCCGAACGCGGCGGACAGATTCTCCGAAGTCAGGGTCTGCTCGAGCAGCCCGGCCGCCAGCACGCCGCCCTCGGACAGGATCAGGCAGTGGCTGAATCCGGGCGGGATCTCCTCGACGTGGTGGGTCACCAGGACCAGCGCCGGGGCATCCGGGTCGGCGGCCAGATCGGCCAGCCGGGCGACGAGTTCCTCGCGGCCGCCGAGATCCAGGCCGGCCGCGGGTTCGTCGAGCAGCAGCAGTTCGGGATCGGTCATCAGGGCACGGGCGATCAGCACGCGTTTGCGTTCGCCTTCGGACAGCGTGCCGTAGGTCCGGTCGGACAGATGCTCGGCGCCCACGCTCTCCAGGGTGTCGACCGCACGAAGGTAGTCGACCTCGTCGTAGTCCTCACGCCACCGGCCGAGCACCGCGTAACCGGCCGAGACCACCACGTCGCGCACCAGTTCGTCGTCCGGAACACGTTGTGCCAGTGCCGAACTGCTCAGCCCGACCCGCTGTCGCAACTCGCTCATGTCGACCCGGCCCAGCCGCTCCCCCATGACGAACGCGGTGCCCGAGGACGGGTACTCCATCGCCGCGGCGATGCGCAGCAGTGAGGTCTTGCCCGCGCCGTTGGGGCCGATGACCACCCAGCGTTCGTCGAGTTCGACCTGCCAGGACACCGGCCCGACCAGGTTCCGCCCGCCCCGGCGCAGCGTGACGTTGCGGAAGTCGATCAGTAGGTCGCCATCGACGGGGGCGTCGGACACCGCTTCATCGTGCCGCATCGGGTCCACCGCTATTCCGTGGGGATCTCGACGCGCCGCACCCCGCCGTCGACGGCGTCGGCGGCCTCGATCTCCGCACGGGTCACGCCGAGGATGAACAGCACCGCGTCGAGATAGGGATGGCTCAGCGAGGCGTCGGCGACCTCGCGCAGGGCCGGCTTGGCGTTGAACGCCACCCCGAGACCCGCGGCGTTGAGCATGTCGATGTCGTTGGCGCCGTCCCCGACGGCCACCGTCTGCTCCATCGGCACCCCGACCTGCTGGGCGAAGTTGCGCAGCGCCTTGGCTTTTCCGGCCCGGTCGACCACCTCGCCGACCACCCGGCCGGTCAGGTGGCCGTCGACGATCTCGAGTTCGTTGGCGGCGACGAAGTCCAGCATCAGCTCATGGGCCAGCGGGTCGATCACCTGCCGGAAGCCTCCCGAGACCACCCCGCAGTAGAAGCCGAGCCGACGCAACGTGCGGATCGTCGTGCGTGCTCCGGCGGTCAGTTCGAGTTCTTCGCTCACCTCGTCGATGACCTCGGCCGGCAACCCGGCCAGCGTCGCCACCCGCTGGTGCAGGGATTCGGCGAAGTCGATCTCGCCACGCATGGCGGCCTCGGTGATGGCGGCCACCGCCTCCCCGGCGCCGGCCCGTTCGGCCAGCATCTCGATGACCTCGCCCTGGATCAGGGTGGAGTCGACGTCGAACACGATGAGCCGTTTGGCCCGTCGCTCCAGGCTGGACTTCTCCACCGCGATGTCCACGGCCTGTTCGGCGGCCAGCCGGGCGAGGTTCTCCTGCAGCCGGCCGTCGACCTGGAGCGGTGCGGAGACCCGCAACTCCAGGCCGGTCACCGGGTAGTCCGAGATCCCGCGGATGAGGTCGATGTTGACGCCGAGGGCGGCCAGTTCCCGGGCCACCGCCCCGAAAGCCGCGGCGGTGATGGGCCGGCCCAGCACGACGATGGTGTGGGTCGAGGATCTGGGGATGACCGGGACGTCGTCGCTGCGTTCGATGGTGACATCGAGGCCCAGCCGGTGGATGGTCTCAATGACGTTGTCCCGCAACGTCTCTCCGTCGGCGACCTCGGGGCGGCCGGATATCAGCACCCCGAGGGTGAGCCGATCGCGGATCACCACCTGTTCGACGTTGAGCAGTTCCACCTCATGGGCGGAGAGCACACCGAACAGCGCGGAAGTGACACCGGGGCGGTCAACGCCGGTGACGGTGATCAGCACCGACACCTTCTCGACGGTCATCGCAGCGTCCGTGCGGCGAACCGTGTTGGCTCGCCGCCGGCCTCAGCCTCGGACTAGTGGCCGCGCCCGACGAAGGCCTCGGCACGCATGCGCTCGACCATGTGCGGGTGGTTCTTCTCGAAGGCCGGCCGCTCCGAACGGATCTGGGGCAGCTCGTTGAAGTTGTGCCGCGGCGGCGGGCAGCTGGTGGCCCACTCCAGGGAGTTGCCGTGGCCCCACGGGTCGTCGACGGTGACGACCTCGCCGTAGCGCCAGCTCTTGAACACGTTCCAGAAGAACGGGATCAGCGAGGAGCCCAGGATGAAGGCGCCGATCGTCGAGATGATGTTCAGCGTGGTGAAGCCGTCGGTCGGCAGGTAGTCCGCGTAGCGACGCGGCATGCCCTCGTTGCCCAGCCAGTGCTGCACCAGGAAGGTGAGGTTGAAGCCGATCATGGTCAGCCAGAAGTGCAGCTTGCCCAGGCGCTCGTCGAGCATCCGGCCGGTCATCTTCGGGAACCAGAAGTACACGCCGGCGTAGGTGGCGAAGGCGATGGTGCCGAACAGCGTGTAGTGGAAGTGCGCAACCACGAAGTAGCTGTCCGAGACGTGGAAGTCCAGCGGCGGGCTGGCCAGCAGCACGCCGGTCAGGCCACCACACAGGAAGGTCACCAGGAAGCCGAAGGCGAACAGCATCGGCGTCTCGAAGGTCACCTGCCCCTTCCACATGGTGCCGATCCAGTTGAAGAACTTGACGCCGGTCGGGACCGCGATCATGAAGGTCAGCAGACTGAAGAACGGCAGCAGCACCGCGCCGGTGACGTACATGTGGTGCGCCCACACCGCCATCGACAGCGCCGCGATCCCCAGCGTTGCGTACACGAGGGTGGTGTAGCCGAACAGCGGCTTGCGGGAGAACACCGGGATGATCTCGGAGATGATGCCGAAGAACGGCAGCGCGATCACGTACACCTCGGGGTGACCGAAGTACCAGAACAGGTGCTGGAACAGCGTGATACCACCGTTGGCCGGGTCGTAGACGTGAGTGCCCAGACGGCGGTCGGCGGCCAGGCCGAACAGTGCCGCAGTCAGCAACGGGAAGATCAGGATGACCAGGATCGAGGTCACGAAGATGTTCCAGGTGAAGATGGACATCCGGAACATGGTCATGCCGGGGGCGCGCAGGCAGACGATGGTGGTGATCATGTTGACCGCGCCGAGGATGGTGCCCAGGCCGCCGACGGCGAGACCGAGGATCCACAGGTCAGCGCCGGCGCCGGGCGAGTGGACCGCATCCGACAGCGGGACGTAGACGGTCCAGCCGAAGTCGGCCGCGCCGCCAGGGGTGATGAAACCGCTCATGGCGATCAGCGCGCCGAACACGAAAAGCCAGAACGACAGCGCATTGAGCTTGGGGAACGCCACGTCGGGGGCGCCGATCTGGATCGGCAGCACCAGGTTGGCGAAGCCGAACACCACCGGGGTGGCGTAGAACAGCAGCATCGCGGTGCCGTGCATGGTGAACAGCTGGTTGTACTGCTCGTTCGAGAGGAACTGCAGACCCGGCACCGTGAGCTCGGCCCGGATGAACAGCGCCATCAGTCCCGCGATGGCGAAGAAGATGAAACACGCGATGGTGTACATGATGCCGATCAGCTTGTGATCGGTCGTGGTCAGAACCTTGTAGAGAAGACTGCCCTTCGGCCCGTTAGGGGCCGGGTGCGGGCGTGTTGCCTCAAGTTCTCCGCGCGAGGGCACTACGGCAGTCACGAGGTCCTCCAACCATCCGTCGGGAGCGTCCCAATACAAAATCTAAGCGGAATCCTAACCCCAAAGCAGGCTCTGTGTGCCGCGGGTCCTACATTCTGTCGTACTCGCGTCGCGACCCCCCGTCGGATTCAGCGAATCCCCAGCTCAGCGATGGTCGACGGGTCTGATGTTACGGTCGCCGAATGCTTGTCCGCGCCGTGTTCCCAGGGGTGTCGATAGCCGCCGTCGTCGCGCTCGTCCTGCTCAGCGGTTGTTCGGGCAAGTCCGAGGCACCCGCGGCGGGCCCGAGCGGCCCCGCGGGCACTGTTGTGACCAGCACCACCAAGATCGCCTCGGCCGGGGTGCTGGGCAACCAGCGCCGCCCCGACGAGTCCTGCGCACCGGAGCCGGCACGCCTCGATCCCCCGCCGCCCGGTCCGCTGGGACCCAAACCGCTGGGGCACGCCGCCGGGGAGACTGCGGTGGTTCCCGACCCGCAGCGCATCGTGGTGCTGGCCGGTGATGAACTCGACGCGCTGTGCGCGCTCGGACTGCAGTCGCGCATCGTGGCCGCCGCCCTCCCCGATGGTCCTGGGCCGGACGGCGCGACCACGCAGCCGTCTTATCTGGGCACCGTCGTGCACGATGCCGCGCCGGCGGGCACCCGCAGCGCCGTCGACCTGGCCGCGGTGGCCGCCGCCAAGCCCGACCTGATCCTGGGCTCGCAGGAGACCCAGCAGAAGGACTACCCCGCCCTGGCCGCGATCGCCCCGACGGTGTTGACCGCCACCACCGGGCCGGCCTGGCAGGACAACCTGCGGCTCGTCGGAGCGGCGACCGGACGCTTCGGGGCCGCCGAGGAACTCATCGCCGGGTTCACCGCCGCGGCCCGGGAGAAGGGCGCCGCCAACGACGCCGCCCACTTCCAGGCCTCGATCGTGCAGCTGACCGACACCACGCTGCGGGTGTGGGGCGCGCAGAACTTCCCGGCCAGCGTGCTGGCCGCAGTCGGCGTGGATCGTCCTGCGGCACAACGCTTTACCGACAAGCCGTACATCGAGATCGGACTCGACGGCACTCCGGACTTCTCCCCCGCCGACGCAGATATCGTCTACATGTCGTTCGCCTCACCGGCGGCCAAGGAGCGTGCCCCGCAGGTCCTCGACAGCGACGCCTGGCGCACACTGTCGGCGAACCGCGACAACCGGGTGTTCGTGGTCAACAACGAGGTGTGGCAGACCGGCCAGGGCCTGGTCGCCGCCCGGGGAATCCTCGACGACCTGAGCTGGCTGAACGCCCCCATCAACTGACCTCGGGCAATCGGACAGCGGCTAGCGCACGTAATCCTCGCCGCTGGCCCGGACGGTGATATCGCTGATGCTGATCCCCCACGGCTGGTCGATGACACCGACGACGGCGTCGGTCAGATCGTCGGGCGTGATGAGCCAGTACTGCACCGAGTCGACGTCGGTCTGCTCCGGCCGCAGGGCGCCGGTCGCGAAGTTGCCGATGTTCTCGGTCAATTGGGCCCCGTGCTGGCCGGCCAGTTCGGTGATCGCCGAGAGGTTGACGATGCCGCTGCCGAGGTTCGTGCCGAGCACCCCGGTGGGCTTGACGGTGGTGACCTTGATCCTGCCCTGGGTCTCCACCCGCAGGGCGTCGGACAATGCGGTGACCGCCATCTTCGTCGCGCTGTAGACACCCGCTCCGGCGATGCCGCCGTTGCCGTAGATCGAGGAGATGTTGACCACATGACCACGGCCCTGGGCGATCATCTGGTCGTAGACCGCGGCGATGCCGTTGACCACACCCTTGATGTTGATGTCGATCGCCTGATGCCAACGCTGCCAAGCTGATTCGTGGTCGGCGAAGTAGGACAGCGGCATCACTCCGGCGTTGTTGACCAGGACGTCGATGGCGCCGTACTGGTCGATCGCCGCCTGAGCCGCGGCCTTGAACTGTGCCAGGTCGGTCACATCGACGACCTGCGCGATGCACTGACCACCGGCGGCCCGGATTCCGTCGGCCACCTCCCGGATGCCCTCGGCGTTGACGTCGACGGCGACCACCTTGGCCCCGCCGGCGGCGCACTTCTCGGAGATGAGTCTCCCGAAGCCGCTGGCGGCCCCGCTGACGATGACGACCTTGCCGGTCAGATGCGACATCTGTGCCCTTCCTGCTAGAGGATCCGTTCGGACTCCGGCACTTTCGGCATCTGACTGGTGATGGTCTGCATGGTGCCGAGGAACCGGTAAAGCTCCGGGTAGACGATCGGCTTGCCGCTGTTGAGCACCGCGACGGAGATGGCCCGTTCCGGGTCGGCCCAGGCGAGCATGTTGGTGAAGCCGAGGTGGCCGAAGGCTTGCTGGGTGTCCCGGCCGTAGAGGCTGACCAACTGGGCACCCAGCATCAGTCCGTAGGAGAACCGGGTCGGGTAGACCAGCGACAGGTCGATCTCCAGGTGCGAACGCTCGACCAGCGCCCGGCGGATGGTCTCGGTCTCGATCACCCGGACTCCGTCGAGTTCGCCTCCGCGGCGCATGATCTCGAAGAACCTGGTCAGCTCCCAGGCGGTGGTCACCGTGTTCGCGGCCGGCACGATTCCGGTCAGGAAGCGCGGGTCGTTGGTGAGGTCGACCAGATTGTCCAGCCCGACTCCCAGCGCCCGGCTGAGCACGTTCGACAGCGGTGGCGCCGTCGGCGGACCGGTGATGTAGTTGACCGCGACCTTGTCGACGTCCTCGGGCGCGACACCGTAGTTGGTCCACCGGAATCCGAGCGGGTCGAGGAACTCCTCGGCCAGCACCTCCCGGATGTCCTTGCCGGTGACCGCGTGCACCACCTCGCCGAGGATGAAGCCGCCGGAGACCGCGTGATAGGCCAGATAGCGGCCGGCCTTCGCGAACGGCGAGGCGTTGATCAGGATGTCGTTCATGTACTGCCGGTCACCGAGGTTGTCCAGATCGAGCGCGGTGCGCGGCAGGTTCGGGACGGCGGCGCGGTGCGCCAGCACATGCCCGACGGTGATCCGGTGCTTGCCGTTCTTCTCGTAGCCGGGGATGTAGTCGGCGACGAGGTCGTCGGTGTGCAGCAGCCCCTTTTCGCACAGTTTGTGCACGACGAAGGCGGTGATCGCCTTGGACGTCGAGTACACGCAGAACGGGGTGTCGACGGTGGCCCGGACCCGTTCGGAGTCCCGGCCGTCGCGGGGTCCGTTGCCGCTGGCGTGCCCGATCGCCCGGTTGAGGATCACCGCCCCGTTGCGGCGCACGCACACCTGCATCGCCGGGTGCACTCCGCTGCGGTACCAGTCGACCGCGGCCTTCCACATGGCGTCCACGGCGGCCTGCTCGACGCCGCCGTCGGCCGGCGGGTCCTCCGGACCGATATCGGTGGCCGCGTCCAGATCGCCCGGCACCCGGATGCGCCGCAACGGGTCGAGCCCGCCCGGCAGCCGCGGAAGCGACGGGATCTCCACCATTCGGCGAATCGTAGACGGCGGGGACGGCCTGTCCGGTCCGATCAGGGAAGGCCTAATGTCACAGTATGACTACCGTCTCCGCCTACGCCGCCACCTCGGCGACCGGTCCACTGACCAAGACCACCATCACCCGTCGTGCCGTCGGCCCGCACGATGTGCGATTCGACATCATCTTCGCGGGCATCTGCCACTCCGACATCCACACCGTGCGCGGCGAGTGGGGCCAGCCCAGCTACCCGGTGGTGCCGGGCCACGAGATCGCCGGCATCGTCACCGAAATCGGCTCGGCGGTAACCAGATACAAGGTCGGCGACCACGTCGGCGTCGGCTGCTTCGTGGACTCCTGCCGGAAGTGCAAGAACTGCCAGGCGGGCCTGGAGCAGTACTGCACCGGCGGCGGCAACGTCGGCACCTACAACGCGGTCGGCCGGGACGGCGAGCCCACCCAGGGCGGCTACAGCGGCAGCATCGTCGTCGACGAGAACTACGTGCTGCGCATCCCGGA
>NZ_JAFMJZ010000079.1 GCF_017853185.1 Mycolicibacterium sp.
CCGAACACCAGGCCGATGCACTTGTGCGCGCCGCCGCCGAACGGGGCGAAGGCGTAGCGGTGCCGCTTGTGCTCGGCGCGCGGTTCGGCGAAGCGCGCCGGGTCGAAACGCTCCGGGTCGGTCCACAATTCGGGGAGCCGGTGGTTCATCCCCGGCCACAGATTGATGTTGGTGCCGGCCGGGATGTAGTGACCGAGCACCTCGGTGTCGCGGACGGCCCGGCGCACGTTGAACGGCAGAGGGGTCACCATCCGCAGGGCTTCCTTGATGACCAGGTCGAAGGTCTCCAGCTTGTCGAGGGTGTCGATGTCCAACGGGGCGTCACCGATCAACCGGTCGCCCTCCTCGCGCAGGCGGTCCTGCCACTGCGGGTTGGCGGCCAGGTGGTAGGCCATCGTCGTCATCGTCGACGACGAGGTGTCGTGAGCGGCCATCATCAGGAAGATCATGTGATTGATGATGTCGTTGTCGGAGAACGTGTTTCCGTCCTCGTCGGCGATCTGGCAGAGCACCGTCAGCATGTCGGTGCCGTCGGTGCCGCGCTTCTCCTTCACCCGTTCGACGAAGTAGTCCTCCAACACCTTCCGGGCCTGCAGGCCGCGCCACCACTTGAACGGCGGCAGCGGGGTGCGGATGATCGCGCCGCCGGCCCGGGTGGTGGTCTCGTAGGCGGCCTTGATCCTGGTGACCAGTTGGTGGTCGCTGCCCGGATCATGACCCATGAACACCACCGAGGCGATGTCGAGGGTCAGGTCCTTGATGGCCGGCATGAACCGGAAGCGACGGTCGTTGGCCGGCCAGTCCTGCGCGACGACCTTGGCGGCCACGGTGTCCATGTGGGTGATGTAGCCGGACAGTCGGGTGCGGGTGAACGCCTCCTGCATGATCCGGCGGTGGTACATGTGCTCGTCGGAATCCATCAGCAGCAGGCCGCGATTGAAGAACGGCCCGATGACGTCCTGCCAGGCGACCGTGGAGAAGTCCTTGTTCCGGTTGGAGAACACCTCCTGGGTGGCGTCCGGACCCAACGCCGCGACGGCGTTCATCGCCGGGGTCTTGCTGTAGTAGACCGGGCCGTACTTGCGGTACATCTCGAGCACGTAGTCCGGGCCGCCGCGGAAGATCTCGATGAGATGCCCCATCACGGGGAGGCCGGCGTTGCCCATGACGGGCTTGAGGCCGCTGCCCGCCGGTGGTTCGGCGAAGACGAACTCCGGCCAGTCCTGCCGGCGCAGCGCCTCGTCGAGCAGGCCCATGCCCGGAATCGTCTGCAGCGTCGGGGTGAGCCGGCGGCGCGCTTCGTCCACCAGAAACTGCGGCGTGCTGACTCCAGCCATGACGACATCCTGCCCAAAAATTGACGCGTGTCAAGTTCCATTTGCCCCCGGCGTGGTGCAAGGTGAACGGGTGACTGCGCAGCCGGAGGCTCCCCGCCGCCGTGGTGACAAGCAGCGTCACGCCATCGTCTCCGCGGTGCGCGAACTGCTCGAGGAGAAGCCGTTCGCCGAGTTGTCGGTGAGCACAATCAGCGATCGGGCCGGGGTGGCGCGCTCGGGTTTCTACTTCTACTTCGACTCCAAGTACGCCGTGCTGGCGCACATCCTCGGCGAGGTCTCCGAGGAACTCACCGATGCCACCGGGGCCTTCGCCCCGCGCGGTGACGACGAGACCCCGGCGCAGTTCGCCCGCCGGATGGTCGGCAGCGCCGCGGCGGTCTACGCCCACAACGACCCGGTGATGTCGGCGTGCAATATCGCACGCAACACCGACGCCGAGATCCGCGAGATCCTCGACCGCTACAACGAGGCCGTCATCGACCAGATCGTGCCGATCGTGAAGGCCGAGATCGCCAACGGCACCGCCGACCCGATCACCGCCGATGTGCGAGGGCTGGTGCGCACGTTGTCGGCGGCCACGGCGATGACGCTGTCCGGGGAGACGTTGTTCGTCGGTCCCGACGGCGGCATCGAGCCTGCGGTGCAGGTGCTGGAGAAGCTGTGGTTGCACTCCTTGTGGGGCGGACGTGCCGGTGGCTAGCCGGCCATGACGTCCTCGGGGTATTCGGCGGGGTACTTCGCAGGCAAGCGTGTCCTGATCACCGGTGCGGCCAGCGGCATCGGCCGGGCGACCGCGCTGCATCTTGCGCGCGAAGGTGCTGCGCTCTTTCTGACCGACATCGACTCCGAAGGACTCGACAACACCGTCGCCGATGCCCGGTCCTACGGGGCCGAGGTCCCCGCACACCGGGCCCTGGACATCGCCGACTACCACGCCGTCGCCGCGTTCGGTGCCGACATCCACACCGGTCATCAGTCGATGGACATGGTGATGAACATCGCCGGCATCTCGGCCTGGGGCACCGTGGAACGGCTGACCCACCGGCACTGGCGGTCGATGATCGACGTCAACCTGATGGGCCCGATCCACGTCATCGAGGTGTTCGTGCCGCCGATGGTGGCCGCCGGCCGGGGCGGGCACGTGGTCAACGTGTCCTCGGCCGCCGGCCTGGTGGCGCTGCCCTGGCATGCCGCCTACAGCGCCAGCAAGTTCGGCCTGCGCGGGCTGTCGGAGGTGCTGCGCTTCGACCTGGCCCGGCACCGCATCGGGGTGTCGGTGGTGGTTCCCGGCGCGGTCGACACGCCACTGGTGCAGAGCGTGGACATCGCCGGCGTCGACCGCGAACACCCGAAGGTGCAACGCCTGGTCCGGCTGTTCAGCGGCCATGCGGTCTCGGCGGAGAAGGTGGCCGGCAAGATCCTCGCCGGGGTGGCCCGCAACCGGTTCCTGATCTACACCTCGCCGGACATCTGGGCGCTGTACACGTTCAAGCGGGTGGCCTGGCGGCCGTACAGCGCGGTGATGAGCCGGGTCAACGTCTTGTTCACCGGGGCGCTGAGACCGCACGGGGCGCAGTACGTCCACCCCGGCCCGACCAGCGATGAGGCGTTGGAGGACTGAGGTGCGAAGCCCGCTGATTCCGCGGCCTTGGCGCCCGGATTCCCGCCGCGAGTGTGCGGATTTCTGCACCGCCGCGGCGAGTCGCGCGGAAAACCGCACAGTCGCGGGATGCGAGGCGGACCCCGAGCGCGCCCCGAGCGGGCAGATTTCTGTCAGAGGCCGCTGCTACATCTAGGGGGCGGGTTTTGCGGCATGTGTGTCGTGACGCCCGACACGCCGAAAAATGTTCGCTAAGAGCGTTACGACCAGGGAATTTCAGAAATGTTATTCGGAAGATGTTGTACCTCTTCTGATTGTCACCCACTAGGTGTAGTGTTTGGCAGGCCGACAGACCTGATGAACCACCGGTCCACCGGAACATCTGAATCACCCGTTTCACGGGCTCTCACCACCCCCCTTGCAGCGCAGAGGAGCCATCCGCAGATGACCATCACCGTGTACACCAAGCCGGCCTGCGTGCAGTGCAATGCGACCTACAAGGCGCTGGACAAGGCGGGTCTGGAATACGAGATCGTCGACATCACCGAGGTTCCGGAGGCCCGGGACTACGTGATGGCGCTGGGCTACCTGCAGGCGCCCGTCGTCGTCGCCGACGGTGAGCACTGGTCCGGCTTCCGGCCGGACCGGATCAAGGCGCTCACCGGCGCCGCGGCCGTCATCGCCAGCGCCTAAGCCGGCGGGACATCCGATGGATCCGGTGCGGCTGGTGTACTTCTCCAGCGTCTCGGAGACCACCCACCGGTTCGTCCAGAAGCTCGGTCTGCCGGCCATCCGGATTCCGATCAGGGACGCCATCGAGGTGCACGATCCCTACGTTCTGGTGCTGCCGACCTACGGCAGCGGCCGTCGGGCGGAGGCTTCCGGGTTCGTGCCCAAGCAGGTCATCAAATTCCTCAACAACGAGAACAACCGGTCCCTGATCCGCGGGGTCATCGCGGCCGGCAACACCCAATTCGGTGCCGAGTACTGCTACGCGGGCGATGTCGTCTCAAGCAAATGCAACGTGCCGTACCTGTACCGCTTTGAAATGATGGGAACCGCAGAGGACGTCGAAGCCGTCCGCGTGGTTCTGGCCGATTTCTGGAAGAAGGAAGAGAACACGTGGCACCGACGGTCTCAGCTGCAGAGCCTGTAACGACGTCCTCCGCGCATGCGACCGCGCATGCGTTGCCGGGGGAGACTGATGACCACGCGCTCAACGCGATGCTCAATCTGTACGGCCCCAACGGCGAGATCCAGTTCGACAAGGACGTCCTCGCCGCGCGGCAGTACTTCCTCGAGCACGTCAACCAGAACACCGTGTTCTTCCACAATCAGGACGAGAAGCTCGACTACCTGATCCGCGAGAACTACTACGAGCGCGAGGTGCTCGACCAGTACTCGCGCAACTTCGTCCACACCCTGCTGGATCGCGCCTACGCCAAGAAGTTCCGCTTCCCGACCTTCGTCGGCGCGTTCAAGTACTACACCTCCTACACGCTGAAGACTTTCGACGGTAAGCGCTACCTGGAGCGCTTCGAAGACCGCGTCGTGATGGTGGCGCTGACCCTGGCCGCCGGCGACACCCTGCTCGCCGAGCAACTGGTCGACGAGATCATGGACGGCCGGTTCCAGCCGGCCACCCCGACCTTCCTCAACTCGGGCAAGAAGCAGCGCGGCGAGCCGGTGAGCTGCTTCCTGCTGCGCATCGAGGACAACATGGAGTCCATCGGCCGCTCGATCAACTCCGCGCTGCAGCTGTCGAAGCGCGGCGGCGGAGTCGCGTTGCTGCTCACCAACATTCGCGAGCATGGCGCCCCGATCAAGAACATCGAGAACCAGAGCTCCGGCGTCATCCCGATCATGAAGCTGCTGGAGGACTCGTTCTCCTACGCCAACCAGCTCGGTGCCCGTCAGGGTGCCGGCGCGGTCTACCTGCATGCGCATCACCCGGACATCTACCGGTTCCTGGACACCAAGCGGGAGAACGCCGACGAGAAGATCCGGATCAAGACGCTGAGCCTCGGCGTGGTGATCCCGGACATCACCTTCGAGCTGGCCAAGAACAACGAGGACATGTACCTGTTCTCCCCGTACGACGTGGAGAAGGTCTACGGAGTGCCGTTCGCCGACATCTCGGTCACCGAGAAGTACTACGAGATGGTCGACGACGCCCGCATCCGCAAGCACAAGATCAAGGCGCGCGAGTTCTTCCAGACCCTGGCCGAGCTGCAGTTCGAGTCCGGCTACCCGTACATCATGTTCGAGGACACGGTGAACCGGGCCAACCCCATCGACGGCAAGATCACCCACTCCAACCTGTGCTCGGAGATCCTGCAGGTCTCCACGCCGTCGCGGTACAACGAGGATCTGACCTACGCCGAGGTGGGCCGGGACATCTCGTGCAACCTCGGCTCGCTGAACATCGCCAAGGCGATGGACTCACCGGACTTCGCCCAGACCATCGAGGTGTCGATCCGGGCGCTCACCGCGGTCAGCGATCAGACCCACATCACCTCGGTGCCCTCGATCGAGAACGGCAACAGCCAGGCTCATGCGATCGGGCTGGGGCAGATGAACCTGCACGGCTACCTCGCCCGGGAGCGCATCTACTACGGCTCCGAAGAGGGCATCGACTTCACCAACATCTACTTCTACACGGTGCTCTACCACGCCCTGCGGGCCTCGAACAAGATCGCCATCGAGCGCGGAGCGACGTTCACCGGCTTCGAGAAGTCGAAGTACGCCAGCGGTGAGTTCTTCGACAAGTACACCGAGCAGGTGTGGGAGCCGTCGACCGACAAGGTCCGAAAGCTGTTCGAGGACGCCGGCATTCGCATTCCGAACCAGGACGACTGGCAGCGGCTCAAGGAGTCGGTGGCCAAGCACGGGATCTACAACCAGAACCTGCAGGCCGTGCCGCCGACCGGGTCGATCTCCTACATCAACCACTCGACCAGCTCGATCCACCCGATCGCCAGCAAGGTCGAGATCCGCAAGGAAGGCAAGATCGGCCGCGTCTACTACCCGGCGCCGTACATGACCAACGAGAACCTGGAGTTCTACCAGGACGCGTACGAGATCGGCTACGAGAAGATCATCGACACCTACGCCGCGGCCACTCAGCACGTGGACCAGGGGCTGAGTCTGACGCTGTTCTTCAAGGACACCGCCGACACCCGCGAGGTCAACAAGGCGCAGATCTACGCCTGGCGCAAGGGGATCAAGACGCTGTACTACATCCGTCTTCGCCAGATGGCGCTACAAGGGACCGAGGTCGAAAATTGCGTCAGTTGCATGTTGTGATTGCCTTCCGCTGACGGCGGGGATTTCGCGGTGGCCGAACTTTCGACCGGGGGCTTGGTCTATGGGATCAGGCTCCGGTGGGAGTCTCGTTATCGCTATGTCGGTCTTACGACGAAATCAGCGCAGACAAGGCTTCGGCAGCACTGGAAACAGGCTGCGGCTGGGAGGAAAACACCGTTCTACGACTGGTTGCGTAAGCAAGATCGCAACGACGTGGTTGTGGACCACCTGGACTGGGCGGACGAACTCGATGAGCTCGCTGAGGCCGAAATCGCCTGGATAGCTTTGTTGCGGCTCGAGGGGCAGCCGTTGCTGAACCTGGCGGCCGGCGGACTCGGGCCGACGGGCGTGGAATGGACTGCGGAGATGCGGCGGGCGGCGAGCATTCGGGCGACTGGACGCAAGATGCCCAGCCGATTCGGTGAAGAGAATCCGTTCTATATGGGGGAACATTCGCCCGAACAGCGGGCGAGTGGTCTGCTGCGCGCAAGGGTACGAATGTCGGGGCTGACAATCCGAACTACGGGAAATTTGGAGCGGACCACCCCGGCTTCAGCCATGTGATGTCGGAGGAGGCTAAGGCCAGGCTGTCGGAAAGGATGACGGGCGCTGGGAACCCCAATTTTGGCCGCGTTGCGAGCGAAGAAACACGGGCCAAGATGTCGGCGGTTCGCAAAGGCCGTCCAATGCCGTCGAGTCGGCGTAGCGCCCACACCAGACACCACACAAATAAAGGGGTCAGGAAGGCGACGTGCCGGTATTGCATTGAGGACTCGCAGTGAGGTCTTCCAGGTTGGCGACGAGGGGATGATCACGCCGAGTGCGGCCGTGATCAGCACGATGAGCAACGGCAGTATGGTTCTGAAGCTGCATGTGCGGTAACCGGATCCGCTTCGCATGAAGTCGCTGAATTCAGACTCGCAGCCGAAGCTCCAATGCCCCAGATAAGCGGTTTACCCTTGGCCGCATGAATTTCTGGATCACCGGTTTTAAAGCCTGCTTCTCCTGCATCCTGTAGGCGTGATCCCGGTAGGTGAGGAGTAGCCCAATGTGTACCGGAATCCGTCTGACGGCCGACAAAGGCGACGTCGTCTACGCGCGGACGATGGAGTTCGACACACCGCTGCCGGAGTGTGTCGGCTACTTCCCGCGCGGCCAGGAGTTCGTGGGTGACACCAGCTCGGGCACCGATGGTATGCGGTGGACCAATAGGTACGCGTTCGGCGGCAACGTGCTGATCGCGGGCGGGACGCACTCGCTGGGCTCCGACGGGATCAATGAGAAGGGTCTTGTCGCAGGGGTTTTCAATCTGCCCGGGTTCACCGAGTTCACACCGGTCTCGGACGGCAATCGTGACCGCGCGATCGCCAGTTGGCAGGTCGTGCTGTACATCCTGGGCAACTGCGCCACGACCGAGGAAGCCGAGGCGGCCCTGCTGTCCGGCGCCGTCGTCCTGGTCGACACCGACTTCCCGTTCACTCCCACGGCGAAGGGACAGCTGCCGATTCACCTGCGCGTCGGCGATGCCAGCGGGCGAACGATCATCTGCGAGTGGCACACTCCGAATCAACCCCCGACGATTCTCGAGTCGCCGAACGGCTGCATCGCCAACCCGCCCCGTTTCGAGTTCCACCTGAACAATTGGGAGCACTTCAAGTCGCTGTCCCCGTACAACCCGTCCGGCCCGATCACGCCCGGTTCCCAGAGCTACAAGATCACGATGGGCAACGGCTACGTCGGCCTGCCGGGCGGCAGCAACTCGCCTGACCGCTTCATTCGTGCCAGCCTGTACGCACGCGACACCTATGCCGCGGCAACCGGAGCCGAAGCGGTGTGGACGGCGTGGCACGTGATGAACAACTTCGATCTGCCACGCGGGATTCTGCGCAACGTGACCGAAAACGGCGTGGAATCGACGGAGTACACGATCTGGACCAGCGTCGCCGATACGAAGAACCTGAAGTACTTCTACCGCGTGCACGAGAATCCGGCGATCTACGAACTGGATCTCAACGCTCAGGATCCGGACGGCACCGCGGTCTTGATGGACAACCGGCCATCGAGTGACCCGACAGTGACGGTTCCGGTGCGGTTCGCGGCCGGAGATTGAGGTTCAGCCGCCGGCGACGGCGATGAACGCGTCCCGAAGAGCGGCCATGTAGTTGTGGATCGAGCGGCGGCTGTCGAAAGTCTCCGGGAACGACACGGTGACGGTCGTGGCGTCGCGGTTGCGGGTCACCCAGATGTTGATGCCGCCGTGGTTGAGGTCGTCGATGAACATGCCCACGTTGTCGCCGACGGCGGGGTCGAGTTTCCGGAAGTCGAAGATCGACACCATCATCGGCTGGTCGGAACCGGCGGCGCCGAGTTCTTCGGGGTCGACCAGATCGAGAACGCGGTCGAAAGGCACTGCGGCCAAATGCTTGTTGGCGTCGAAGGACTTCTGCGCTGATCGCGCCGTTTCGCCGAAGTCGCTGCCGATTTCGACGGAAATGGGGAACAGGCTGGCGTACCACCCGACGCTGGTCGCCTGGTCCCTGGTTCGGGTGTCCAAGGGGCTGAAGATATGCACGGTGCCGGTGTCGGTGAAGTCGTGGTCGGCGATTGCGGCGCACGCCAGAACTCCACCGCTGAATCGTGCTCCGGCTCGGCGGCATGCGGTGTCGAAGGCCTCGGTCTGCTCCGCGTTGAGGATCTCCGCCGTGAAAGCCCCGCCTGAGCCGTCGTCGGCACTTCCCAGCTCGAGCGGGAAACTCGGCCATTCGCCCTCAGCGTCGAGAGCGAAGTCGACCCAGTCCTTGACCGGGCCCGAGTCGCGGGTGAGAGTCTCGACTTCGTCGTGCTGATTCTCGGTGAAGTCCCGGTAGGCCGCGGGTTCGGCGTCACTTTCGTCCCGACCGAGGGTCAGCGCCTGGTAGTCCCGGGTGATGTCGCCGTAGATCACCAGTGACGACGTTCCATCGGTGTGCAGGTGGTCGATGTTGGCGTAGACGGTGAAGTGATGTTCCTTCTGGATGACGCCGAAGGTGAAGCAGTCCCATTCCAGGGTGCCCGGGGTTGCCGTCAGCGCGTGGTCGCGGATCTCATCCTGCTCCATGAATCCCAGCACCGCGGGCACGAATTCGATCAGCTCAGGGCGCTCGATGGTGCGACGGATGACCTCGCCGGAGTCGGTGATGTCAAAAGCACTGTGGTAGGTGTCGTGGCGGCGCAGGTGGGCGTTGATGGCCTCGGTCATGGCCGCGATGTCACACCAGCCGGCGACGTTCCAGGACGTCAGGATCAGTCGCGCCGAATCACGTCGAAGCTCTCGGGCGGCGTGCGCCGACCGGAGATGCTGCTTCTGCTGGAAGGTGGGCGGCAGAGGGTCGATGGGCGCCGCCGCTGCGAGTTCCCGGCTGGACGGCGACGCGGTCCACTCGGTGACGACTCCCCGTCCGGGGCTCCAGTTGGCGCTGATGGAACCAATGGCGACCATGTGGGCGGCTCCTGGTGTGTGGTGGCGGTGGTGGGCGCTCGCTGTATTGCTCTACACGAGTAGGTAGTAGACGACGACCGCGATGAAGCAGACCACGAACGCCAGGCTGATGACCAGAGTGGATCGGCGCTCGAGTTTCATCGCTTCCGCCTCGCCGGTTTGCTTCAGTCTCCACGCGCCGACGACCGCGCTTCCAACCATCGCGGTGATCGCCGCGTAGGCGAGCAGATAGATCAGGTCGATCAATGGCAGGTAGCCGACTTCGGGTAGTGCCGAGGACACCCCGAATTGCATGGCGACCAGAGCGATCAGAGCGGTGATCGGCACGTTGACCTTGGAGTCGACGTATTCCGCCGGGATGATCACGCCCAGAGCCGCGGCGATGAGCACGATCAGCAACGGGAGGATGGTTTTGAAGATTCCCGACGTGATCGGGGACGTCACCGGGACCTCCACGACGACCCGGCTGTAGGTGCGGTCGTGCGGGGCGGATTCGATATCGCCGAAGGACGTCGGATAGGTGTGGTTGTCGAACGCGATGCGGGGCTTCCCGAAGTTGTAGCCGGCGAGGGTGATGTCCGGGTTGACCGTGATCGGATCCTTGTCCGGCACGTAGACGACCTGCTCGACGTTGTTGACGGCGTCCTCGAACACGAAGCGCAGCTTCTGGCTCTGGAACGGATAGTCCGCCACCGACAGCGGCGAATTGAAATTCCCCTGATAGCGCCCCAGCCAGACCATGGAGCCATCGGGTTGCTTGCGGGGTTCCGGGTAGACCTCGGTTTTGCTCAGCGCCCAGTTCTCGAACACGTTCTGGACCTCGATGCCGGCCGGCGCGTCGATGTCCGGGTTGCGCCACCGCAGCCAGACGTAGAAGTCCGCGGAGAAGCTGTTGGTGCTGAGGTCGACCGCCTGGACGTTCTGGACATAGACCCCCACGGTCACCTTTTCCGGGGCGGGCGGCGGGGGAGCGGGGGCGGCCGAGGCGGTGCTCAGGGTCGAGGATCCCAGCTGCAGCGCGGCCAGCAGCAGGCCGAAGACGAACCCGACGGTGAGGATTCGTGCGACCACTGTGACGACGGACTTCATCCTGGCCCCCTTCCCCGCGGCGATATTACAGCCGGGGTCCGGTTTACTGATCCGGTGAGCTCAGCGCTGATGCCGGCGGCGTTCATCGGGCACGGCAGCCCGATGAACGCCCTGGAGTCCAACCGGCACACCGAGGCCTGGCGCGCCTTCGGCGCCGCCGTCGGAAGACCACGGGCGATCCTGGTCGTCAGCGCGCACTGGTACATCAACGCCACCGCGGTCACCGCGATGCCGAGGCCGCGGACGATCCATGACTTCTACGGCTTTCCCGACGAGTTGTTCGACGTGCAGTACCCGGCCCCCGGACTCCCCGAGCTGGCCGGTGAGATCGCCGACCTGGTCGAGCCCACCTGGGTGGGCGCCGACCTGGACAGCTGGGGGATCGACCACGGAACGTGGTCGGTTCTGGTGCACGCCTTCCCCGACGCGTCGATCCCGGTGGTGCAACTGGCGATCAACGCCGACGAGTCGCTGGACTACCACCTGCAACTGGGCGCCAGGCTCGCCGCCCTGCGCGAGCGTGGCGTCCTGATCCTCGGCAGCGGCAACGTGGTCCACAACCTGCGCGCGATGAACTGGTCGCAGTCCGACGGCGCGTTCGACTGGGCGCAGCGTTTCGACGACGCCACCAGGGCGCAACTCCTGACCGACCCGGCCGCGGCGGCGCGATTGCGGGACGATCCGGATTTCGCCGCCGCGGCGCCCACCCCGGATCACTTCATCCCGCTGCTGTATTTCGCCGGCCTGGCGGCCGCGGCGCCTGCGGATTCCGTCGGCGTGATCACCGACGGCTGTGCCTACGGATCCATCTCGATGACGGCGTATTCGCTCGGTCGGTGAGGCGGAGGGCGGCCGGCGGTGCGACACGTCCGCTCGACACGCCGAACACTACTTGTTGTGTTACCGCGGGTGGGGGGACACTAGTTGTAGTGTTCATTCATCAGTCCACATCCCGGCTTAAACCCGGCGATTCTCGTGTGAAATGGGGTTTACGGTGAGCAATGGAGCCAAGCTGATCGACCGGGCGAAGGCGATCAACTGGAACCGTGTCGAAGACGACAAGGACTCCGAGGTCTGGGACCGGTTGACCGGCAATTTCTGGTTGCCCGAGAAGGTCCCGGTGTCCAACGACATCCCGTCCTGGAACACCCTGACCGACGCCGAGAAGCAACTCACGATGCGGGTGTTCACCGGCCTGACGTTGCTGGACACCATCCAGAGCACGGTCGGCGCGGTCAGCATGATTCCCGACGCGCTCACCCCGCACGAAGAGGCGGTGCTGACCAACATCACCTTCATGGAGTCGGTGCACGCCAAGAGCTACAGCTCGATCTTCTCGACGCTGTGCGCGACCACCGACATCGACGAGGCCTTCCGCTGGTCGGAGGAGAACCCCAACCTTCAGCGCAAGGCGCAGATCGTCCTGGAGTACTACCGCGGCGATGACCCGCTGAAGCGCAAGATCGCCTCGGTGATGCTGGAGGCCTTCCTGTTCTACTCCGGCTTCTATCTGCCGATGTACTGGTCGAGCCGGGCCAAGCTCACCAACACCGCCGACCTGGTCCGGTTGATCATCCGCGACGAGGCCGTGCACGCCTACTACATCGGCTACAAGTTCCAGCGCGGCTTCGCGATGCAGACTGAAGAGCGCAAGCAGGAGCTGAAGGATTACGCCTACGAACTCCTGTATGCGTTGTACGAGAACGAGATCGAGTACACCCAGGACCTCTACGACGGCGTCGGCCTGACCGAGGACGTCAAGAAGTACCTGCGCTACAACGCCAACAAGGCGTTGATGAACCTCGGCTTCGAGGCGCTGTTCCCCAAGGACGAGACTGAAGTCAACCCGGCGATCCTGTCGGCGCTGTCACCCGACGCCAACGAGAACCACGACTTCTTCTCCGGGTCGGGCTCCTCGTACGTGATCGGCAAGGCCGTCGTCACCGAGGACGCGGACTGGGACTTCTAGTCCTGCAACGACTTTCGGCCAGTCCGGCCGTCAGTGCGTCTTGGTCCATCCCGTCTGGGGTGTCCAGGTGTATCCGTCCGCCCATCGGCTGGAGTATCCGGCCGGTGCGGTGAGCGGCACCAGGATGAGCACGACGACGGTCGCGACGAACGCGCGCAGATCCCGTCGGGACACCGGTCGCTGCATCTCCGGGCGGCTCGCGGCGAAGACGAGATAGACCGTCGCGATGTTGATCAGGATGATCGTCCACCAGCGGATCCAGTCCGCTCCGGTGGCGAACACCGGGATCATCGCCGCCAGGGCGAGTGCGGGCACCACCTTGTGGATCCGGATGGAACCGGTGAACTCGGCGATCGGGACACCGGTGAAGAAGCGGACGAGCCAGATCGTCGCGATGCAGACCGCGAGTCCGTGCAGGAAGCCCGCGATCAGCACGGGAATTCCGAGTTCGGTCACCGACCGGATGGCGGCCGGGAAGCTCGCGCCGAAGTACGGGATGACGTAGCTGCACACCCAGTCGTGGTAATCCGACACGCTCTGGTAGCGGCCGAGGGCGTAGTCGAGGACCTTGTCGGCAGGGACCTGATAGCTGTTGCGCATCAGGTGGTGCGGAATCTGGGCGCACAACCGGTCAGCCAGATCTCGATGGCCGAAGGCCATCACCGCCCCCGCGGTCAGTGCTGCCGGCCCGAGGGCCAAACCGATGCACAGCCATCGGTACCCCGCCTTCATCGCCGGCCCCAGGACGGCGATCGCCAGGATCGCACCGAGGGTGAACTCCTGCGGGATGGCCTCGTGGATGAGAGTCAGCACCATGATCACGGCGCCGTACGCCGCGGCGGCGATGGCGGCCGCACGGGTGCTGGACACCCGGGTCAGGGCGAGGCTGAACAGGACCAACGCCGCCGCCCCGTACAACTCGGGCCGCGGACCGTACAGCGCGAAGGTGGCCGTGAACGGCAGCACCGGCACCAGCAGGGCCACCATCATCCGGCGCTCCGAACGTCGCCCGCCGGACAGGATCTTGCGGGCCAGCAGCGCCAGCGCTCCGAAGTAGGCGGCCACCGACCCCCACGTCAGCACCGCGCTGACCAGGAAGTAGTGCCGCTGTCCGAACAGCGCGGTGATGGTGCCGCCGAGGCCGCGCCGCACGAAGCCGTAGCTGTAGTCGACCGCGTAGTAGGAGAACCAGTAGATCGTCGAGGGAAGACCCGTCGTGACCGCCCACACGGTGAGCGCGAGCCAGAGGCTGATCACCACGCCCAGCGCGGCGTAGAGCCGCTTGCGCTTGCGGCTCAGGGGTACGCCGTCGGGGGAGTCGGGGTCTTTCTGGGGGGATCCGTCCAGCTCATGTGCCGTCAGATCGGTTGTGCCGCCCACGACACCTACCCCCTAGAGAATTTGCTGGACATCCGGTTAGACCCGCAAGATTCTACCGTCCGAAGACCGAACCGGCCGTATCGCTGTGTCCGACCTGCTGGCGCGAGGGCCAGGACCGCGAGACACTGGGTGTCATGACCGCCAAGACCCGTGTGCAATCCATGTTGAACTGGCTGCGCGCCGGCTACCCGGGCGGGGTTCCGGGCCCGGACCGGGTGCCACTGCTGGCCCTGCTGCGCAACAGCCCGCTGACTGAGGATCAGGTCAAAGAGGTGGTGCGCGAGATCATCGCCGAGGAGCGCAACGCGCCTGCCGGGCACGCCATCGACGAGGACGAGATTGCGCGGTTCATCGAAGGCGTCGCCCACCACGACGGCGGCCCGGAGAACGTCCAACGGATCGCCGACAAGCTCGCGGCGGCCGGGTACACGCTGGAAGGTCTCGAGGCGGACTGACTGCGGCTGCGGGAGTGAAGGTAACTTCACTCCCGACGTCGAACGTGAAGATGGCTTCACGCTCGTGCCGCCTGGCGCCGCTGCGCGACGCGCCTACCCGCGCAGTGTCAATTCCTCAGCGACTCGGTGTCGGAATCTGATTTGACCCCTCGTCCCCGCGCGACGCTCACGCGTCGCGCAGCGACTCGGTGTCGATCACGAAGCGGTACCGCACGTCGCTGGCGATCACCCGCTCGTAGGCCTCGTTGATGTAGTCCGGCTGGATCACCTCGACCTCCGAGGCGATGCCGTGCTTGGCGCAGAAGTCCAGCATCTCCTGGGTTTCGGCGATGCCGCCGATGACCGAGCCGGCGATGCTGCGGCGCATGCCGATGATCGAGAACGGCGGGACCACCAACGGGTTCTCCGGTGCGCCGAGCTCGACGAACACCCCGTCGAGGTCGACCATCTGGAGATAGCGGCCGAGATCGAGGTTGGCCGAGACGGTGTTGAGCACCAGGTCGAACGAGTTGCGCAGGTTCTTGAAGGTGTCCCGGTCACTGGTGGCGTAGTAGTTCTTGGCCCCCAGACGCAGGCCGTCCTCCATCTTCTTCAGCGACTGCGACAGCACCGTCACCTCGGCGCCCATCGCGGCGGCGAGTTTGACGGCCATGTGCCCCAGCCCGCCGAGGCCGATCACCGCCACCCGGGTTTCCGGGCCGGCTTTCCAGTGCTTCAGCGGCGAGAACGTGGTGATGCCCGCACACAGCAGCGGGGCCGCGGCGTCCAGGGGCAGGGATTCCGGGATGCGCAGCACGT
>NZ_JAFMJZ010000080.1 GCF_017853185.1 Mycolicibacterium sp.
CTCGCCGTGTCGGGTTTGTTCGTCGGCGTGGGGTCCTCGCAGGCGGCGTTGGACAATCAGATGTCTCTGGTGGACGGCAAGGGTCGCACGATGACGATCCAGCAGTGGGACACCTACCTCGACGGGGTGTTCCCGTTGGACCGTAACCGGTTGACCCGGGAGTGGTTCCACTCCGGCAAGGCCACCTACAACGTGGCCGGCCCGGGTGCGGCGGACTTCGCCGGCACTTTGGAGTTGGGCTACCAGGTGGGTTTCCCGTGGTCGTTGGGTGTGGGTATCAACTTCTCCTACACCACCCCGAACATCCTGCTCGATGACGTGAGCATCTCCCCGCTGGGCTTCAATCCGCTGGGTTCGGTGATCACCCCGAACCTGTTCCCGGGTGTGTCGATCTCTTCGGATCTGGGTAACGGCCCGGGCATTCAGGAGGTTGCGACGTTCTCGGTGGATGTGGAGGGCCCTGAGGGGTCGGTGGCGGTCTCCAACGCCCACGGCACGGTGACCGGCGCGGCCGGCGGTGTGCTGCTGCGCCCGTTCGCCCGGCTGATCTCCAAGACCGGTGACAGCGTCACCACCTACGGCGAACCCTGGGACATGAAGTAGCCCAGCTACTTCGCGGACATGAAGTAGCTCGACGAATCCAACGACAGTGGCCCCCGGCGCAAGCCGGGGGCCACTGTCGTCTTCGGGGTTTACTCGCTGAGGGTGAAGTCCGAGGAGCGCTCCACGGTCTTGGTGCTGTCCTTGCCGCCGAGTGCGTCGCGGATCTCGGTGAGCAGTCGGAGTTCCTTGGCGGAATCGGACTCGGCCGACTCCTTGTTGCGCAGCTTGCTGTAGGGCACCACCACGAAGAAGTACACCACCGCGGCCACCAGGGCGAAGTTGATGAACGCCGAGATCAGGACGTTGAGGTCGATGGTCTGGCCGCCGCCGATGCCGATCTTGAGGATGCCGTAGGAGGAATCCGTGCCGGCGCCGATGCGGTTGATCAACGGCTGGATGATGCTGTCGGTGAACTTGGTGACCAGCCCGGTGAATGCGGTGCCGATGACGACCGCGACCGCCAGGTCGACGATGTTGCCTTTGGCGAGGAAATCACGGAATCCCTTTAACACGGTGTGCCTTTCTTTGCTGTACATCAGCTTTCGCGGCGAAAGCCTAGCGCACCGGCCCACGGGTGGATGCAGGTCGATTTCCCGTCTCAGTGGATCGTCAGGGTCACGCTCTGTACCAGCGTCGCGCCGGCCAGCGCGGTTGCGGCCGCGGCCGGAAGCGCGACCAGGACCACCCGGTCGTCGCCGGGTCCGCGGGTGCTGGCCGGCCCGTTGGGGGATACCAGGACCACCACCGCGTTGGCGGCCACCACTCGCGGATGGGGGTCACCCCCGGAGGCTGCGCCGGTCGTGGCGCCCAGGACGTCGACCACGTCTCCGGCGCGAATCACGTCCAGCACGGCACTGTCGGATAGGCGCAACGGCACTACCCGGGCATCGCGACCGGCACTCAGCCCGGCCAGCCGCGAACCCAGTACCCGTGCGTCGGTCAGCACCTCACCTCGACGTGCCGGTCCGGCGAGGGTGCTGCCGATCAATTGGTCGGTGCTCTGGATGCCGTCGGGAAGCGTTGCAGCGGAACGATTTTCGGTGCGCACGTCGTCGGCGGTCAGGGCGATCCCCGGACTCAGATCGCGTGCGGCCACGGCCACGGGGCGGTAGGCACCGGCCGGGTCCGGTCGCAGTGCGACGGCCGCCGCCAGGAGGACGAGCAACCCCGCTGCGATGCGCCGCGCGCGAACCGTGCGGGTGAAGTCGGGGCGCAGCGCACGCGAAAGACGTTCCAGTGCAGACGGATTGAGGCCGACGGGACCATCCATACCGCTGACGCTACGGAGCGGTCAGCTCGGAGGTGTGCGACGCGAAGCGTCGCTGTGGATAAGCCTCAGCTCGATGTGGTCGCCGGCGCCGAACTGCTCGACGAACCGGATGACGACGAACCGGATGACGACGAACCGGAAGACGACGATCCGGAAGAGGATGACGGGGACGAAGAAGTTGACGAGGACGAGTCACCTGAGGATGAACTCGATGAACTGACGGAGGAGTCGCTCGAAGACTTCTTACCGGTCTCCCGGTTGTCGGTGCGGTAGAAGCCGCTGCCCTTGAACACCACACCCACAGAGTTGAACAGCTTGCGCAGCCGGCCTGAACACTGCGGGCAGGTGGTAAGCGCGTCTTCGGTGAACGCCTGCACCGCGTCGAACCGGTTGTCGCACTCGGTGCACGCGTAGCTGTAGGTCGGCACATGAACCTCCGGGAAGAACTGGGTTGTTAGCACTCTACCGTGCCAAGTGCTAGAACCGCTATCCGCGAGATGGCATTCCCGCCAGTGCGATCAACCCCGCTCCGGGTGTCAGCGCATGGGTCATCAGCACGTCGTGCTCGTCGTGCGGCAACTTCCCGACCACCTCGTCGTCGCGCACCACGGCCACCAGTCGGGTCGCCGGCGAGCACAGTGCCAGGGACCGGTCGTAGAAGCCGCCGCCCCGGCCCAGGCGGACCCCGCCGCGATCCACCGCCAGGGCCGGCGCCAGCACCAGATCGGCCTGCGCGATCGCGGTCGGCGGAAGCCACGGACGGGGCGGTTCCTGCAGGCCGAACCGGGCCGCCACCAGGGTGCCGGGGACATACCGGCCCCACGACAACGGGCGGTCCTCGCCCTCGGCGGTGACCGGGAGCAGCACCTCCCCGCACAACTCGGCCAACCGGTCCAGCAGGTCCGGCGATCCCGGCTCGGAGCCGACCGGAAGGTAGGCGCAGACCGTCCGGGCGCTGCCCACCACGTCGGGCAGATGTGCGGATAGTTGGCGGGCCTCGGCGGCGCGAACCGGTCCCGGAACAGCGCGCCGGGCCGCCAGCAGAAGCGTCCGCCACTCGGCCTTGGTGACGGGATCAGCGGCGGGCACGCTCTACACCTTCTCAGGCCAGGTCGGGCCGGGCGATAGTGTGGTCCGATGACCACCCCGCAGGTTCTCATTCCCCGTACGGCTGTTGTGCCGGCGGCCGGGTTGGGTACCCGCTTCCTGCCGGCCACCAAGACGGTTCCCAAGGAACTGCTGCCGGTGGTCGACACCCCCGGTATCGAGCTGGTGGCCGCCGAGGCCGCCGAAGCCGGCGCCGAGCGGCTGGTGATCATCACCTCTGAGGGCAAGGACGGCGTCGTCGCGCACTTCGTCGAGGACCTGGTCCTGGAGGGCACCCTCGAGGATCGCGGCAAGAAGGCGATGCTGGAGAAGGTGCGCCGCGCCCCCGCCCTGATCAAGGTGGAGTCGGTGGTGCAGGCCGAGCCGTTGGGTCTGGGCCATGCGGTGGGCTGCGTGGAGTCGGTGCTGGCCCCGGACGAGGACGCCATCTCGGTGCTGCTGCCCGATGATCTGGTGCTGCCGACCGGGGTGCTGGAGAAGATGGCCAGAGTCCGGGCCGAGCGGGGAGGCACCGTGCTGTGTGCCATCGAGGTGACCCCCGAGGAGGTGAGCGCCTACGGCGTCTTCGACGTCGAGGCGCTCCCGGACAGCGACAACCCCGACGTGATGAAGGTCCGCGGCATGGTGGAGAAGCCGCCGGCCGGCGAGGCTCCGTCATTGTTCGCCGCGGCCGGACGCTACATCCTGGACCGGGCGATCTTCGACGCGCTGCGCAGGGTTAAGCGCGGGGCAGGCGGGGAGATCCAGCTCACCGACGCGATCGCGCTGCTGATCGCCGAGGGCCATCCCGTGCATGTGGTGGTGCACCGCGGCACTCGACACGACTTGGGAAATCCCGGCGGCTATCTGAAGGCTGCGGTTGACTTTGCTCTGGACCGTGATGACTATGGCCCCGAATTGCGGCGACGGCTGGTCGGGCGGTTGGGCTTGGCGGAGCAGTAGAGGCCCGCTGGTCTGGAGCAGAAAGGCGCGCTGTGCGGTCGGTGGAGGAACAGCAGTCCAGGGTGACGGCTGCCGCGGTGGCGCCACGGCCGGTGTCGGTGCCGATCGCCGAGTCGCAGGGTCTGATGTGCGCCGAGGACGTGGTCACCGAGCAGCCGATGCCCGGCTTCGACCAGGCCGCCATCGACGGGTACGCGGTCCGCAGTGTGGACGTCATGGTCGCCGGCGAAGGCCAGCCCGAGATCGTGCTGCCGGTGATGGGTGTCATCGAAGCGGGCGCCCGCACGCCCAGTCGGCTGCAACCCAAGCAGGCGGCCCGCGTTCAGACCGGCGCGCCGATGCCCACCCTGGCCGATGCGGTGCTGCCGTTGCGCTGGACCGACAGCGGGGCGAACCGGGTTCGGGTGCTGCGCGGGGTGCGCTCGGGCGCCTACGTGCGCCGCACCGGAGACGACGTCCAACCCGGCGACGTGGCGGTGCGCGCCGGCGCGATCATCGGCTCGGCCCAGGTCGGCCTGCTGGCGGCGGTCGGACGCGAGCGCGTCCTGGTGCACCCCAGGCCGCGGGTCGCCGTGATGAGCGTCGGCGGGGAACTGGTGGACATCTCCCGGACCCCGGGCAACGGCCAGGTGTACGACGTCAACTCCTATGCGCTGGCCGCCGCGGCCCGCGACGCCGGCGCCGAGGTCACCCGGGTCGGGATCGTCGGCAACGAAAAGGACCTGCGCGAGACCGTCGAGAGTCAGCTCAACCGCTCCGAGGTGTTGGTGATCGCCGGGGGAGTGGGTGGCGAGGCCGCCGAGAACCTGCGCACCGTCCTGTCCCAACTCGGCACGGTGGAGGTCAGCCGGGTCGCCATGCACCCCGGTTCGGTGCAGGGTTTCGGTCAGCTCGGGCCGGACGGGGTGCCGACGTTTCTGTTGCCGGCGAATCCGGTCAGCGCCCTGGTGGTCTTCGAGGTGATGGTGCGCCCGCTGATCCGGCTCTCGCTGGGCAAGCGTCAGCCGATGCGACGTACGGTCCGGGCCCGGGCGATCGCGCCGATCCGGTCGGTGGCCGGGCGGACCGGATATCTGCGTGGGCAACTGCTGCGCGATCAGGACAGCGGCGAGTATCTGGTCGAGGCGATCGGCGACACGCCCGGCGGCTCATCGCATCTGCTGGCCTCGCTGGCCGAGGCGAACTGTCTGGTGGTCGTGCCCGCCGAGGCGGCCGAGATTCCGGCCGGGGACTTCGTCGACGTCGCCTTCCTGGCCCAGCGGGGCTGAGCCGTCATGGGGGCGGGCCCGCGTGAACCGGTGGTTTAACAGCCCCGTTCATCCGGGATGGCCGAGTGCGGTGGGACCGCTGCGGGTGCCCGCCGGTGTCGTGCGGCTACGTCCCATCCGGTTGCGCGATGCGACGCATTGGAGCCGCATCCGCCTCGCTGAACGCGATCATCTGGAGCGCTGGGAGCCGACCGCGGATCCGGATTGGTCTGTGCGCCATGCTGTTTCGGCCTGGCCGGCACTGCATTCCGGGTTGCGGTCCGAAGCGCGCAAGGGCCGGATGCTGCCGTATGTGATCGAGGTGGACGGGCGGTTCGCGGGCCAGTTGACCATCGGAAACGTCACGCACGGCGGTTTGAAATCGGCATGGATCGGCTACTGGGTCTCCACCGAACTGACCGGTGGCGGGGTGGCCACCGGGGCACTGGCGCTGGGACTCGACCACTGCTTCGGGCCGGTGCGCCTGCACCGGGTCGAAGCCACCGTGCGACCGGAGAACGCGGCCAGTCGACGGGTTCTGGCCAAGGCCGGCTTCCGGGAGGAGGGCCTGCTGAAGCGCTACCTCGATGTCGACGGCGCCTGGCGCGACCACCTTCTGGTGGCCCTGACGGTCGAGGAGGTCGACGGCTCGGTTGCGGCGAGACTGGTGCGGCACGGACTCGCCCGGTGGTGCTGAGCCGACACCCCGTGTTATTTCTGTGACATTAGTGACTGTTGGTGCTTGTCTTCCATGAATTACACGTGTGTAATTGCACTCGGCGCGCCGTCGAGGTGCGTGAACGTCACGGACCTAGCCTGGTCGGGAAAGGAGCAGGCCCCATGCCAAGCATCCCCCAGTCACTGCTGTGGATCTCACTTGTGGTGCTTTGGCTCTTCGTTTTGGTGCCGATGCTCATCAACAAACGCGACACCGTCCGCAGGACCAGTGACGTCGCCCTGGCCACCCGCGTGCTCAACGGCGGGGTCCGGTCGCGGCTGCGCAAGCGCGGCGGTCCGGCCGCCGGCCATCGCCACGACCCGGACTGGCAGCGCGACGAAGCCGACTTCGAGGCCGACTTCGACGACCGCGAGGTCGAGGACGAGGCGGAACTCGCGACCGTGCACACCCGCACCCGCACGATGGTGGTCGTCGCGTCGGTGATCGAGGAGGAGGCCGAGACCGGGCCGGTGTACCTCGACGTCGACGTGGTCGACGAGAACTCCGGCGCGCTGCCTGTCGGCGGCGGCGCTCAGAACGTTCAAGGGGTGCAGGCCAGTCTGTTCGACACGCCGCCGGCTGAGGACATCGGGGCGCCGGCCGAAGCCGCGCCCGAACCGGTCGCCGAGGAGCAGACCGCTCCGATGCCTGCTGTTGAGTCCGTCGAGGAGTCCGTCGCTGACGAGACCTCGGAGCAGATCGACGCCGATGAGTACGAATACATCGACGACACTTCGGGTCTTGAGGCCGAGGATGAGCCCGCGCCCGCACCGCGCCGGGCCCGGCGCCAGGATTCGGCCACGGCGGCGGCGGTGAGCGCCCGCAAGTATCAGTTCCGCAAGCGCGCACTGATGGCGATGGCAGCCATGTTGCTGCTGACGGCGGTGCTGTCGTTCACCGTCAGCTCCGGCTTGTGGTGGGCGTTCGGTACGACCGCCGCGGTGACGGTGCTGTACCTGGGTTACCTGCGTCGCCAGACGCGTATCGAGGAGCAGGTGCGCCGTCGTCGCCAGCAGCGGATGGCCCGCTCGGGTTCGATGGACAGCCGGATGGACGCGCCTGCGCCGGAACGGCGAATGAGCCGTGAATACGAGGCCCCGTCCCGTGTGCAGCGTCCCGGTGCCGTGGTGCTCGACATCGACGACGAGGATCCGGTGTTCGAACATCTCGACGAGGTGGCGTACAGCCGGCGCTACGACCTGCCCCGGGCGGCCGGTCAGTAGATCTGGTGTAGCCTTGCTACCCACGAGGGGCTATAGCGCAGTTGGTAGCGCGTCTCGTTCGCATCGAGAAGGTCAGGGGTTCGATTCCCCTTAGCTCCACCAGAGTCCGTGTGGTCGCCCGGTGTTGTGAAGGTGCATTACTTCACAGCGCCGAACGTCACTTAGTTGGGTGCACCCCATTCCGGTTCCGGTGAACTGCCCAGGTCGTAGGCCTTGCCCGGCGAACCGGCCGAACCTCCGGCCAGCGCACCCAGTGCCGCCACGGTCTTCACCGGACGGACACTGCCGACGGACCGGACCGGGGGCCGACTGTGACCTTCGTCGCACCCCGGCGTGGCTCTGCGGGGGCTTCTTAGAAATGTCCGTTATGGTTCCGTGATGTTTTGTTTTCGGTCTCGTGATGTGCGGATGAAATTCGCGGCCCTGGCCGCCACGGTGGCTGTCCCGGCCGCGGTGGTCCTGGCCGGCGGTGCGAACGCCAACCCGACCAGCCCCGACAGCGACGTGTCGCCGATCGCCGACAGCTCCTCGGCGCTGGCCGTCGCACCCGAGCCCGAGAATCTGCCCGAGTCTGTTTCCGACGCCCTGCCCGAGGCGGCCGTCGAACTCACCGACGTGAAGCCGGTGGCCCTGGTGTCCAACGCGCCGCACCACCTGATGGCCGGCGTGGCCTCCGAGCGTGGCCTGCAGGTCCGCACCATCCTGGTGGAGCGTGCCGTCAGCGCCGCCTTCCCGGAGATCCGCACCATGATCGGCGTGCGCCCGGATTCCAAGCCGTGGCATCCCAACGGCCTGGCCCTCGACATCATGATCCCCAACCCGGGCAGTTCCGAGGGCATCGCGCTGGGCAACGCGATCCGTGATTACGCGATGCACAACGCCGCCAGGTTCGGCGTGCAGGACGTGATCTGGCGCGGCACCTACTACACGCCGGCCAACGGGCCCAGCGGCTCCGGATACGGTCACTACGACCACGTGCACATCACCACCACCGGTGGCGGTTACCCGTCCGGCGGCGAGGAGTACCTCGGCGACGAGGGCCAGGCGCCCGCGTCCTAGCCTCAAGTGGCGCTGCGCTCGTCGTTCTCCAGTGCGTCGAGCACCGCCACCCGGGTGTTGATCGGGCCGGTGACCGAATCCTCGGTGCTGCCCTTGCGCAGTAGATCGCGCAGCGCAGCCTGGTCGTAGTCCGCCGGTGCGGTGTCGTCGACGAAACGCTGCACGAGTTCGACGAAGCGGTCCGGGTGGTCATGGAACGGGAAGTGGCCGGACTGGGGAAATATATCCAGGCGTGAACCCGGCATCGCCGAGTGCGCCATCCTCGCGTGGCTGACCGGGATGACCGAGTCTTCCTCGCCCCAGATCAGTTGCACCGGAACCGATTCGGTCAGATAACACCGGTCCAGCATGGTCACCACCTGGCCACGCCAATCCACCACCGCGCGCAGGGTGCGGGTGAAGGCCGCCGACGCCGTCGGCTCGGGGAGATCGGCGAGGATTCGCAGCATATTGGGAATGTCGCGGCCGAATCTGGTCGACCCGAACACCGCGCCCACCACATGTCCGGCCACTTGTAGAGCGGGCAACACAAACGGAAGGCGTAACAACGCCAGTGCCTCACCGCCGACCGGCAGCGAGGCGAACCTCAGTGCGATGTTGACGTCCTTGGTGACACCGCCGGCGCCCACCAGGATCATCCGTTCCACCAGTTGCGGGAACTGGTAGGCGAATTGCATGGCCACCCCGCCGCCGAGGGAATGCCCGACCACGGTCACCTTGTCGACATCGAGCACGGTGAGCAGATCGCGCATGCCGTTGGCGTATGCGGCAACCGAATAGTCGGCGCGAGGTTTGTCAGACTTGCCGTGTCCCAACAGATCCGGGGCGATCACGGTGAACCGGCGTGCCAGTTCGCTGTGCACCGGCCCCCAGGTTGTCGAGTTGTCGCCGATGCCGTGAATCAGCAGCAGTGCCGGGCCGGAGCCGGCGATCCGGTAGGCGCGGCGATAGCCGTGAATGGTGCGGAACCGCAACTGCGGTTTCAGCGATTCGAGCGGTTGTTCCGCCGTCTTGCGCCGGCCCATGGCTGTCCTCGACGTGTCGTCCCCCCGACCGCCACTGTGGCGATGTCGCGATCCTAAGGGCGCATCGCCAAGTCCTCCACTCGAGCGCTACTCGTTGTCCCCGCCGGTGGCCAGGGTGGCCTGCACGGCCGAATCCGAGACCACATCGCGGGCGCCCGGCCAGACCCAGTCGCGCACCTCAGGCAGGTCGTCGCCGTGCTCGCGGGTGTACTCGCGGGCGTGGATCCGGCTGTCCACCATCTGCTGCCGCAGTCCGGCGTAGCGGGAGCCCAGGCTCGGGACCCGGTCGATGACGTCGATGACGAGGTGGAAGCGGTCCAGATCGTTGAGCATCACCATGTCGAACGGCGTGGTGGTGGTGCCCTCCTCCTTGTAACCGCGGACGTGGATGCGGCTGTCGTTGCTGCGTCGGTAGACCAGACGGTGGATCAGCCACGGATAGCCGTGGTAGGCGAAGATCACCGGCTTGTCCGGGGTGAACACCATGTCGAACTCGCGGTTGGACATTCCGTGCGGATGCTCGCTCTCGTCCTGCAGGCGCATCAGGTCGACGACGTTGACGAAGCGGACCTTGAGATCCGGAATGTGTTGGCGCAGTAGATCCGCAGCGGCCAGCGCCTCCAGGGTGGGGACGTCACCGGCGGCGGCCAGCACCACGTCCGGATCGCTGCCGGCCTCCTCGGTGCCGGCCCACTCCCAGATTCCCAGGCCGCGGGTGCAGTGGGCAACCGCCTCGTCCATGGTGAGGAAGTTCGGGTGCGGCTGCTTTCCTGCGACCACGACGTTGACGTACTGCCTCGAGCGCAGGCAGTGGTCGTAGGTGGACAGCAGGGTGTTGGCGTCCGGCGGCAGGTAGACCCGCACCACCTCGGCGCTCTTGTTGACGACGTGGTCGATGAAGCCGGGATCCTGGTGGCTGAAACCGTTGTGGTCCTGACGCCAGACATGGCTGGACAGAAGGTAGTTCAGGCTGGCGACCGGGCGGCGCCACGGGATGTCGTTGGTGACCTTCAGCCACTTGGCGTGCTGGTTGAACATCGAGTCGATGATGTGGATGAAGGCCTCGTAGCAGTTGAACAGCCCGTGCCGTCCGGTCAACAGGTAGCCCTCGAGCCAGCCCTGCATCTGATGCTCCGACAGCATCTCGACCACCCGACCGACGCGGGCGAGGTGCTCGTCGACCTCGGGGGAGAAGAACTCGGCGTTCCACTGTTTGTTCGTCACCTCGAACACCGACTGAAGGCGGTTCGATGCGGTCTCGTCGGGCCCGAAGATGCGGAAGTTCTCCGGGTTGAGCCGGATCACGTCGGTCAGCCAGTTGCCCAGGATGCGGGTCGCTTCGGCGATGCTGGCGCCCGGTGCCGGAACGTCCACCGCGTAGTCCCGGAAGTCGGGCAGCCGAAGGTCTTTCAGCAACAGCCCGCCGTTGGCGTGCGGATTGTCGCTCATCCGCAGATTCCCCTCGGGGGCCAGTGCGGCAATCTTGGCGTTGAGTCGGCCGTCGGCGTCGAAGAGTTCCTGCGGGCGGTAGGAGGCCAGCCAGTCCGCCAGCACCTGCAGGTGCTCGGGGGTGTCGCGGGCACTGGCCAGCGGGACCTGGTGCGCGCGCCACGATCCGGTTGTCTTCTTGCCGTCGATGTAGGCCGGGCCGGTCCAGCCCTTCGGGGTGCGGAAGACGATCATCGGCCAGCGCGGACGACTCTCGTCTCCGTTTGCCGCCTTCGCCTTGATCGCCGCGATCTCGTCGAGCACATCGTCGAGCAGCGTGGCGAACCGGCGGTGGGCGTCGGCGTGATCGTCGGCCTGCTCGTCGGTGACTTCGAAGAAGTACGGGTTGTGTCCGTAGCCGATCATCAGCGAGCGGAGTTCGTCTTGCGGAATACGATCCAGCACAGTCGGATTGGCGATCTTGTAGCCGTTCAGGTGCAGGATCGGCAGCACCACACCGTCTTGGTGCGGATGCATGAACTTGTTCGAGTGCCAGCTGGTCGCCAGTGCGCCGGTCTCGGCCTCCCCGTCGCCGACCACCGCCGCCACCAGCAGGTCGGGATTGTCGAACGCGGCGCCGTAGGCATGCGAGAGCGCGTAGCCGAGTTCGCCGCCCTCATGGATGGAGCCGGGTGTCTCCGGCGCGACGTGGGACGGGATGCCGCCCGGAAAGGAGAACTGCCGGAACAACCGGCGGATGCCCTCGGCGTCGGAGGTGATGTCGGGGTAGTACTCGGTGTAGGTGCCGTCGAGGTAGGCGTTGGCCACCAGGCCGGGGCCGCCGTGGCCGGGTCCGGTGATGTAGATGGTGGACTGGCTGCGCGCCTTGATCGCCCGGTTGAGATGGGCGTAGAGGAAGTTCAGTCCCGGGGTGGTGCCCCAATGCCCGAGCAGTCGCGGCTTGACGTCGTCGCGCGACAACGGCGTCTGCAGTAACGGGTTGTTCAGCAGGTAGATCTGCCCGACCGACAGATAGTTGGCGGCCCGCCACCAGCCGTCGAGTTGGGTGACGTCGTCGTCGGTCAGAGTCATGATCAGTCCTTGAGGTCGATGGTCACCTGCTCGACATTCCAGATGTCCTCGCAGTACTCGGCGATCGAGCGGTCCGAGGAGAACTTGCCGCTGCGCGCGCTGTTGAGAATCGACATCCGGGTCCACAGTTCGGTGTTCTGCCAGGCTGCGCTGACCTCCTGCTGGCAGCGGATGTAGTCCGGGTAGTCGGCGAGCACCAGGAAGTGGTCGTGGTCGGTCAGGTTGCCCACCAGCGGCGCGAACACCCCGGTGTCGCCATGGGAGAAGGTGCCGTCGGCGATCAGACCGAGGACCGCGGCGAGTTCGGCGTTGCGGTCGATGTAGTCGCGCGGCCGGTATCCCTTGGCGTAGAGCTCATGGACATCGTCGACGGTCAGTCCGAAGAGGAAGAAGTTCTCCGGACCGGCCTCCTCGCGCATCTCGACGTTGGCGCCGTCCAGAGTGCCGATGGTCAACGCGCCGTTGATCATGAACTTCATGTTGCCGGTTCCGGAGGCCTCCTTGCCGGCGGTGGAGATCTGCTCGGATAGATCTGCCGCCGGGTAGATCAGCTGGCCGTTCTGCACGTTGAAGTTCGGGACGAAGGCCACCCGCATCCGGTCGTTGACGTCCGGGTCGGAGTTCACCGTCTCGGCGACCGAGTTGATCAGCTTGATCATCAGCTTCGCCACGTGGTAGCCGGGCGCGGCCTTGCCGCCGAAAACCCATGCGCGCGGCGGGATTTCGAGGCCGGGATTCTGCTTCAGGCGGTGGTAGGTGCTGATGATGTTCAGCACGTTGAGATGCTGGCGCTTGTATTCGTGGATGCGCTTTACCTGCACGTCGAACATCCAGTCCGGGTTGAGCTGGATACCGGTGTGAGCCTCCACATAGCGGGACAGCCTTGCCTTGTTCTCCCGCTTGACCGCCCGCCACTTCCGCTGGAACGCCGGGTCGTCCGCCAGTGGCTCCAGGCGGCGGAGCCGGTCCAGGTCGGTCAGCCATCCGGTGCCGATCGTCTCGTCGAGCAGGGCGCGCAGGCCGGGATTGGCCAGACCCACGAAACGCCGCGGCGTGACACCGTTGGTCTTGTTGCTGAACCGCTCGGGCCACAGCTCGTAGAAGTCCTTGAGCACCGTGTCTTTGAGCAACTCCGAATGCAGTGCGGCCACGCCGTTGACCGCGTGGCTGCCGACGGTGGCCAGGTGCGCCATCCGGATGCACTTGCCGCCGTCCTCGCCGATCAGCGACATCCGGCGGAGCCGGGCCTCGTCGCCGGGGAAGCGCGCCTGAACCTCGTCGAGGAACCGGCGGTTGATCTCGTAGATGATCTCCAGATGCCGCGGCAGGAACTGTTCGAACATCGACAGCGGCCAGGTCTCCAGCGCTTCGGGCAGCAGGGTGTGGTTGGTGTAGGCCATCGTCGCCACCGTGATGGCCCAGGCCTCATCCCATTCCAGCCCTCGTGCGTCGATGAGCAGACGCATCAGTTCGGCCACCGCGATGGACGGGTGAGTGTCGTTGAGCTGCACGGCCACCCGGTTTGGAAGCTCTTGGACGTCCATCCCGGCCAGGTCTTCGAGCAGGTGCAGGATGTCCTGCAGTGAACAGGACACGAAGAAGTACTGCTGGGCCAGCCGCAGCTGCTTGCCGACCTCCGGCTGGTCGTTGGGATAGAGCACCTTGGTGATGGTCGAGGAGACCACCTCTTCGCGCACCGCGTTGTAGTAGTCGCCGGCGTTGAAGGCGTCGAGCACCAGTGACTGGATCGCGGTGGCGCTCCACAGGATCAGGGTGTTGCAGGTGTTGACGCCGTAGCCCTGGATCGGGGTGCCGTAGTGCAGGCCCTTGGCGATGCGCGCCGGAATCCAGCGGACCCGTTCGCGGCCGCTCTCATCGAGGTAGCGTTCGGTGTAGCCGCCCCAGCCGACCTGATAGTTGATCTCCGGCTTGGCGATCTCCCACGGGTTGGGCTCCGCCAGCCAGTTGTCGGTCTTCTCCACCTGCCAGCCGTCGTGGATCTCCTGGTCGAAGATGCCGAACTCGTAGCGGATCCCGTAACCGACTGCGGGACGTTCCAGGGTGGCCAGCGAATCCAGGTAGCAGGCCGCCAGCCGGCCCAGGCCGCCGTTGCCCAGACCCGGTTCCTGCTCGCAGGCCAGCACCTCGTCGATGTCCTGACCGAGGGCGGCGAGTGCGGTGCGGGCCTCCTCCTCGATCTGCAGATTGAGGAGGTTGTTGCCCAGGTGCGGCCCGAGCAGGAACTCGGCCGACAGGTAGGCCGTCACCTTCCGGCTCAGATCGACGTAAGTCTGGGTGGTCGCCGCCCAGCGGTCCTGCATCCGGTCGCGGACCGCCAGTGCCAGTGCGTGGTAGTAGTGCTTGGGCTCCAGCAGTGCGGCCGGACGGCCCAGCGTGTAACGCAGGTGGTCCTCGATCGCCTTGCGAAGTGACTCGGCACTCAATCCGGTCCGGGTGTCCTCTGCGGTTTTTCCGTCGCTCATCTGCGCTTCCCCGTATTTTTTTGAATTCGGCCATCACCGTCAGCCGTGGTTGTGGGTGCGAGTATCGCACCGCGACGGTGGCCTGCGTGCCGGTATTCCGAGGTCGCCGAGGTGAACGTTGGGCAAAGCCGGCGCAGGTAGTCTCAGCAAATGCATCGCCGACTGCCGACCGCCCTGGGTGTCCTGCTGGGCGCCGTCGTCGTTCTCGTCGCCTCGGCCCTGCCTGCCTGGGCTGCCGAAGCCATCACCTTGACCTGGGTACGCCATGCCCAGTCGACGGCCAACGCGGCGGGCATCATCGACACCACGGTGCCCGGGCCCGGCCTCACCGCGTTGGGCGAGACCCAGGCCCAGGCGATCGCCGACACCCTCGCGGCAAACGCCTACGACGGCATCTACGTCTCCGACATGGTGCGCACCCAGTTGACCGCCGCACCCCTGGCGGCCGATCTCGGGATCACGCCGGTCGTGCTGCCCGGTGTGCAGGAGATCAACGCGGGCGTCTTCGAGGGCGGCAGCGGACTGGTCGCCGGCATCGGCTACGCGCTGCCCCCGGTCACCTGGGTGCTCGGCGCACGTTTCGTGCCGGTTCTCGGCGGGGAGAACGGCAACCGGTTCGAGGCCAGGGTCAACGACGCCGTCGCCACCATCTACGCCAGCGGTGAGACCAACCCGATCGTCTTCTCGCACGGCGCCACGATCACCGCCTGGACGCTGATGAACGTCGACAACCCGGACCTGCTGGTGGCCGTCACCCATCCGCTGGGCAACACCGCCGTGGTGGTGGTCACCGGCGATCCGCAGGACGGTTGGACCCTGCAGAGCTGGGATGGTGTCGCGATCGATCCCAATCCAGGTCTGCTGACCCGACTCTTCGTCGACACCCGCGCACTGGTGGTCACACCGCAGACCAGCCTGTACGACATCGGTCAGGCCCTGCGCACCGGCGACCCAACCGTCATCGCCGCCGCGATCCGCACCGGCGTCGTCAATGTGCTCAAAGCTCCGATCGTCTTCGCGAAGGCGGTGGTCCGCGACGTCGTCAACGCCATCGCCGGACTGGTCCCGCAAGCGCCTGCGCCGGTTGCGGTGCGGATGGTGGAACCGGCCCGGAAGGCATCTGCCGCCGTGCGTCCCACGGTCGCGAGGGCACGTGCAGTCGCCGTTGGTCAGCGGCCCGTCGGTCAGGGGCCCGCCGCTCA
>NZ_JAFMJZ010000236.1 GCF_017853185.1 Mycolicibacterium sp.
GTTCGAGCACGACCTTCTTGAGGTTGCGCCCGGCGATCTCGGCGACCGCTGCCCCGGCCCGCTCCGACCCGGTCAGCGAGATGCCTTGCACGCGCGGATCGGCGATGGCCTTGGCGATCTGCTCGTTGGTGGCGTAGACGTTGACATACGCGCCCGCCGGGAAGCCGGCGTCGGCGAAGATCTTTTCCAGGATCTCGGCCGACTCCGGGCACTGCGGGGCGTGCTTGAGCACGATGGTGTTGCCGATCGCGAGGTTGGGTCCGGCGAAGCGGGCCACCTGATAGACCGGGTAGTTCCACGGCATGATGCCCAGCAGCACGCCCACCGGGCGGCGGCGGATCACCGCGGTGCCCTCCCCGTCGAGCAGTTCGACCGGCTCGTCGGCGAGGAAGCGTTCGGCGTTGTCGGCGTAGAACTCGAAGATCGCGGCGCTGAAGTCCACCTCGCCGAGGGCGTCCTCCAGATGCTTGCCCATCTCGCGATTCATGGCCGTGGCGAGCTGTTCGCGTCGCTCGGTGCACAGCTCGGCGACCCGGCGCACCAGCGCCGCACGTTGGGCGACGGTGGCGGTGCTCGACCAGTCGCGGTAGGCGTGCTGTGCCGCGGCGAGTGCGTTCTCGATGTCGGCGTCGGTGGCGGTGGGGAATTCGCGGACCACCTCACCGGTGGCGGGGTTGGTCACTGCATACAGAGTCATCGTCATCCTTCGAGGTCGTTGCCTGATGGAGTTATACCCTCACGCCAACTTCCGATGGCGGCCCATCGCCGAAATGGCCCCTGGCTACTGCACCGGGCAGGCGTACTGCATCGCCACGTTCATCACCCGTTGCTGCGCGCCGGGGCCGATGACGCCCTGAGCGGCCAGTTCCAGTCCGATGTACCCCGGGATCCCGCCGATGCACGCCTGGTGGGCGACCCGCCATGCGGTGTCCGGATTCAGGTTGTACCCGTTGCGCTGCAGCGCCTGCATGTAGTTGTCGAACTCTGGAGTGCCCTGATCCGGTATGGCGCCGGCCGCTCCGGCCAAGACGACGGCCGTGATGACCGCCCCGATCAGAGACGCAATCACACGTCGCATATCCATCCCCCCTGGACGCAGTCGGTAAATTCCTGAACCAGATTCGCACAGTCCTCTGACAGGGGTATCGGATTGGCGGGCGTACCGACCATTCCTAACCCATCTTCGGCGTGTACCGGCCGTTGACATCCCATTCACCCGGGGTGCCGGGGGCGGCGTTGCAGATCGACCGCGGGCAGGCGATGCCGTAGCCGGTGCAGATGCTGGTGGGCAGATACGGATAGGGCTGCTCCAGCGTGCACTGGGTCGGCGCTTGAATGATGAAACTCGCGAGTAAAGCAATCATCTGGACATCCCCCTGTGTCGTGATCCGTGCAGGCCGGAGTCTGCCACCGGGGTCCGACAGCGAATTCTTGTCGGTCACCGGGCCTAGCGTTTCGGGCAGTGGTGTGAGGGGGGACTGGAATGGCGAAGAACGACTCGGAGGACGGGTGCGCCACCGTCATCGGTGGCGGCGTCATCGGGATCATCGTGCTGATCTCGATGATCCCGAAACAGGTGTGGATCGGTCTCGGTGTTGCGGTGGGACTGGTGTTCTTGGGATGGGTCCTCGTCAAGGGTGTGGAAGCCTTCACGGACGCACGGACGGCCTCCGAAAAGTGGCGCCGCGCCGCTGAGGCCGCCCGAGTCGCCGCCGCGCAGCGGCAACGCGACGAGGCGATACGTGAGGCGGAGCAGCGTCTCATTGCGCTGATCGGGGAGAAGAACGCGCTCGTCGTTCAGTCCGCGCGGGCGTCGGTGCAACGGGTGGCGGAATCGGAAGCGGCTCAGGCGGGGTGGCTGGGCGACGTCGACTTCACCGCCGACATCCATGGCATCACCGAGAACTTCCGCAAGGCCTACGGACTGCGCAAGGTCGCCGCCGAGTTGTCCGCACTCGCCAATCCCAGCGTCGACGACAAGAGGATCCTCGTGGAAGCGAAGGCCACCGCCGACGGTCTGGAATTTGCCGCCATCGAGCGTGCGGGACTGATCGCGAAATGCTCCGCCGAGGCGGCGCAGGTCGACAAGTCACTGCGGGCCGAGCGCGAAGAGGCGCGCACCGCCGAGCAGCGCGCGGCGTTGCATGCAAAGTTGAGCGGAATGCTCTACGGCATCGAGGCCACCCCGGCCTCCTCGCCGGCGGACTCGACGGCCGACGCGGTGATGGCGCGGGTCGCGGCCTACCGCGAGATCAAGAATCAGATTCAACTGACCCGCGGCGAGGCTTCCTAAGCTGTAGCGATGAGCGGCTCGTCTCGACCCAGCCTTCGCACGGTGTTGCGGGAGTGGGGCCGCATCGGCTGCATCGGCTTCGGCGGGCCGCCGACCCACATCAGGCTGCTGCGCGACATGTGCGTTGAGCGCCGGAAATGGTTGTCCCCGATCGAGTTCGAGGACGCGGTGACCGCGTGCAACCTGCTGCCCGGTCCCGCCTCGACGCAACTGGCGATCTTCTGCGCCTGGCGCGTGCGGGGCCGGTCGGGCGCGCTGGTGGGCGGGGCGGCGTTCATCGTCCCCGGCCTGGTTCTGATTCTGGCTATGGCGGCGTTGTTCCTTCAGGATTCCCCACCTCGGGCCGTCCTGGCCGCCGGCGCCGGTGCCGGTGCGGCGGTTGCGGCCGTGGCGGTGCATGCCGCGGCCGGACTGCTGCCGGCAAGCTGGGGCCGGGCCCGCGACGGCGGAACCGGGTACAAGTGGCGGTGGGGGATCTACCTGTTCGCAGGGATCGTGTCGGCCGCCGTGATCGGTCCGTGGCTGGTACTGGTCCTGCTCGCCTGCGGCATTTTCGAAGCCGGGTTGGGACAGCGGGAATCCGGTTCGGCTCCGCTGTCAATCGCGCCAATGCCGTTGCTGGCCTTGGGATCTCTGAGCCTGGGAACGTTGTCCTCGCTGACCTGGACGGCGCTCAAGGTCGGTGCGCTCTCCTACGGGGGCGGGTTCGTCATCATCCCGCTGATGGAGAACGATGCCGTCCGCGTCTATCGATGGATGACGGGCGGGCAGTTCCTCAACGCGGTGGCACTCGGGCAGATCACCCCCGGTCCGGTGGTCCAGACAGTCGCCGTGGTCGGTTACGCCGCGGCCGGACTGATCGGGGGTGTGCTGGCCGCACTCGTCGCCTTCGGTCCGTCATTTCTGTTCGTCCTCGTCGGCGCCCCGCACTTCGACCGGTTACGGACCAGTCCCGGCGTTCGCAGATTCCTCGACGGAGCAGGGCCCGCGGCGATCGGGGCCATCGCGGGTTCAGCGGTCACCCTGGCCCGGGTCCTGACCCAGCCCTGGCAATACGTCGTGCTGGTAATCGCGGCGGCAGTCTTGCTGCTTCTGCGCCGGGGGGTGGTGATCACCCTGCTGGCCGCCGCAGTGGCAGGCATCGTCGCGGTCAGCGCCGGATTTCCGTTGCCGCGTTAGTGGTCTCTTCGGGCACCGGGGATGTCCT
>NZ_JAFMJZ010000237.1 GCF_017853185.1 Mycolicibacterium sp.
GCGCCGTTGAGTCCGGGCGTCGATGGTGCGCTCACGACGATCGGTGACAACCTGCGGTCCACCGGGATCAGCAGTCCGGAGGACCTGGCGGCCCGGCTGAGCATGCTGCAGCAGGGCATCGACATGCTGGCGCAGGCCAGTCGCCAGGTCGCCGCCGGAGTATCACTGCTCGTCGACCAGACCAAGCGACTCGGCATCGGTCTCGATCAGGCCTCCTCGTTCCTGCTGTCGATGCGGCGCGAGGCGACCACGCCCTCGATGGCGGGCTTCTACATTCCGGCGAAGATCCTCACCGGCGAGGAGTTCCGCAAGGCCGCGTCGATCTTCATCTCCCCCGACGGCCACACCGTGCGCTATCTGGTGCAGACGAACCTCAACCCCTTCACCCCCGCCGCGATGGATCAGGTCAACGACATCATGAGTGTCGCGCGCGCGGCCCAGCCGAACACCACTCTCGCCGACGCCACCATCTCGATGAACGGGCTCACCGCCACCCTGCGGGACACCCGCGACTACTACTACCAGGACCTCAAGCTGATCGTCGTGACCACCATCCTGGTGGTGCTCAGCATCCTGATCGTTCTGCTGCGGGCACTGGTCGCACCGCTGTATCTCATTGTCTCCGTGGTGTTCTCGTACCTGTCGGCACTGGGGATGGGTGTGCTGTTGTTCCAGGGCATCCTCAAACAGGAGCTGCACTGGAGCGTTCCCGGGTTGACCTTCATCATCCTGGTAGCCGTCGGCGCCGACTACAACCTGCTGCTGATATCCCGTATCCGGGACGAGTCGCCGCACGGGATCAAGTCCGGCGTGATCCGGACCGTCAGCCAGACCGGCGGCGTGATCACCGCCGCCGGTCTGATCTTCGCCGCGTCGATGATCGGCCTTCAGTTCTCGAGCATCACCACCCTTGTCCAGATCGGCTTCATCATCGCCTCCGGAATCCTGCTGGACACCTTCCTGGTCCGCACGATCACCGTGCCCGCCACCGCGACGCTGATCGGCAAGGCGAACTGGTGGCCCTCGAAATGGAAGCCGGCACCGCTCAGCCGACCTCGCAAGCTCGAGACTGAGCCCCTGAATACCGAAGCAATGCAGTGAAATTCAGTATCGAGTTCCGGTTCACCCCGAGCGACTCGGAACCGGCAGCTGCGCTTTTGAGGGGCGAATTCGCCAGAGATCCGGGCCGGTAGAGTCGGTACGCGTGTGGACCTCCATTCTGGTGCTTGCCCTTGCGCTGAATTTTGAGCCGGCCAGGTTCGCCCTTGTTCCGATGCTCCTGACGAGGCGTAATCCGGTGGTCCAGCTGCTGGCCTACGTGGTCGGGGCCACGACGGTCAATCTGATGTTCGGTCTGCTCATCCTGTTCGTCTTTCGTCGTAATCCGCTGGGCACCAACGCCTCCACCGGCGGCTGGGTGCAGATAGTGGTCGGCCTGTTGGCATTGCTCGTCGCGCTCATCATGGCGGTGCGCTGGAGGCTGACCCGCCACAAGCAGAACGCCGGCCCGGGTTCCCCGGATGAGGCGGAACCGGCACGCGGTGTCGACAAGGTCTTCGCCGGAGCTCGTGCAATCCTGCGCAAGGGCGGCTCGCCCTGGTTCGCCGGTCTGCTCGGAATGGGCGTCGGCCTGCCATCGGTGGATTTCATGGCCGTACTGGTCATCATCGGGACATCACACAAGCCGCCGCTGGAACAGACCGCCGCGTTGGTGACGTTCGTTCTTCTGGGCGGCTTCGTTGTCACGGCTCCACTGATCGGCTACCTGTTTGCACCCGCCAAGACCCTGCAACGCATTCAGCAATTCGCCGCCTGGACCCAGTCGAGGAGCCAGCTCGACTACGCCGCGCTGCTGGCGTTCGCCGGTGCCATCCTCATCGGGATCGGATGGAGCCGGCTGTAGCGGCGATCAGTCGATCACGGCGGCGAGACCGAACTCCTTCAGAGTCTCCCCCACCACCGCGCGCACCCGTTCCTTGGAGTTCTCCGCGCCCAGTTGATAGGCCTCCACTGAGATCGAGACCTTGCCGTTGATCCTGCCCGAGACCACCACCAACTGGCCTCCGGAGCGCTCCAGATCGCCGATCGTCACGTTGGTGTCCAACGCTCGGATGAACACGTTCTCAGCGGGCGTGCCATCGACCCGCGCGAGATCCGGCGGAAGATCGCCGAGATTCGAGCACGTGCACGGCGGATCCTCGGCGTAGGAGAACAGCAACTCCGCGATCCCCTTGACGGCAGTGCGCGGAAGCCACGGAACCAGTGTCATCATCTCGATCACCGGGTCGGGTTCGTTCTTCGCCTTCTCCCGGCCCTCCCGCACGGCGTCCCGCGCCTCGGTGAGATCCGTGGTGACCAGCGCGGGATCCACGGCGGCGTTCGCGAACGCCATCGCCAGCGCACGATCGTCGTCCAGGCTCTCCCGGAGGTTGATCGCCATCATCAGGCTGACCTTGCCGTCGGAGGGCCGGTTTCGCCCGAAGTGCTCGCCGAGCCGGGCGGTGAATCCGGCCAGAAGCGAATAGCTGTTTCCACCAAGCTCTTTGGCCTTGGCATCCCACTCGGGAATGTCGACGTAGAGCGCGACCGACGGGAGGACAACCTCAGTGGTGTCACCCTCAGCGGCGTTGGCCGCATGCGCCCGCTTGAATGAATCACGCTGCTCGCGGACCATCTTGGCGGCCTTGACCGCCGTTCGGGCCGTCAAGGGCAGATCCCGGACGGCCTGACGGATGTCGGCGACGATCGCCTCGCCGCGCGAGCGCGAGCCGGGCTGGTCATAACCCGGATCCCGGAGCATCCCGGTCACCGCCTCGAAGACCGCCATCAGGGAGCCCACACCGTCGCCGATGTTGTGCGAGGCGACGATGCTCACCGCCGTCGATCCGTTGTCGAGCGGTTGGACCGCCAGATGCCAACCGGGCCCGTTCTCCGGATCGATAGGCAGCTTGCCCAGCCCGTCGGCCCACTCCAGCAATTCGCTGCGCGGCCGGGGCGTGTCGGCGAAGTGGATCGGCGGAGGCGGACCGACCGGACGTACCCAGCGCGGCCGGCCGAACGGCAGCGGCGAACGCTCGATCAATCGACTGCCCAATGACTTGTAGAGGTTCTCATTGAAGCGATCGAGGCCGGCGAAATCCACGGGGTGCTCGTAGACCCAGACGCACTGCATGAGCTGACCGCGCCCGGTCACCCGCTGCAACTCCAGAGCCGTCTGGTCCAGGAATGCCAGCCGATGCTCGTCAGGACGATCTGCGCCCAGACGGGAAAACAGTCGGCTCTTCGGACGGGTCTCTGTTGTCACCGGTTTACTCTCTCACGCGATTTCGCCGGAGAGCCCGAACTCCCCCATGGTGTCAGCGATCACCT
>NZ_JAFMJZ010000238.1 GCF_017853185.1 Mycolicibacterium sp.
CTGCCAGAGGAGCAGGCGGGTCACCTGCGTGCGAGGTTCCGCCACCGTGCGGTGCGCGCCCCGGACTCCGCTGACCATCACGCTCGGCCGCTCGTCGAGGCATTCGAGGCGGTCATCAAATCAGACTATTTGCTTCCGGATTCGCGTGTGCGGTCCGTGCCTACTTCGGCACATGGACGGTGGCGATCAACCCCAGGTGGTCCGAGCCGGGGATCCGCACGGTCTGTAGGTCGCTGGCTGCGCTGTTGAAGGTCAGGATGTGGTCGATTCCGATGAGTGGTGGCACCGACCTGTCGGCGGGGAACGTGGGGGTAAGTCCGGCGCCGGACTGATCGGCGGCGTCGTTGAAGCCGCCCCGCAGAAGCCTGCGGAACGGTTGCATGTCGGCGGTGGCGTTGAGGTCGCCGGCAACGATGACCGCCCCGGCGCCGGCAGCCCTTGCCGCGGCGTCCAGGGTGTCCGGAAGCTGGGCCAGTTCCTGGCGCCACCCGTCGATCGGTTGCGGCCATGGGCCGACCAGATGGGCGGCCAGAACCGTCGTATCGGTGGAGGAACCGGGAACCCTGAGCGAGGCGGTGACCATACCGAGCCGGTAGCCGGAGTCCCGACTGGATCCGGTGACCGGGTAGCGGCTCCAGATGCCGACCCCCGCGGCGACCTCGCGAGCGTCGACGGCCTGGTACGGGAACTGCGACTCCAGACCTGACCGGGTCAGCTCGCCGGCCAGCTCGGGCGTGAGTTCCTGGACCACCAGCAGGTCGGCTCGTTCGCGGGCCAGCGCGACCAAGGCTCCGGGGTCGACGGAACCTTCGCGGAGGTTCGCCGTCAGCACCCGGATGGGGACACTGTCCACCGCAGCGCGACCGGATCCGATGAAGCGCGGCACCTGCACGAGCACCGCCGTGACGACGAGCAGGAGTACCGGAACCGCGGCCCACAGCGACCGCTGCCCGAGCAACAGCAGAACTGCGACCAGGCCCGCCCCGATGGTCAGATACGGGGACACCGCGGCGACGAGTAGGACGGAGTGGTTGACCACCGGCACGAAGCGCGCGGCGAAAGCGACCGCGGCGACGAGGAATGCCAGCCAGGCGGGTAGGTATATAGCGGCGCGAAACATCGGTGCCGCGAAGTCTAATCAGTTCGAGGGGGATCCCACCCCCCATCGCCCCGACGCCCGTTGCCCCGACGCCGTGCGCTAACGCCAGGGCGTCCACCCGGCCGATCCTCCGGCCACACGTAGAGACGGCGATTTGTGCGAGAGTTCCGACGGGCGGTCCGCAATTAGTAAGACCGACGAGTTGAACGGAATGATGAGCTCGTGGCGTTAGCCCCTATCTCCAAAAGCGGGCCCGTGTCGGAGGCTGTCTTCACCCGCCTGGTCGACGAGATCCTCAGCGGTCGCTGGCCCGCCGACGGACCGGCGCCGTCCGAACGCGACCTTGCCGCCGAGTTGGAAGTGAACCGGCATTCGGTGCGCGAGGCACTCAAGCGGCTCCAGCAGGCCGGACTGCTGGAGATCACCCATGGCGGCAAGACCAAGGTGTTGGACTGGCGCACCCATGCCGGCTTGGACATGTTGGGCGCACTCGCAGCCGCCAAGGTTGTGTCGATGACCACCGCCCTGGCCGACGTTGCGGTGATGCGGCGCAACATGGGCGCCGACGCCGCGCGACTGTGCGCGCTGCGGGCCGACCACGAACAATTGGCCGCCGTCTCCGCCGCAGGCGCTGCGTATCCGGAATCCGGAGACCTCACCGTCATGCGCGACGCCGACCTGGCCTTCTGGACTGCGGTCGTCGTCGGGTCGGGCAACATCGCCTACCGGTTGGGACTGAACACGCTGGTTCGTGGCGCCGACGAGATCGGCCGCGAACTGTTCATCAGCGTCAACGCCGAGATGTTCCTCGATCGGGCCGGTCATCTCGCCCTGGCTGCCGCCATCGTCGCCCGCGATGCCGACACCGCTCAGCGACTCGCCTACGCCCAGCTATCGCAACTAGTCGACCTGCTTCAGGCCGGGACCTGACCGGACTTCCGGCTTCGCAGCACCAGCACCTCGCCGATCACGAAGATCACCAGCGACGCCACGACGGCGGTGATGATCTGCGGGTAGCGCCCGTCCAGACCGCCGGATGAGATCTGCCGCAACAGGATTCCACCGAACGCCCAGATGAGCACCAGTCCGTAGGCGGCGTCGCGGTTGCGCAACATGGTGACCGTGCCGATCGCCATCGCGACGAGAACGATGATCACCGCCCAGGTCGACGGCGCCAGACCGAAGCCGTCCCACTTGTACTTGACCAGCAGCACCGTGATGTTCGCGACGGTGGCCACCGTCGCCCAGCCGAAGTAGACGCTGAACGGCAGACCGATCAGCCAGCGTTGCCGCCCAACCAGATTCGCGTTGCGCAGGGTGACGGAGATCAGCGCCAGGCAGATCAGGATCACCGAGGTGAGCACCGCCGAGATCGCGATGTAGTCGTAGTGCCAGGCGAAGATCCAGGCGGTGTTGGCCAGCGACGAGATCGAGAACAGCACACCGACCCGGTTCAGCAGCGCGGCCTGCTCGGGCGTCTCCGGGCCGTCGCGGAACAGCCCGAGTTGATACAGCACGTGGCCTGCCAGCAACAGGTAGATCAGCGTCCAGATGAGAAAGGTGATCCCGGCCGGGGTGAACAGACTCGGGTAGGCATTCGAGACCTCACCGGTGTTGCGCCCGTTCAGTGGCAGCGCATTGGCAAGGCCGTTCATCGCGATCATCGCCAGGAAGGTCACCGTCAGCAGCGCCTTCACCGGGCCGCGACTGATCGTCGTGGTGGTCCCCACCGCGGCGCTCACAGCCGGTCCTTCACCGCCGCGGAGAGCCTGGACCCGTCGGCCCTGCCGTCGGCGATCGCGGCGGCGGCCTTCATCACCAGACCCATCTGCTTGACCCCCGGCCGCTCGCCGAGTTCCTCGGCCACCTGTGCCATGGCGGTGTCGACGACGTCGGCGACTTCGGCATCGGTCAGCTGGGTGGGCAGGTACTCGTCGATGATCCGCGCCTCGGCGTGCTCCTGAGCCGCCAGTTCGCCGCGGCCGTTCTGGGTGTAGATCTCGGCGGCCTCGCCGCGCTTGCGGGACTCGCGGGCCAGCACCTTCAGAACGTCGGCGTCGTCGAGTTCGCGGGCCTGCTTGCCCGAGACCTCTTCGGTCTGGATCGCGGCGAGCATCATCCGCAGCGTCGCGGTCCGCAACTTGTCCTGGCTCTTCATCGCATCGGTGAGTTCGGCGCGCAGCCGGTCCTTCAGTTCAGACATGCACTAGAACCTACCCGCCGGGGCCGGTCGGGCTGCTCAGGCGCTGA
>NZ_JAFMJZ010000239.1 GCF_017853185.1 Mycolicibacterium sp.
CGGCTGCCAGTGGTCGGCAAGCTGAAGAGTCGGTCCACCAGGCCACAGATTTATCTGCATGTTCAGCTCACCACGTCCCGTCGGTCACTGTGTCCGGGCTTTTCCCGCCCAGGGCGACCACGGTGTTCGGGTTGACGGGAACGTACGGACCTTCCTCGATACCAAGCACCTTGCCGACGCTTTCAACCTTGGCCAAAGTCTCCGGTGCAGCCAGGTCGGTGGCGTCGGCGTCGTAGTAGTCGAACCACGGCAGGCCGGCCTCGACATAGGCGTCCCGATCGACCGGCGTCGGGGGCGGGACCTCTCCGGTGATGGCAGTCCACTGCGCTGCCGAGCAGAGGTGGACGAACACCCGGCTGGCAGTGTCCTCGTCATAGTCGGCGAGCGGGCGGCTGTCGGTGTAAACCTCCTGTCGCATGCGCCCACCGGCGCCCAGTCCCATGTCCGCCCCTCCAGGCGCCGGAGCCATCTCGCAACAGATCGCCCCCTTGAGCCGCGCCCGCGTCCGCGTCTGCGCCGCCTGCCATTCCGCGAGCGCCTCAGGTGTCAGACCAACGGCGCGCAGCTGCACTCCGCCATGGGCCTCCTCACCGGTGACCTGTCCCTCGACGGTTGCACCAGATCCGAGTGGCACAGCGACGAACTGGCGGATGAAGCCGTCCCCGGCGTTGATGCCGTCCAGCCAGGGCTGCCTGGGCAGCGCCACGTAGTTCTGAGGATCCCTGACAAGGCGCTCGATCCAAGGCAATCCGCTGACCGCGCACACTTTGCCCACCCCGACTTGCAGGGCTGCCGGTTTGGACGATTCGAATGACAGCCACATCGCCTCACGTTGGTAGATCGGCAGCATCACACCGCCGCGGGCCAGCCAGTCCGACGGTGCGGTGTCGGGGTAATCGGCGACCCGACGCAGCGGAAACAGGCCCAGGCCGGGCGGAAGTGAGTGCATCCCTGTCTCGGGGATTCGCAGTGTCCGTTGGAATCCCACCGTCACCGAACCGACCACCAACTCGTTGTCGACGATCTTCACCTGAGTTTCGCGCGCCATTACTTTCCTCCCCTGTAGGACTACTTGTTCGTCATGAATAGCACCGAGGTCCGACAATCGCTGTCGGCCTTCGGCACCCACCGACATCAATCCCAGCGATCAAAGATCTTGTGAAAACCCGCGCTCACGTGGCTATGGCGGTTTCAGCGAGATACCGGCCACCCATCATCCGGCGCCACTTGTGTTCTTCCCCCGGGACATATTGCCGTTGTGGTGGCGGCGGATCGGCCAGCCATCCCTGCTCCGCCTTCTTCTTCCGGATCTCAATCTCGTCCTGGCTCATTCCTTCGGCCCCTTCACGCGGACTTCTTCTGTTTCCTCGGCTTCGCCGGCGCCGACTCCTCCGACGAAGAGCGCCCGACCTCGATGACGTTGAGAACCTCAACCACGTTGGTGCGGCTGGCCTGGTTCTCCTCGTAGCAGGCCAGCACCTGCTCGCAGAACTCGTACTCCTCGATCGGCTTGACGGGCAGCCCGAGCTCCGCCGCCTCGTCGAGGGAGATGGCGTAGCCGTGGGTGGGATAGCCCTTCGTGAGCCGTTCGGGCAGGCTCGTCGCCAGTTCGCGCGGGCAGTCCTCCCGGGTCAGCAACAGCCGAGTCCCGTATCCCGCCGCCTCCCGCAGCATCCGGACCGACTGGTGCAGGATCGTCGGATCCACCTGCGCCACCAACGGCTCAAGAAGGCTGGAGGCAAGACCGGCCATCACCGACACCGTCTCGCCCCGGCCCAACTTGGTGGTGTTTCGCACTTCGCCGCCCAGGCCGAGCACGATGTCGCGGGCCGCCTCGGTGATCTCGTTGAGATTGCCGACGCGATCCAGCGCCGACACCGTCATGCCGGGACTCTTCTCGTAGTCCAACTGCACGTCGAGGGGTCCCAGTTCGGCCGCCGGCCCCATGTAGATCTCATCGGCGACAAGGCTCAGCAGGGTCGCCGCCGACTTGGCGTAGTCCGGGATCACCACCCGGATGTGGGAGGCGACGCTGCGCAGCAGCAGGGCGATCTTGTACGCATCCCGCGCCGACCCACCGGGTGAGTCCAGCCAGAGATCGACGGTGGTCTGATCCTTGCCCGGCAACTCCAACGCCGCCAGCGCTCGACTCAGTTCGATGAACGTTGACCCCCGAAGCGACGATCCGGCCGACAGTTGTAGCAGCCCGACGACAACAACCGTCCGGGACTTGGCCTCCGATTGACCGTCCGACTTCGATGGAACCCTCTTCGCGCCGTTCCGGCCGGCAACGTCCTCCTCGGCGACCGCACTCATCGACTGCTCTCCCGTATTCTCCGTGACTGCTGTGATGCTCACTTCGACCCCCCAACGTGTAAATTCCGATAACCAATTGCGTACTGCAGACAACAAACGCGCGCCGAATTCATCTGGCCCCGAACGTGATTGATCACCCGGTGATCAGTATGACAACGCACACCGACAGAAATCACTCCTCAAAAAGATCGACCCACGACCTCAACTCCGAGAGCTTCTTCGCGGCGACAATGGCCGCGATCGAGCCACTGCCGGTCGCGCGGAACGCCTCAGACCCCGCCGCCCGGGCCGCGGCCTGGATGACGTCGCCCTCTGTGTCGATGTTCGCGGTCATGCGGGCGGCGAGGGCGGCGCGCCGGGCCGGATCGGCTCCGTCGGGACCCACTCTCATGAAGCCGCCCGACGCCAGCGCGGAAACCGAACTCGCCGGGCCGCTTCCGCGCAGACGCAGCGCGCCCGGTTCGTCGATCCCGTCGAGGCCGCGCAACCACCGGACCGTCTCTCGGGCCACCCGGTCGGCGTCCTCGCGGCGGACCAGGGCCGATTCGCCGGCCTCATCGCTGCGCCTCCTGATGCAGCGCAGGGCACCGTCTTCCCCACAACCGAACTCCACCACCGGTGGACCATCCGTCCCGCGCTGGGAGATGGTGAAGAAGTCCCGCGGGTCCAGCATGCCCGCGAGGTAGACCGCGACGAAGGTCTGGAACGACCGCCACTGGTCGTCGAGTGCGGCCTGCGACTCGGCGATCTTGCCGGTCTGCTCGGCGTTGGTGTCGCCGGCGCCCATCAGAGGCTCCCGCACCGGAGGTGCCGGAACTGGTTGTAGTGGCTGCCGCCCGGGCCGCCGTACTTGCGGTCGTAGCGGGCCAGCCGCTCCGCCTGCTCGGCGGTGGACCGGCGGTACTCGGCGATGGACTCGTCGTCCAACTTCGCCGAGTAGAACCCCAGTTCGTCGTTGAGTTGCGATCTCAGTTCGGCGTCGGTCATCTCTCCGCGAGAAGACGTGGCCTGGCTGGGCGGGGTCG
>NZ_JAFMJZ010000081.1 GCF_017853185.1 Mycolicibacterium sp.
GGGCAGGTTCGGGCGCGAGCGGTGCGGACTCAGGCGCAGCGGGCTCCGACGGGGCCTGGGTCTTGCGGACGTACTGCCTGGCGGGCGCCGAAGACAGGGCGGAGGCCGCGGCCTCACCGGCCGGGATTGAGATGTCCATCCGGGTCTCGATGCGCTCGATGCGCTGCAGCAGTGCGGACTCGGTGTCGCTCGCCGAGGGCAGCAGCAACCTGGCGCAGACCACCTCGAGCAGCAGTCGGGGTGCGGTGGCGCCGCGCATCTCGCCCAGGCCGGCGTGCACGACCTCCGCGTAGCGGGCCAGCGTCGCCGGCCCGATGCGCTCGGCCTGATCGCGCATCCGCTCCAGGACGTCCCCCGGCGCGTCGACCACACCGCGGCTGGCGGCGTCCGGAACCGCTTGCAGCACAATGAGATCCCGGAATCTCTCCAGCAGGTCGATGGCGAACCGGCGTGGGTCGTGGCCGGCGTCGATCACCGACTCCACCGCTCCGAACAGAGCGGCGGCGTCGCCGGCGGCCAGTGAGTCGATGGCCTCGTCGATCAGAGCGACGTCGGTGGCACCCAGCAGGGCCAGCGCCCGCTGGTAGTGCACCCGGTTGTCCTCGGCGCCGGCCAGCAACTGGTCCAGCACGCTGAGGGTGTCGCGCGGCGACCCGCCACCGGCCCGGATGACGAGCGGGAAGACCGCATCGTCGACCTCGACGTGTTCGGACTCAAGGATCTTCTCGACCAGTCCGCGCATGGTCTTTGGCGCCAGCAGCCGGAAGGGGTACTGGTGGGTGCGCGAGCGGATGGTGGGCAGAACCTTCTCGGGTTCGGTGGTGGCGAACACGAAGATCACATGCTCCGGCGGCTCTTCGACGATCTTGAGCAGCGCGTTGAAGCCCTGGGTGGTGACCATGTGGGCTTCGTCGATGATGAAGATCCGGTAGCGGCTCTGCGCGGGAGCGAAGGACGCCCGGTCCCTAAGGTCGCGGGTGTCGTCCACGCCGCCGTGGCTGGCCGCGTCCATCTCGGTGACGTCGAACGAACCGCCGCCGCCCGGGCCCAACGCCACACACGAGTCACACACCCCGCAAGGCGTTGGTGTGGGTCCCTCTACGCAGTTCAGCGACCGGGCGAGGATGCGCGCCGAGGAGGTCTTGCCGCAGCCGCGCGGCCCGGAGAACAGGTACGCGTGGTTGATCCGTCCGGCCGCCAGCGCCGTGGACAGCGGTTCGGTGACGTGCTCCTGCCCCACCACCTCGGCGAACGTCGCCGGTCGGTACTTGCGGTAGAGCGCCACGTCAGCAGGCTACCCAGCGTGTCCGACGATGCCGACCCGCAGGGTCGGAGGAGAAGACACGCCATCAGGTGCTGCCGCGCGGACAGCGGTCACGCCAGCAGCGATTCGGCGGCCGCCAGCAGCGCGCAGGTGGACAGCCCGTCGATGGCGTCGGCCAGGTCGGGAAGCGTCGGGAAACTCGGCGCGATCCGGATGTTCTTGTCCTCGGGATCCTTCTTGTACGGGAAGGAGGCCCCGGCCTCGGTGACCGCGATGCCGGCGTCCTTGGCCAGGGCGACGGTGCGCTTGGCGGTGCCGGGAAGCACGTCGAGGCTGATGAAGTAGCCGCCCTTGGGCTCGGTCCAGGAGGCGATCTTGGAGTCCGACAGTCGCCGGTCGAGGATGTCGAGGGCGAGCTCGAACTTCGGCGCCAGCAACTGCTGGTGCCGGCGCATGTGCGCACGCACGCCGTCGGCGTCGCGCAGGAACTTCAGGTGCCGGAGCTGATTGACCTTGTCCGGTCCGATCGACTTCTTCCCGGCATGCTGCAGGTACCAGGCGATGTTGCCCAGCGAGCCGGCAAAGAAGCTCACCCCCGCACCGGCGAAGGTGATCTTCGAGGTCGAGGTGAACACGTACGGACGGTTCGGATGGCCTGCCGTCGCCGCCAGTCCCAGCACGTCGATCTGGCGGGGAAAGTCTTCGGTCAGGGTGTGCACCGCATAGGCGTTGTCCCAGAACAGCCGGAAATCTGTTGCGGCAGTGTCCATCTGAACCAGACGACGGACGACCTCCCACGAATACGTCGCGCCGGTCGGGTTGGAGAACACCGGAACACACCACATGCCCCTGATCGCCGGGTCGGTGGCGACGAGTTCCTCGATCAGGTCGACGTCGGGGCCGTCCTCGCGCATGGGCACCGGGATCATCTCGATGCCAAGGCTCTCTGTGATGGCGAAGTGCCGGTCATAGCCCGGCGACGGACACAGGAACTTCACCACCGGTTCGGCGACCCACGGCCCAGGTGAGTCCACTCCCCCGTGCAGCATCGAGAACACGATCACGTCGTGCATGAATTCCAGGCTCGCGTTGTTGCCCGCGATGAGGTTGGGAACCGGGATGCCCAGCAGATCACCGAAGACGGCGCGCAGGCCGGACAGGCCGTGCTGGCCGCCGTAGTTGCGGGTGTCGGTGCCCTCGTCGTCGCGGAACTGGCCGTCGCCCGGCAGTGCCAGCATCGCGTTGGACAGGTCCAGTTGCTCGCTGCAGGGCTTGCCGCGGGTCAGATCCAGGGAGAGTTTCTTGGCCTGCAACCCGGCGTAGTCGCGCCGCTGGAGATCGTGCTGAGCTTGCAATTCGTCACGGCTCAGGGACTGAAACGACACCGCGCGGCCTTTCACTGATTCGTCCTGCCCGGCGAGGGGGGACCCCGCGCACCCGCCAGAGCCCGTTGACCCTTGCTGCCTTCCGACCCTGGGGGAGTTCACAGGTTGGACGCCGCGCGGGGTCCACGGCGAGTCTAGTACCTGCGGGGGTGGCCGGGACAACCAGGGAACAGGGCAACCAGCCGAAACGCGGGCACCCCCCGGTCGGCTACCATGGCCGACGGAGGATTCGCCTAGTGGCCTATGGCGCTCGCCTGGAACGCGGGTTGGGTTAATAGCCCTCAGGGGTTCAAATCCCCTATCCTCCGCACCTGTCCGGGGTGCGATCCGATGTCGGGTCGCACCCCGGACCAACATCTGAGGAGCGATATGCAGCGGCGCACTGCGATTGCACTGCACCTGGCGCTGTCGCTGCTCGGCGCGGCCCTCTACTTCGTGTTCGTCCTCCCGCGGTGGTGGGTGTTGCTGGGCGACTTCCCGACCACCCTGGCGACCGTCGGGCGGATCGCGGCCGGCGTGCCGATCGGCCTGGCCGCGATTCCGGTGGTGCTGTTTCTGCAGCAGTCATTGAAGCCCGAGCACGGAACACCCGAGGTCGCCCTGCGACTGCGGGCTTGGTCCGGGGTTCTGCATGTGGTCGCCGGCGTGCTGATCGTGCTGACCGCAATCGCGGAGATCTGGCTGCGCCTGCAGAGTGCCGGACCGTGGTTGTTCGCCGTCTACGGCGCCGCCGGCGCGATCGCGATTCTCGCGGTGCTCGCGTTCTATCTGTCGTTCATCGCCGAGCAGCCAGCCCCGGCGCCCAAACCGGCCAAACCGGTCAAGGAGAAGAAGCCCCGCGGCAAGCCCAAGCGCGCCGAGGCCGACAAGACCGCGACCGCAGACACCACGGACGAGATTGACTCCGCCGAGGAGGCCGGCACCGAATCCGGCGAACCCGAACCCGAAGCTGAGACGGCTGACGAATCGGCCGTCACCGCCGACGAGCCGGAACCCGCCGGCGGCCTGCTCAACAAGCGGCCAACGGGCAAGGCCCGTAAGGGACTTCGGCGCTAGACCGTCAGTCCCCTACGGGCCCCGAGAGTGCCTGAAGCCCCTAGGCGCGGACCGGCAGAGCGGCCTGGACGCCGGAGATGTTCACCACGCCCCACGACGAGTTCCAGTACAGCGTGGCCGAGCTGGCGATCTGCAGCGTCAGCGACGGGGCGTCGCCGGCGGTGTAGACGATGTCCGCGAGCGACACCGACGCGGTGTGGCTCTGGCCGTCCAGGGTGAGCGGGATCGGCGTCGCGATGTTGCCCAGCACCCGGCCGGTGGCATTGTCGACGATCTGGCCGTAGACCGCCTTCGACGTGCCGAACCCGCTGTAGGTGAAGCTCACCGTCGGCGCTCCGACGACCTGGTCACCGGTCGTGATGCCGGCGATCGGGACGTTGATCGCGTTGCTCGCCTCGGTGGCGAACACCTGGTTCAGCGGGAACGAGAATCCCGCGCCCGGTCCCGAGCCGCCGATGGCGAACGGCAGGATTCCCAGCACGCCGCCGGCGCTGGAGCCCTCCAGGGGGGTGTCAGTGTTGAAGCCGGGCGAGAACGGATACAGGTCGGAGGTGAAGCGGTTGCCGGCCTGATCCCACCACTGGAAGTTCGGCGTGAACGCGTCCGGGATCGGGAGCCCGCTGACGTACTTGTTCAGCCATGCCTTGTCATAGGCGAAGATCGTGGTCGCCTGGGTGGTGAGGTTGACCGGGTCCAGGCAGACGCCGTGGCCGCCGCAGAACCAGATCATCTTGACCGGGGTGCCGTACGGGTTGGCGAGAATGGCCTCGGCGTTCTGGATCGACTGCACCAGCGGGAACAGCGCGTCGACGATGCCCTGGACCAGCAGGGTGGGGGCCTGCAACTGGTTGAGCAGCGCGGTCGGGCCGCTGCTGCCGAGCACCGCCTGGGCGGTCTCGCTGATGAATCCGAGCAGGTCGCCGGTGAGGATGCCCAGGTTGATCTGGTTGTTGATCCGGGCACCGGTGGTCAGCAGGGACAGCGCCAGGGTGTTGGCCCAGGCGGTCTTGAAGACGTCAGTCGGGTAGAGCGACTCGTTGAGCGAGTTCCACGCGATGGTCGGCGCGATGGAGTCGAGACGCGGGTCGACGGTGGTCATCTGGATGCCGCCGCCGTAGGAGCCGCCGACCATGCCGACCGCCGGATCGCCGCTGCCGTTGAGGGTGGCCGGGGTCTCTGCGGCAACCCAGTCGATGACCGCGGAGGTGTCCCGGCCCTCGTACATCGGGTTGTCCAACTGCAGGATCCCGCCGGACTGGAACTCGCCGCGCGGATCCCAGGTGACGACGTTGTAGGCGACGTCGCCGACGCTGGTTGCGTTGCGCAGCAACGCAATTCCGGGAACCGACCCGGCCGTGGTGTTCGTCGAATCCGGGTTGGTCGAACCCGGTGAGCCCAGCCCCGGCGGGTACAGCACCGTGTTCGCGGTCTGCCCGGCGGCCAGGCCCGAGGCGGGGAAGAAGTTCGTGCTGATCTGGGTGCCGTCGAACGAGGTCACCTTGTAGGTGAAGGCCATCGGCGCGGTGCCCGGGACGGTGGTGTCGACCAGGAAGGCGGCCAGCACCGAGGATCCGATGATGGGCGCGAGCAGGTCGCCGAGGAACGGTGTCTTCTGCAACAGGCCGATGATCGGGGAGGCGATCAGTCCGACCAGCGGGATGCTGGTGATGATCTGGTCGAACTGGGTGACCTCGGTGATCCGGACGTTGAACGTCTGGTCGCCCTTGACGCCGCCGTCGAGCCAGTTCGCGTAGGGCAGGATCGTGTAGCTGCCTGTCGTCGACCCGGCGGTGATCTTGCCGCCGCTTTCGCCGACGCCACAACCGTCTCCGCAGCTGGAGCCCACCGCCGTGTAGGTCAAGGTGTTGCCGGCGGCGCTGGTCGCGGTGAGGGTGCCGCGGAAGATGCCGTCGACGAACGCGGTTTCCGAGCTCCAGGTGATCCCGCCGTCGGTGACCGCCTGCGAGGTGGTCGCTGCGGTGGGCGTGTGCGCCGAGACGGCAGCCAACGGATGCCGGCGTGAGACGGCGAGCGCCGCCCAGGCCAGCGGGGAGTCGAGCAGCGGGGAGCCGGTGCCGGCGCCATCGGATGCGTTGGCGGCGTAGGCGACGGCGATACCGTCGACCTGGGCGTCGATCGGAGAAACCTCGGGATCGATCAACGTGATGGTCTCGAACACCGGATCGGCGGTGCTCTCCGACGGCGGGGTGGCCACGAAGTCCGAGCCGGCCGCGGTCTCGTCCGCGACGACCTCGACGTCGGGAGCCGCCACCGCGGCGGCCCGCTTCGGGGCGGCGGCCGCCGGGGCCGTCACCGAAGCGGTTGCGCTTCTCTTATTGGTGCTCTTGGTGGCGGCGGCCGCGCTGGCCGCTCCTCCACGTCGGGTGCGCGCCGGCGCCGAGGCGCTCGCTCCGTCGGAGTTGGTGGCACCGGCGCCCCGTGAACCCGAGTCGGCCGATCCGGAGTCCGCCCAGGCGACTCCGCCGTTGAAGACAGCCGCACCCACACCGAGTGCCACCGCCAAACCACCGACCCGACCAACGAAAAGCGCAGCAGCCATGAGTTTTCCCTCCAGCAAAGTGACTTGACCGGAGAGTAACCGTCTTTGCCAGCGAGACAAAGACTAATTTCAGATTTCCCTAAGGAATCTCGAAATCAGTGGCGGCCGCGCAATTTCGGGGGCGCAGCAGCGGATCAGGTGAGGTTGAAGACGGTCGCGCCGTTCGGGTACGCCGAGCTGTAGTCGGTGTAGATCAGCTGCTGGTTGAACGGGATGTAGCCGGTGTTGACGTCCATCCCCAGCGGGTCATCGGGAACGATCGTCGGGCCGTTGTCCGCCGTGGTGGTGTAGGAGTACAGCAGCGTCTGACCGTCCTCGGTGTAGACCGAGATCTTGGTGCCGGCCGGTACGTAATCGCCGGGCTGCAAGGTGGGGAACAGTGAGTTCGGCATGGTTCCGTACACGCCACCGGAGTCGATGATGGCGTCGATGACGGGCTGCGGGGTGTTGCTGCCGACCTGAACCTGGAGCTGGCCGTACGGCGAACCCGGCACGATCACCCGGGCGGGGAACGGGTTGGGGCCGAACACCATCACGCCGAACAGCCCGAGGAACACGTTCTCGTTCAGCAGGTAGCCGTCGCTCAGCTCACCCGGCAACTGCGAGGTCGGGATGTAACCGGGGCCGGGCCCGACGGCTGCGGCACCCGTTCCCAGGACCCCGTTCGATCCGGTGGAGGCCACGAATTCCTTGAAGGCGGCCTCCTGCGCGGGGGTGTCCTCGATGACGTCGACGTAGGTGGTGCCGGCGACTGCGCCGCCGCCGAAATCGACGTTGGTGGCGTAGACGCGGTAGGTGAACGGTGTGTCGCTGGCGCCGCTGTAGATGATGGTGCCGGTCTGGTCGGTGGCCACCGCACCAGTCCCCACCTGATCCAGCGTGGTGACCAGACCCGACGAGCCGGTGTCGACCAACAGGGAGGTGCGCGGACCGCCCCCGATGGTCGCCGTGATCACCGGTTCGATGCCGTACTTCATCTGCACCAGGGTGACGGCGTACACGGTTCCGTCGCTGCGGGCACTACTGATGAGTTGCTCAGTCGGCGCGGTGGCCGCACCGAACAGGCTCACCAATGGCATGAACAGTGCCGCGCCGCTGAGTCCGAACTGAGCGAAGGTCGGCAGGGTCGCGGTGACGAAGAGGTTGATCTCGGTCAGCTGATGGATGATCGGGACACCGACGGTGTTCGCGACCAACTGCTGGGCGGCGGGCATGTTGTTCTGCCAGAGCGTCAGCGACAGGGACGCCTCGGCCAGGAAAAGCTGCGGGACGATCGCGGCGATGCCGGCGGCGATGTTGCCCGCGCCCCACGTCACCTGATTCAGCGTCGCCTGGCTGGCCGAGATCTCATTGAGCGCCAGCGCGACGTGCGATCCGGGCACGATGTTGTTCGGAATGTAGGGAGGATCGACGGGCTCGATGGCAGCCGCGGGCGCGGTGACGGTGTTCTGCTCAGTGACGACAGCCTCAGCGGTGGACGACGCGGCGGCGGCAGCGTGCCGCGGGGCCCGGGTTCTGGGCGCGACCGCAGCTGCTGCCGGAGTGGCAGTGGGCGCCGCGACACCTGCCGGGGCGGTGTCGGCGGCGGCGACGCCGGGGACGGCGACCTCGGGGACGGCCGGGGCGGGCACCGCCGCCGTCGCGGTGCGGCTCTGACGAGCCGGGGCGGCATTACCCGCCGCGGCGGCGGCGCCGCGGGGACCGCGGGGTGCGCGGCGGGTGCCGGCCGGAGTCGAGCTGCTTGCAGCGTCACTGGAGGCGGCGCCGTTCGAGGAGGTGGCGCTGTTCGAGGAGGTGGCGCTGTTCGAGGAGGTCGAAGCATCAGCTCCGGCAGCCCCGGTGTCGGCGACGGCGACGGCCGCTCCACCGACCATCGCTGCGCCCATGCCAAGCGTGACCGCACCGGCGCCCAGCCATGCGTACGGCTGCAGACGGCGTTGCTTGCGGGTTGCTTGAGACATGGCTTGAGACCCCTTTGTCCTGCCTGAATGTTTCCTAAATGTCTACCACAGTTTCCTGTGAACGGACCAGGGCCGATAGGCCCTCAGCTAACTGCTTCAGTGCCCTTTCGGCTTCCGGTCCGCGTCCCGGCTGGGCTGCACCCGCTTGGGTTCACCGGGCATCTTCGGGTAGTTGGGCGGATACGGCAGATCACCCAGGCCGCGGTCGGCGTCGGCGGCCGCCAGGTTCAGCAACGGCTCCAGCGACTGCGACACGGCGTCCAGTCCGGCCATCGGATCACCCCGTTGGGCCAACAGGCCCGGCACCGTGGCCATCGTGTAATCGTCGGGGGTGTCGGCCCCGGCCAGTTCCTGCCAGGTCAGCGGGGTCGACACCGTGGCGATCGGAGTGGGCCGCACCGAGTAGGCCGCGGCGAAGGTGCGATCCCGGGCGTTCTGGTTGTAGTCGATGAAGATGCGCTCGCCGCGCTCCTCCTTCCACCATGACGTCGTCACCAGGTCCGGAGCCCGGCGTTCCACCTCGCGGGCCAGCGCGATGCCGGCGTGGCGGACGTCGACGAAATCCCAGTCGGCGGCGATCCGGAGGAACACGTGCACGCCCCGCCCGCCTGAGGTCTTCGGGTAGCCCACCAGTCCGAGTTCGTCGAGCAACGGTTTGAGGATGTCGACGGCGACTGCGCGCGCCTCGGCGAAACCGGTTCCGGGCTGCGGGTCGAGGTCGATGCGAAGTTCGTCCGGGTGGTCGGTGTCCGGGCAGCGGACCTGCCACGGGTGCAGGGTGATGGCGCCCATCTGGGCGGCCCAGACGATGGCGGAGGGATGGGTGGGCATCAGTGCGTCCGCCGTCCGCCCGGACGGAAAGGTGACCCGGCAGATCTCGAGGTAGTCGGGATGTTTCTCGGGAACCCGCTTCTGATAGATCTGCTCGCCGTCGATGCCGTCGGGGAACCGCTGTAGGTGCGTGGGCCGGTTGCGCAGTGCCGTCAGCATCGGCCCGGATCCGACCGTCCGGTAGTAGTCGATGAGTCTTCCCTTGGTGCCCTCGGCGCCGAGTAGCGGGAAGAACACCTTGTCCCGGTTGGTGATTCGGACTGCGACGCCGTCGACGTCGATCTCCTCGGCGGCCCCGGCCATCAGCCCTCCGCCAGTACGTCGTTGAGGTCGTAGCTCAGTGGAACGTCGAGTTGATCGAAGGTGCAACCGGCGGGATCGCGGTCCGGACGCCACCGCACGAACCGAACGGCGTGACGGAACCGCTCTCCCTCCATCTGGTCGTAGGCCACCTCGGCGACCCTCTCCGGACGGATCGGGATCCAGGTCTTGTCGGCGGCGGAGTTCCATCTGCTCGGCTCGCCGTCGTTGACAGCACCGGTGGCCAAGGGCTCGAGTTCCGCCAGCAGAGCGATCCGGTCCTTAACGGTGAAAGACGCTGCGCCGCCGACCATCTGAAGTTCCCCATCCGCGCGGTAGAGGCCGAGCAGGATGGAGCCGACCCCCTCGCCGCTCTTGTGGACCCGGTAACCGATCGCCACGCAGTCCGCGTCACGAGCGTGTTTGACCTTGACCATCTCCCGCTTGCCCGGAACATACTGTCCGTCAAGACGTTTGGCGATCACCCCGTCCAGCCCGGCACCCTCGAACGTCGCCAGCCACCGCGATCCGAGTTCAGGGTCCTCGGTGTTCCGGCTCACGTGACACCATCGGCCTGCCCCGACGGCGTCCACGAGAGCCGCACGCCGGCTGGAGAAGTGCTCCCCCATCAGCGGACTGTCCCCGACGGCGAGGGCGTCGAATCCGATGAAATGCGCGGGCGTCTGCTCGGCGAGCAACCGGATCCGGCTCTGTGCGGGATGGATCCGCTGGGACAGCGAATCCCAGTCCAGCCGGACCCGGCCGCCGGCCTCCCGCGTCACCACGACCTCACCGTCGAGCACGCAACGGGGCGCCAGTTCGGCCCGCACCGCTTCGACGAGTTCGGGGAAGTACCGGCCGAGGTCCTTTCCGTTGCGGGACTGGATCACCACCTCGTCGGCGTCGCGGAACACCAGCGCGCGGAAGCCGTCCCACTTCGGCTCGAACGACCACATCCCGGATTCGGTGGGCACCGCCGTCGCGGCCTTGGCCAGCATCGGCTGCACCGGAGGCATGACGGGGAGGTCCACCCCTTCCACGTTAGATTGCCAACGTGGGAATTGCGGGCGCCGGCCGTTTCGCGCCGAGCCCGTCGGCCGATCTGCACATCGGCAATCTGCGTACCGCGCTGCTGGCCTGGTTGTTCGCCCGTTCCACCGGGCGGCGCTTCCTGGTTCGGGTCGAGGACCTCGACGACCGCACGCACGACGACATCGCGCACCGGCAACTCGCCGACCTCGCCGCGATCGGGGTGACGTGGGATGAGGAACCGCAGTGGCAGTCGGCGCATCGCGACCGTTACGACGCGGTGGTCGACGGTCTGATCGACCGGGGTCTGGTCTATGAGTGCTACTGCAGCCGCAAGGACATCCTCAGCGCACCCCGGGCGCCGCACGCCCCGGAGGGTGCCTACCCCGGTACCTGCCTGACGCTGACCGAGGAGGACCGCGCGGCCCGGCGGGAACAGGGGCGGCCGCCGGCGTTGCGATTGCGCGCCGACGTCTCGCAGTACACCGTGACCGATCTGCTGCACGGTCGATACACCGGCGTCGTCGACGATTTCGTGCTCCGTCGCGGCGACGGAGTTCCGGCCTACAACCTGGCGGTCGTCGTGGACGACGCCCACTCCGGCATCGACCAGGTGGTGCGCGGTGACGACCTGCTGTCCTCGTCGCCGCGTCAGGCGTACCTGGCCGCACTGCTGGGCTATCCGCAACCGGTCTACGCCCACGTGCCCCTGGTGCTCAATGCCGAAGGTAAGCGGCTGGCCAAACGGGACGGGGCGGTGACCCTGGGCGAGTTGGGGCCCGCGCGCACGTTCGCCTTGATCGCCGAGTCGCTGGGCACGTCCGCGGCCGGCACCGCCGAACTGCTGGACCGTTTCGATCCGGCGCGGCTTCCACGGGAGCCGTGGATCTTCCACGCCGAGTAGTCGGTTAGAGGCTCACCTCGAGTCCGGCCAGGCCGCGCAGGGTCACATGTGGCTTGTAGGTGGGCTCGACAGTGAGGCGGGCATCGGGGAATCTCTCGGTGACCGCCGACAGCGCCACGGTCGCCTCCATCCGTGCCAGCGGTGCGCCAAGGCAGAAGTGCGGGCCCAGGCCGAACGCGAGGTGGCGGATCGTGGGCCGGGCCGGATCGAACTCGTCGGGACGCTCGTTGGCCGCCGGGTCCCGGTGAGCGGCGGCCAGCAGCAGCATCATGATGTCCCCCTTGGGAACCTCGATGCCGCTGATCGTCATGTCCGCGCCGGCGACCCGCCCGACCAGTTGCACGGGCGGGTCGTAGCGCAACGTCTCCTCGACGATCCCCGGGGCCTGACCGGAATCGCGGCTCAGTGCCGTCCAGTACTGCGGGTGGCGCAGCATCGCGAGCACCGCGTTGGCAATCAGGTTCACCGTCGTCTCATGGCCGGCCACCAGCAACAGATTGCAGGTCGCCACGATCTCATCCTCGGTGAGCTGATCGCCGGACTCCTCGACGGCGATCAGAGCGGACATCAGATCGTCGCCCGGATGGTCGCGACGCCGCCCCAACAGATCCCGCAGGTATCCGCGCAGCCAGAGTCCCGCCTCCAGACGCTCATCGATCCCCTGCGCCTGGCCGGTGAAGCTGATGAACGGGTCCAGGCCCTGGGCCAAAACAGTTGAGGCCGCACTGAATTGGGGTTCGTCCTCGATCGGGACGCCGAGCAGTCGGCAGATGACGGCGACCGGTAGCGGATAGGCCAGATCTGCGACCGCTTCGAAACGTCCGTTGCGCTCGACGTCATCGAGCAGTCCCTCGACGATTCCGGCGATCTCGGGTTCCAGTGCCCGGACCACCTTGGGCGAGAACGCCTTGCTGACCAGCCGGCGCAGCCGGGTGTGGTCCGGCGGGTCGAGGAAGAGGAAGCCGGGGACGCCGAACGGGCGGGCCGGCTGTCCGGCGGCGACGGCACGCTGGGCGGTGGTGGACTTCAGCCGGTCGCTGCACGAGGAGGGGTGCCGGAGGATCTCGTCGCAGTCGGTAAAGCTGCCGAAGACGCACAGGTTGTTCTCCGGGCGCGCGAACGGAGCCGCCTCCCGCAACTTCCGGTACACCGGGTACGGGTCGGCGCGGTGCGCGGGATCAAGCAGTTGCAGCAGCAGATCCTGCGATTCGGCGGTCACCGGACCATTGTGCCCGTCGCTCGATTCCCCCCAAGACAATCAGGGCCGCCCAAGACAATCAGGGCACCCGAGCCTGGCCACAACCGGCGGGCACCGGCGGCGCCTTGGCGAGTTGCTCGCCGAGGGACAGCGAGGACCCGGCCGCGCGCAGGTCGCGAACGGAGGGAAGCGACAGCCGGACCTCGTAGACGACCTCACCCCGTCCCTCAGCCTTCCGGCAGGCCAGCGCGACCCGTCCACCGGAACCTGCGCCGAACCGGGCATCGAAGAGATCCCGCACCGAGCGCACCGTCAGCTTGCGTCCCTGCGCGTCACGGAATGCCGCGTCGAGAACAGCGGTTGCCTGGGTGGTCAATGTCGTTGCGATGCTGAAGTATTCGGTGGCCGTCACGCCCGAGCAGGTGCCGTGTGCGAACCACTCGTGCGGCGCCAGCACCGAAGCGTCGGACATCATCCCCGCCAGGCGTTGCCGGACATCCTCCGGCAGTTCCGGGGCCTTCTGCTTTCCGGACTGCTTGGTGACCCCGCAGTACTGCTCGGTTGACGGCTGCGGCCACAGCCCGTGCAGCAGGAAGGACTGCCCCTTGCGGCCGACATTGCCGGTCCGGCAGCCACGCACCGAGGCGTCCACGGCGCACAGGCTCGGTCCCCAGGTCAGCGCGAGCAGGCTGGAGTCGCTGCTCGCGGCCTCGTTCTGCGGCCTGTCCCGTTGGTCGCCGCTCTGATTTCGGAAGAACACCAGCGCCGCAACGATTCCCAGCACAGCGATGAGGGCGAGTCCGCCCCACCACACGGTGTGCCTGCGCGCCCGCACACCCGTCATGAGCGGTAGTAGCGGCCCAGGACGTCGTCGCGCAGGTCCTCGAAGCGCCCGGCGGCGATGGATTCGCGGATACGGTCGACGAGCCGGACGATGAAGCGCTCATTGTGAATGGTGCACAACGTCGCCGACACGATCTCCTTGGCCTTGAACAGGTGGTGGAGATAGGCGCGGGTGTAGTGCGCACAGGTGTAGCAGTCGCACTCCGCGTCGATCGGATTGAAGTCCCTTTTGTAGCGCGCCCCGGTGATGTTGAACCGGCCGTCCGGCGAGTACAGGGCGGCGTTGCGTGCCACCCGCGACGGCGACACGCAGTCGAAGGTGTCCGCACCCGCCGCGATCGCGGCGAAGAGATCGTCGGGTTCACTGATGCCCAGCAGGTGACGTGGTTTGGTGTCGGGCAGTTCTTCGGTGCACCAGCCCACGATGGTGGCCAGGTTCTGCTTCTCCAACGCCCCGCCGATGCCGTACCCGTCGAAGCCCCGACCGTCCTCATCGACGATGCTCTCCAGACCGCGACAGGCCTGGCGGCGCAGATCTTCATAGTTCGCGCCCTGCACCACCCCGAACAGTGCCTGCGGCGGCTTCGAACCCGCTTCCAGAGCGCTGAGCCGGCGATGCTCGGTGAGGCAGCGCTGCGCCCAGGCGTGCGTGCGCAGCACCGACTCCTCCTGATAGCCACGGGTATTGAGCAGAGTGGTCAACTCGTCGAAGGCGAAGATGATGTCGGCGCCCAATTGGTGCTGAATCCCGATGGAGACCTCGGGGGTGAACCGGTGGGACGATCCGTCGATGTGCGAAGTGAAAGTGACGCCGTCGTCATCGACGTGGGACAGCCGTTGCTTCCCCTTCGCGATCAGATCGTCGGCCTGTTCCCGGCCCGGATCCTCCATCAGGATCTTGCGGAAGCCGACTCCCAATGACATGACCTGGAATCCGCCACTGTCGGTGAACGTCGGACCCGGCCAGTTCATGAAGGCGCTCAGACCGCCCGCTTCCGCGACGATGTCCGGACCCGGCTGCAGATAGAGGTGATAGGCGTTGGCCAGCAACGCCTGAGCGCCGAGGTCTGCCATGGTCTCCGGCAGCACCGCCTTGACCGTGGCCTTGGTGCCGACGGCGATGAAGGCGGGCGTACGGATATCACCGTGCGGGGTATGGATGACACCACTGCGCCCGCGGCCGTTGGGAAGTTCGGCCTCAACGGTGAAGTTCGCGCCTTCGGTCACGGCTGCTATCTAACCAGCGGGCGGTCGGTGATTAGACCGTCCGGCGAATGGGCATTACTTCCCCGTCAATTGGCACCGGCCGGCCACTGCTGTGGTCGGCCGCGAACACGAGGAGAAAACCCTGTGATACGAGGTCTGG
>NZ_JAFMJZ010000240.1 GCF_017853185.1 Mycolicibacterium sp.
CTGCAGCACCTCATCGGCGCGTAACCGGTCGTCGAACTCCAGCAGCGTGACGTGGCCGACGACGCCGGCCAGGTCGATCGCCGCCTCGACGCCGGAGTTGCCGCCGCCGATGACCGCGACCCGCTTGCCCTTGAACAGCGGGCCGTCGCAGTGCGGGCAGAACGTGACGCCCTTGTTGCGGTACTCCTGCTCACCGGGCACGTTCATCAGCCGCCAGCGGGCGCCGGTGGACAGCACCACGGTGCGGGCCTTCAGCGTCGCCCCGTTGGCGAAGCGCACCTCGGCCAGGCCGCCAGGCTGGGCCGCCGGCGTGAGTTCGACGGCCTGCTGGGCGCCCATGATGTCGACTTCGTACTCGCGCACATGGGCTTCCAGCGCGGCGGCCAGCTTCGGGCCTTCGGTGTGCGGCACCGAGATGAAGTTCTCGATGGCCATGGTGTCGAGCACCTGACCGCCGAAACGGTCGGCGGCCAGGCCGGTGCGGATTCCCTTGCGCGCGGCGTAGATCGCCGCGGTCGCCCCGGCCGGGCCGGCGCCGACCACCAGCACCTCGAACGGGTCCTTGCCGGCCATCTTCTCGGCCGCGCGGGCGGTTGCCCCGGTGTCGAGTTTGGCCAGGATCTGCTCGATGCTCATCCGGCCGGAGTCGAAGAGTTCGCCGTTGAGATAGACCGTCGGCACCGCCAGGATCTTCCGGGCGTCGATCTCGTCCTGATAGAGCGCGCCGTCGATCGCCGTCGCGACGATCCGCGGGTTGATCACGCTCATCGTGTTGATCGCCTGCACCACGTCCGGGCAGTTCTGGCAGGTCAGCGACATGTAGGTCTCGAATTTGTAATCGCCGTCCAGAGCGGCGATCGCCGCCACCACCTCATCGGACACCTTCACCGGGTGCCCACCGACCTGCAGCAGGGCCAGCACATACGAGCTCAGCTCATGCCCCATCGGGATGCCGGCGAACTGCACTTGCACTTTTCTTCCGGCGATGTCGGTGCCGGTGCGCTCGATGCGGAACGACGGACGACGTGCGTCGTCGTCGGCGCGCCGGTAGGTCACCTTGTCCGACAGCGCCGCGGTCTCCTCGAGGAAGGCCTCCAGGTCAGCCGACTTGGGTGACAGTCCTTGGGGTCCGTCGTCCAGGGAGGCCACCAGCTCGATCGGCTGGGTGACCTTCTCGAGGAGCGTGGTGAGTTGTGTGGTGGTGGCGGCGTCGAGCACTAGATCTTGCCGACGAGATCGATCGACGGGGCCAGGGTGTCCTCGCCCTCTTCCCACTTGGCCGGGCAGACCTCGCCCGGATGGCTGCGCACGTACTGGGCGGCCTTGACCTTGCGGAGCAGCTCGGCGGCGTTGCGGCCGACGCCCTCGGGGGTGATCTCCAGGTACTGGATGATGCCGTCCGGGTCCACCAGGAAGGTGCCGCGGTCGGCCAGGCCCTGGCCCTCACGCATGTTGTCGAAGTTGCGGGTGATCTCACCCGACGGGTCGCCGATCATGAAGTACTTGATCTTGCCGATGGTTTCGGAGGCCTTGTGCCAGGCGGCGTGCACGTGGTGGGTGTCGGTGGAGACCGAGTAGACCTCGACGCCGAGCTCGGAGAACTCGTCGTACAGGTCGGCCATGTCGCCGAGCTCGGTGGGGCAGACGAAGGTGAAGTCGGCCGGGTAGAAGAAGAAGATCGCCCACTTGCCCTTCAGGTCGTCATTGGACACGTCGACGTACTTGCCGTTGTGGAAGGCGGTGGCCTGGAACGGCTTGATCTCGGTGTTCAGGATCGACATGGGTGCTCCATTTCGTAAGTTCGCTTATCTCTCAGTTCTGATTTTCGCCGCCCCGGCCTTGGTTTCCCAAATCGTTCCGGAAACGGTGAGAAGGATCACGCCCGGCGATTTCGCGGCCGGTGAACAGGGCACCCGCGTCTTGCACTCGATAGGGGAGAGTGCTAAAAATGACGTTGGCACTCGCGATCGGTGAGTGCTAGGTCGGGACGGTGAGGCCGGAGGCCGCGCAAGCGCGGAGCACTCTCCAGTCGTCCGTCGCGGGCACTGTTTCCGGCCGAAGACGTGCAACCCCCAACCGGAGGAATCACTTCGCAATGTCCAAGATTATTGCGTACGACGAAGAGGCGCGCCGCGGCCTGGAGCGGGGTCTGAACGCCCTCGCTGACGCGGTCAAGGTCACCCTCGGCCCCAAGGGTCGCAACGTGGTCCTCGAGAAGAAGTGGGGCGCTCCCACGATCACCAATGACGGCGTTTCCATCGCCAAGGAGATCGAGCTCGAGGATCCGTACGAGAAGATCGGCGCTGAGCTGGTCAAGGAAGTCGCCAAGAAGACTGACGACGTCGCGGGCGACGGCACCACCACGGCCACCGTGCTGGCTCAGGCCCTGGTTCGCGAAGGTCTGCGCAACGTCGCGGCCGGCGCCAACCCGCTCGGCCTCAAGCGCGGCATCGAGAAGGCCGTCGAGAAGATCACCGAGACGCTGCTGAAGTCGGCCAAGGAGGTCGAGACCAAGGAGCAGATCGCTGCCACCGCGGGAATCTCCGCCGGCGACCAGACCATCGGCGACCTGATCGCCGAGGCCATGGACAAGGTCGGCAACGAGGGTGTCATCACCGTCGAGGAGTCCAACACCTTCGGCCTGCAGCTCGAGCTCACCGAGGGCATGCGCTTCGACAAGGGCTACATCTCGGGTTACTTCGTCACCGACCCGGAGCGCCAGGAGGCGGTCCTGGAGGATCCCTACATCCTTCTGGTGTCGTCGAAGATCTCGACCGTCAAGGATCTGCTTCCGTTGCTGGAGAAGGTCATCCAGTCCGGCAAGCCGCTGCTGATCATCGCCGAGGATGTCGAGGGCGAGGCCCTTTCCACCCTGGTGGTCAACAAGATCCGCGGCACCTTCAAGTCCGTCGCCGTCAAGGCCCCGGGCTTCGGTGACCGCCGCAAGGCGATGCTGCAGGACATGGCCATCCTCACCGGTGGTCAGGTCGTCAGCGAAGAGGTCGGTCTGTCCCTGGAGACCGCCGACGTCTCGCTGCTCGGCCAGGCCCGCAAGGTCGTCGTCACCAAGGACGAGACCACCATCGTCGAGGGCGCCGGTGACTCGGAGGCCATCGCCGGCCGGGTCGCCCAGATCCGCAGCGAGATCGAGAACAGCGATTCGGACTACGACCGCGAGAAGCTGCAGGAGCGTCTGGCCAAGCTGGCCGGCGGTGTTGCGGTGATCAAGGCCGGCGCGGCCACCGAGGTGGAGCTCAAGGAGCGCAAGCACCGCATCGAGGATGCC
>NZ_JAFMJZ010000082.1 GCF_017853185.1 Mycolicibacterium sp.
GGCCACCACACCGGCGGCGGCGAAGTGCACCGACTGCTGGCTGGATCCGCACTGGCGGTCCACGGTCACGCCCGGGATGGTCTCCGGCCAGCCGGCCGTCAGGACCGCGGTGCGGGCGATGTCGAGGGCCTGCTCGCCGGCCTGCATGACGCAGCCCCAGATGACGTCGTCGACGATCGCCGGGTCGATTCCGGCGCGCTGGGCCAGGCCGTTGAGCACCTGGGCCGACAACTCGGCCGGGTGCACATTGGACAGACCGCCGTTGCGCTTACCGACCGGCGCCCGCACTGCCTCGACAATTACCGCTTCCGCCATGGACTTCTCCTCATCTGGATTGAGATTCTGTTCCGATTCTGACGACCAACCAACCGTTTGGTCAACTCTGGACAGGCCGGGTGTCGGGATGAACCGGCAGGTCGTCCTCCCAGGGCTGGCTGGCAACCATGTCGTCGACGGTGACGTAGCCGCTCTCGAACTGACCGCCGGCCGCGTCCACCAGCCGGTAGTGCTGGGTCTGACGGTGGATGGGCTGGGCGTCGAGCAGCACCACCCGCACCTCCCCGGGTTCGAAGTGGCAGCGACGCTGCAGGGCGGCGATCAGCTGCTCGTTGTGCATGTGGCCGTCGCCGAAGTTCCAGCCGAGCGCCATGCTGCAGATCCGCTCCCCGTCGGTCACCGAGTAGGCCTCTTCATCCCGGCCCGCCATGGCCCGGTGCGCCAAGGTGAACAGCGCCCGTCCGTGGGTGTTGAAACCGCGGAAGGCGTAGCCCATGTAGATCGGGATCTGGGCGGCCTCCTTGCTGCCGTAGAACTTCTCCAGTTGCGCGGCCGGCATATTGGCGATCGCCACGATGCCGCGTTCGATCTTCTGCTCGGCCGAGGGCGTGACGCACCACAGCGTGGTGTCCCAGTTGCCGGCGTAGTACCGCATGCCGGGCAGGAACGAGATCTTCTGCGGGAACAGGTTTCCGGCGATCACCATGATCGCCAGAGCGGCGAACAGCAGCACCGGAAGCGGGTTGGTCATCTCGGTCAGCCGGACGTCGGCGTGCCCGACGAACAGTGACAGCACCGCGAAGATCATGAAGACGTTCCACTCCAGCGGCACCCCCATCGGGATCGACGACAGGATGCCGAAGTGGAAGCAGATCATGACGGTCGCCGCGATCGCGGTCGGCCAGCCACCGTGGGAGAACAGCAGCACCAACGGGACCAGCAGTTCGATCGCGGTGCTCAGATGTGCGACCAACTTCGCCGGCCAGCCGGGGCGCAGATCCTCGGGGAAGTCGCGGAAGAACCTGCGCTTGAGCGCACGGGCCCGCAACACGGGACTGTTGGACATCATCGTCGACACCACGAACGGGAAGTGCCGGGTGAGCTTCGAGGCGCCGGCGCCCAGCCAGATCGCCATGCAGACCAGCTTCGCGGCGATGATGACGTTGATCCCGCCGAACAGGAAGGCGGCCACGAACGGCGCGTACACCTCGCCGCGGGCGGCCAGGAAGATGACCTTGTCGCGCAGCCCGATCAGCGCCAGCAGGATCAGCACCGCCACCGGCTGCCAGACGGGCAGCAGGCCCGTCGCAGTCCCCGATGAGAACAGCGCGATCACCAGGACGACGAGCAGCACGGCGTAGAGCAGGATGTCGATCGGTTCGCGGTTGTCACCCTTGGTCAACGGGACCCGGCCCGGCCACGGTGGCAGCCGAATGGTGTTGGGCCGCAGCCAGTACAGAGCCGAACCCATCGGCGGGAAGAACCGGTTGTTCAGCGGGCCGAAGCCACATCCGAATCCGACGACCTCGAAGAGCATGGTGTAGAGCACGACCTTCTGAAAGACGATCGGCTCGGTCCAGGAATGGCCGCGGTTGATCCACGCCGCGACTCCGATGTAGGCCAGGATCTTGACCACGTAGAACAGGTGTAGCGCCACCGGGGCGCCGAAGCCGGCCTCGGCCCAGTGCCGGGCCATCGGCCGGATCTTCTCCGCCCGCGTCCCCTTGCTCCACTCCTCGAAGTCGATGACGGGGACGTCCTGCGCGAGAAAACCCATATGCCTTTCTTAGCCGGTTTTGACCGGCGGGCGGTAGAAGATCGCCAACTGGCCGATGCCCCCGGCCAGACCGAGGCCCAGTGCGATGGCTAGACCCCACCAGCCGTGCAGGTACTGGTAGAGGCCGCCACTCTTGAACAACAGACTGTCGAGGCTGAACCGTCCGGCGCCCAGCGCCCCGAGGGCGACCGCCGCCGCGGCCAGTACCAGGTTGTACTCCCAGCCCTCTTTGACGATGAAGAAGCCGTTGCCCCGGTGCACCGTCCAGGCGGCTACCAGCATGAGGGCGACGAAGCCCGCCGCACAGACCGGGGTGAACAGCCCCACCGCCAGGCCCAGGCCGGTCGCCATCTCGGTGCCGGCCGCCAGCCGGGCGTGCAGCATGCCGGGCCGCATGCCGATGCTGTCGAACCATCCGGCGGTGCCGGTCAGACCGCCCGCACCGAAGAACTTGTTGTAGCCATGGGCGGCCATGGTCAGTCCGAGAACGAGCCGCAGGATGAGCAGGCCCAAGTCATAGGCATCCAAGCCGTAGGCATTCAAGTCATAGGCAGTCACGGCTGACAACCTAGGGCATGGGTCAACCGGTCGAGATAGCCATCGACGTCGACGTTGCCGGAATCGGCGTGCACGCTGACCGCGACGGTGTCGCCGATGCCGTGCACGCCGTGGGTCAGGCTCATCATCGGCGACAGCGCCGGATAGCCGGCGGTGAACAGCACCCGCCGGCCACCGAAGGTCAGATCCGCCGGGCCGCGGTTCACGCTGGACACCACGGTGTTGCCGGTGACCTCCGATGCGCGGACCGTCGGGTCGAATTTGCCCATCCCCCAGCGCAACAGCGGGGCCGGCACCGCGGCGAACGCGGCCGCCGACGCCCGCATTGCCGGATGCTCGCCCCGGCGGCGCAGCGACGCCAGTTCCGCTCCGATCCGCGCGGCACGGTCATCCCGGTTCAGCTCCGGGTACAGGCCGACGCCGACGTTGCGGAAGTTGTTGTTGGAGTTCATCTTCGGCAGGGACATCGGGACCTCGGCGCCGAGCCGGCCGGTGTCCTCACCCCTCTCCGCGAGATATCCGCCCAAGGCTTCCGAGATCGCCACCAGGGCGGCGACGGTCACGGTGGGGCGGTGAAGGCGGTGGCGGTCGAGGACCAGGGTGCGCAACGCCGGCGACGACTGCGGGCGCTCGTTGACACTCAGGGCAGGCCTGGTGCCGGCCGGCCGGGCCACCACTCCGTCGTCGGTGTCGGCGACCAACTGCCGGTGCGCCCTTGCCGCAACCAGTGCGCGCCAGGGCAGGAATCCACGCCCGGTGTCCGGGACCACCGGCAGCCGACCCGGCCTGCCCAGCAGTACCGCCGCCAGCGCCGCCGACCTGTTGCCGTCTCCCAGCGCGTGCGACATCTGCACCACCACGACGTTCGGCGGGAAGACATGCAGCCGCCAGGACATCCGTTGCACATCAAGGGCGTCCAGCCCCGGCAGCGCGTCCAGGCAGCCCTGCCAGTCCCGTGCCCCGTGCGCCACGAACTGCTCCGGATCGACGTCGCCAGCCACCCAGCGCGGATACCGCCACCGGTGGTCGTCACGCACCCGCAGCCTGAGTTCATCACAGGCCCGGGCCCGGGCCGCGACCTCGCCGATCGCGGACGAGTCCACCTCGCCGTCGAAGGCGTAGAGCAGGAACTGGTCGTTGGGCATCGTCGCCGACAGCCATAGCAGTTGCGCATCGGCAGCCGCCATCACCCGCATAGATGTCAGGCTACGATCCGCTCATGCAGCAGGCCGCACTGGTTACCGGCGCCTCGTCGGGCATCGGCGCCGAGTTAGCCCGCGAACTGTCCCGGCGCGGACGGCATGTGATCCTGGTGGCCCGCCGCGCCGACCGGCTGGCCGATCTCGCCGCGGAATTAGGTTCGCAGAGTTCGGTTCTGCCGGCTGATCTTTCAGTTCGCGAGGACCGCGCCGCCCTGCCGTTGCGGGTCGCCGAACTCGGGTTGCACGTCGACGTGCTGATCAACAGTGCCGGTCTGACCACGATGGGACCGCAGCAGTCGGCCGATCCGGCCGCCGAACTCAACGAGATCGAGGTCGACGTCGCCGCGGTGGTCGACCTGTGCGCACGGTTCCTGCCCGCGATGGTGGCCCGGGGCAGTGGCGCGGTGCTCAACGTCGCCTCGGTCGGTGCCTTCGGGCCGCTGCCCGGTCAGGCCGTCTACGGGGCATCGAAGGCGTTCGTGCTGTCCTACACCCATGCGCTGCGCGGCGAACTGCGCGGGACCGGCGTGACGGCGAGCGCGTTGTGCCCGGGGCCGGTACACACCGGATTCGGGGAGTCGGCCGGGTTCTCGATGGCCGACGCCGAGAAAATACTGCCCAAACCGATGTGGGTCGCAGCCGACGATGTGGCCCGCGCGGGCCTGGACGGGCTGGCTGCGGGACAGGCGGTGATCATTCCCGGCCGGCTGAACCGGGCGGCCGCGGCCTTCTATCACCTCGCGCCGCGGCGGCTGATGGTCGCACTGCTGGCGCGCAACCATCCGGGTTTGAATTAGCGCAGGAACTCGACGATCCGGCGGCCGACCTCATCGGGCTGATCGAGTTGCAGGAAATGCCCGGCGCGCGGCACGACGCCGACATCGCTTCCGGGTGGCAGCACCGGACGGACCAGGGGCGTGAATTCGGCTGTCATGCAACCGTCGTCGACCCCGTGCAGGTACAGGGTGGGCAGTTGCGGCGCCTCGGTCCACCAGCGGTGCAAGGCGGCGTACTGCGCCGGCGGACGACGGAAACGCAGCGTGGCCCGGTACGGTCCGAGCGCCGCACGCCAGCGGTCCGGCGCACCGATGGCCGCCATCACATGCCCGATGTCCTCAGTCGCCTGGTAGCCCGGCGACCAACGGCGCCACAGTCGCGGCACGATCCACGAACCGGAGCGCTCCGGCGCGAACGGCAGCTGGAAATAGCCCATGTACCAACTGCGGCGAAGCTGCGCCGGCAACAGCGGCAGCACCTCGCCGGCAGACTGTCGCAGGGTCGGCGACGGCGGCACCGACATGATCACCGCCTTGCGAAAGGGGCTGTCCGGCATGGCCGCAAGCCCGTTGGCCACACACGCTCCCCAGTCGTGACCGATCACCACGTCGTCGGCAGTCGGGTTGGACGCCGCGTGCACCCGTAGGGCGTCGTCCATGAGTGCGCCGATGTGATACGCCCCATCACTGGGCAGGCCCGACGGCGCGTAGCCGCGCATGAACGGGGCGACGACCCGATAGCCGGCAGCGACCAGGTGCGGCGCGAGCGTTCGGAAGCCGTGCGGCGTATCGGGAAATCCGTGCAGCAGCAACGCAATCGGGCCGTCGTCGGGCCCCCAGGTCAGTGCCGTCAACCGCACGGCCGGCGCCTCGACCTCGAGCACTCGTGGTTCTTCCATCATCGCCTCCTAAACCGGATCAAACGCTAAATCGGATCAAACGCGGCGATCAACCAGTGGCCGTCCACCTTTTCCAGACTCACCCGCACGCTCGAGGTGGTGAGAGTCGCGGGTTTGGTGCCCTCGGCGAGGGTCTGGTCGACGAATGCCAGCACCACCGCGTGGTCCTCATCTGCCGAGACCACCGAGATGGCAGGAACTTTCGCCGCCGCCGTGATGCGGTCCTGCTTGGCGCCGGGCACCACGACGGTCTGGATCAGTTGGGTGTAGTCGTCCAGAAACTTGCCGGTGAGCCGGGTGCGGGCATCGTTGAGACTTGCCTCGGCGGTGTCCGGCTGATAGCTCAGCATCGCGACGATCGAGTCACCGGCGGCCTGCATCGCATCCTGACCGGCGCGTTCGGCATCGCGGCGCGACGAGGTGTCCCAGGACAGCCAGATGCCGGCGATCACCAGAAGCAGGGCCACTCCGGGAAGGGCATATTCCCGCAACCGTTCGCGGCTGAGTCCTACTTCACGAAGCCTCATGGGACGAACTCCACCTGGGAGACCTTGAAACCATCGCCGGTCTGCGACACCGTGACCCGAATCCGCCACGCCTTCGGTAGGCGTTCGGGCACACCGCCGTTCGATGTCATCACCGTCATCGCCAACAGGACCTGACCCTGTTCACCTCCGTCCGACTCAATGCCGGCCGCGGTCACCGTGCCGACCGACTTGGACTGCGCCTTGCGGGCGGCATCGGCGAAGGGTTTGGCGCGCTGCTCGAAGTCGTCCCGAAAGCTCCCGGTCGACGAATCCAGAATGTGCTGCACGTTGTCGTCGACATGCTCGTGATCGATCGTGGTCAGGCTCAGTGCGCCCTGTCGTGCCGCCGTCACCATCTCCTGGCGGCGATGTTCGGCCTGCCGGACGGAGTAGTCGCGGTAGGCCAGCCAACCGGTCACCACGATCAGAGTCGCCAGTGCCGCGATGGCGATCCGGCGGCGCTGCGGCACCATCGCTGCCGGAAGGTCACTCACCGGACCGAGGCTACCGCCCGGGTAGCGTGCAGAGGATGACCGCCGATCCGTCCACTGTCACGTTCCACGGTGACGGGGGGCTGACCCTGGTAGGCGACGAGTGGAACCGCAGCGGCGCGGATCTCGACCGGCCCACCATCCTGATGCTTCACGGCGGCGGGCAGAACCGGTTTTCCTGGAAGAACACCGGGGCCGTTCTCGCCGAACACGGCTTCCACGTGATCGCCCTGGATGCCCGGGGCCATGGTGACAGCGACCGTGCGCCGGGCGGTGAGTACACCGTCGACGCTCTGGCCCGCGATGTCGCCGCGGTGCTCGATCAGATCGGCCGGCCGGTGGTGCTGATCGGCGCCAGCATGGGCGGGCTGACCGGGATCGTGGCGGCGCGCAAGGCCGGTCCGCGGAAGGTGTCGGGGCTCGTGCTCGTCGACGTGGTGCCCCGCTTCGAGTCGGAGGGCACCCACCGCATCCGCGACTTCATGACGAGCCACGTTCACGGCTTCGAGACATTGGAGCACGCCGCCGATGCCATCGCGGCTTACCTGCCGCACCGCAAGCGGCCACGAAACCTCGACGGGCTCAAGAAGAACCTCCGGCACCGCGAGGGACGTTGGCACTGGCACTGGGATCCGGCTTTCGTCAGCGGCATCAACGACGACCCTTTCGCGGACGTCGAGAAGCTTGAAGCGGCGGCCATCGAGTTGCAAATCCCGATCCTGCTGATCCGCGGGAAGCTCTCCGATGTGGTGAGTCCTCAAGGCGTGCAGGACTTTCTGGCGAAGGTCCCAAGTGCGCAGTTCGTCGAACTCTCCGACGCCGGGCACACCGCAGCAGGTGATGACAACGACGCCTTCAGCGAGGCCGTCGTCGCATTCGTCACCCGCTAAGCGGCGCCCCACACCGCGACCGTTTTACCCTTCGGATCACGAAGCGCGACCTGGGTGATCGACTGCCCGGGGGAAACGTCGAATGCGACATGGCCCTCGATGCTCCGACCGGAACCGAGTTGCCCGGCGTTGATACCCGGCTTCACCGCTCCGACCATCGGGGCGATGGTCGAGCCGTCCTGTGCACGGGCGACGAAGTAGAAACCGTTGTAGACCACGACACCGGACTGCGCGTCGATGGTGACGTCCACCGCGTACATCGCACCCCTGGCCGGAAGGATCTGTGCGTCAACGGGAACCGGCCGCAGATTGCCCACCGTGTAGGCCGCGGCGCCGGCGGCGTCGGTGACGGTCAGCGTGGTGCCCAGTACCGCCGCCTGCGGGGACGGCGCGGCGGCCGAGGTGGTGCCGGCGTCCGGTGGTGCGACTGGGGCGGTTTCCGATGCGGGCGCACGACAACCTGCGACCGTCAGGACAGCCGCCGTCACGGCGATGCCACGCAGGAGCATGTTCATCCGGCCATTCTGGCATTGCGCCGAATACCCTGCGATGGTGGAACTGCTGCGCGAGATCGTCGTCTTCGGACACATCATCGGATTCGCGGTGACCTTCGGAGCCTGGGTGGCCGAGGCGGCCGCACGTCGCTTCGCATTCACCGCGGTGATGAACGTCGGGTTGGCGCTGTCCTTCCTGACCGGCCTCGCGCTGGCGGCGCCGTGGCCGGCGGGCGTCGAACTCAATTACCCGAAGATCGTCGCGAAACTGGTGATCCTGGTGTTCCTGGGCGCACTGATCGGCATGGGCATGGCCCGTCAGCGCCGCTCGAACGAGCCGCCTGCGCGGCCGGTCTTCATCACCGTCGGCGCGCTGCTGTTGCTGGCGGCCGGGATCGGCATGTTCTGGCAGTAGGACCGCTAATGCCCCAGAACTCTTCCGAAGAAGAGTTCACTGGCGGCTGCCGAGGTGAGGCCACGGTTCTTGATCTCCCACGCGATGGCGCAGAGCTGCCCTACGGCGCGTTCCGCCAACGTTCGGTGGGGTTCATAGCCCGGCTTGATTAGAAACGTGACGGTCTCAATCGGCGCCGAACCTTCGGGACTTGCGATGGTCGCCTGGACGAATGAGAAGGCATCACCGCCGGAGTAGCCGTCCTCCAGCTCCCAACCCCAGCGCTCGTCGTCTGTCGCGCCGACAGTGATGCTGTCGGCGTCGATCCAGATGTAGTTCACCAGCAGGTGTCGGCTCACATCCATCGCCGCACCGCGTTCAGAGGACCTTCTTGACCACACTCGACTTGAGCTGCATGCGACCAAAACCAGGGACATTTGCGTCGATGTCGTGGTCGCCGACGCCGTCGGTGATGAGCCGGATTCCACGGACCTTCGTGCCGGCTTTGATGACCCCGCCACCGCCGCCCTTGACCTTGACGGTCGTCGCGACGATCACGGTGTCTCCGTCAGCGAGGACGTTGCCGACGGAGTCCTTGACCGTGGCGTCCCCGACCGCGACATCCTTGACTGCGGCCCCGGCGTGCACCGAATCGACATCGGAGGCCTCATCAGCCGACCATTCGTGACCGCACATCGGGCACACCAGGAGAGCACCCTGCTCGTAGGAGAACGCCTCACCGCACGCCGGGCACGGCGGCAACTGATCTGACATTGCGGAGCACTCCTTGGTTAGCGGCTAAACATTGAACCGGAACTCGACCACGTCGCCGTCATGCATGACGTAGTCCTTGCCCTCGATGCGCACCTTGCCGGCGGACTTCGCCGCGGCCATCGAGCCCGCTTCGGCCAGATCGTCGAAGGAGACCACCTCGGCCTTGATGAAGCCCTTCTCGAAGTCGGTGTGGATCACCCCGGCCGCCTTGGGTGCGGTGTCGCCCTGGTGGATCGTCCAGGCGCGGGCCTCCTTCGGCCCGGCGGTCAGATAGGTCTGCAGCTTGAGAGTGTGGAATCCGGCGCGCGCCAAGGCATCCAGGCCGCGTTCGGTCTGCCCGATCGACTCCAGCAGTTCGGCCGCCGACTCGTCGTCGAGTTCCTGGAGTTCCGATTCGATCTTGGCATCGAGGAACACCGCGTCCGCGGGCGCGACCATGGCACGCAACTCGGCGACCTTGGCCTCGTCACCGAGCACCGACTCGTCGGCATTGAACACGTACAGAAAAGGCTTGGTGGTCAACAGGTTCAGCTCGCGCAACAGCGCACTGTCCACCTTCGACCCGGCGGCGAACAACGTCGTCCCGGAATCGAGCACCGCCTGCGCGGCCACCGCCGCCTCATGCACCGGCTTGCGCTCTTTGTTGTTCCGGGCTTCCTTCTCCAGCCGCGGCACGGCCTTCTCCAGGGTCTGCATATCGGCCAGGATCAGTTCGGTCTCGATCACCTCGATGTCCGCACGCGGGTCGACCTTGCCGTCGACGTGGACGACGTCGTCGTCGGCGAAGACCCGCACCACCTGGCAGATGGCGTCGCACTCGCGGATGTTGGCCAGGAACTTGTTGCCCAGCCCGGCCCCCTCGGAGGCGCCTTTGACGATGCCGGCGATGTCGACGAAGGTCACCGGGGCGGGGAGGATCCGCTCCGAGCCGAAGATCTCAGCCAGCTTGTCCAGCCGGGGATCGTGCATCGGCACGATGCCCTCGTTGGGCTCGATGGTGGCGAACGGGTAGTTGGCTGCCAGCACGTTGTTGTGCGTCAGCGCATTGAACAGGGTGGATTTCCCGACGTTGGGCAGACCGACGATTCCAAGGCTGAGGCTCACAGGGTCAAGAGTCTAGGAGCAGGCACGCCGCGGGCCGCGCTGGCAGCCCGTCAGCAGGTTGAGCCGGTACGGTCTAGGGGTGCCAGCTCAGCGGACCAGCGCGGCTTTCGCCGCAGATCAGCGTTCCGCGCACCCCGGAATCGCGGGTGTGCCGCCGTGGGCTGCGGTACTCATCGCGATCAGCGCGACGCTGGCCGGTTTCGCCTTCGAAGCCGGTTCCGGCCACACCGAACTCGGCTTCGTCTTCGCCGCCTTCTACGCCCTGGGTTGTATCGCCGCGGTGCTGGCCGTGCGGCACAGCGGCATCTTCACCGCGGTGATCCAGCCGCCCCTGCTGCTGTTCGTCGCGGTGCCCCTCGGGTATTTCCTGCTCCACGGCTCCGCCTTCGCAGGGCTCAAGGATGTGCTGATCACCTGCGGATACCCGCTGATCGAGCGCTTCCCGCTGATGCTGTTCACCTCGGCCACCGTGCTGGTGATCGGGTTGGGCCGCTGGTATTTCTCGGTGGGTCGGGATCACTCGCCCACCGCAGGTGCACATGAGGCACCCGAGACGGCGCAACCTGGCATGTTCGCCGGGCTCGCCGCGCGGTTCGCCGCGTTGACCCGTCCCGCCACCGACGGGGAACCGCGGCACGGCGCGCGTTCGACAGGTCGCTCGCCGCGTCCCCCGAGGCAGCAGCGGCCGGAACGGCCCCAGCGGTCCGAGCGGCCCCAACGCCCGCAAAGGTCCCAGCGTCCCGAACGTGGCCAGCGAGGTGAGCCGACGCGGTCCCGTCAGGCGCGGCCACCCCGGGAAGCCGAATACGACCCCGGGTACGACCCCGCGCCGCGTCCGCGCCGCCAACCGCCCCGCGGTTCCGGCCGCGACGCCGATCCCCGGGCGCGCCGACCCCGCGAGGGTGACCGGCGCACTCCCCCGCCGCGCGAACGCAACCGGGACAGCCGCTTCGAGTCCTATCCGCAGCCCGGCCGCGGGTACGAGTCATACCGGGAGCCCTACCAGGATCCCTACGACTACCCGGCTGATCCGCCGCGCCGGCGACCCGCGCCCGGCGGTGCGAGCGGAACCCACCACCCGGTGTCCCGGGTGCGTTATCGCGACTCCGTCGACCCGGAAGACCGTCCGCGCCGTTAGCGGCGAGGGGGACGAATCTCGCGGGGCAGCGCGAACACCGTGGTCTCGTTAGCCGTCGTCACGGTTTGCACTGTGCCGTAACCGAATTCGGCCAATCGATCCAGCACCCCGCGCACCAGGATCTCCGGCACCGAGGCCCCCGACGTCACCCCGACGGTGTTGACACCGTCAAACCAGGCCGGGTCGATGTCCTCGGCATAGTCGACCAGATAGGCCGCATCGGCGCCGGCGCCCAGCGCCACCTCGACGAGTCGCACCGAGTTCGACGAGTTGCGGGAGCCGACCACGATCACCAGATCGCAGTCCGGCGCCATCGCCTTGACCGCGCCCTGCCGGTTCTGGGTGGCGTAGCAGATGTCGTCGCTGGGGGGGTCCTGCAGCGTGGGGAACCGCTCCCGCAGTCGCTGCACGGTCTCCATGGTCTCGTCGACGCTGAGAGTGGTCTGCGACAGCCAGATCACCTTGCTCTCGTCGCGCACGGTGACGCCGTCCACGCCACCGGGCCCGTCGACCAGTTGAACGTGCTCGGGCGCCTCGCCGGCGGTGCCGACGACCTCCTCGTGGCCCTCGTGGCCGATCAGGAGAATGTCGTAGTCCTCGCGGGCGAACCGCTTGACCTCGTTGTGCACCTTGGTCACCAGCGGGCAGGTCGCGTCGATCACCTGGAGGTTCCGCTCGGCGGCGGTCTCGTGCACGGTCGGGGCCACGCCGTGGGCGGAGAACACCACGGTGGAACCCTCCGGCACCTCGTCGGTCTCGTCCACGAACACGGCACCGGCCTTGGCCAGCGTCTCGACCACGTGGCGGTTGTGCACGATCTCGTGGCGGACGTAGACCGGGGCGCCGTGCTTCTCCAAGGCGCGTTCAACGGTCTCGACGGCGCGATCGACGCCGGCGCAGTATCCGCGCGGTTCAGCGAGCAGGACCCGCTTACCGGCAGACCCGGCGGCTGAATCGGTGGTGCCGGGCATCCCCATGTCGACGGTCGGCGGCATGGGATCAGCGTACGTTCTCTCCGATCCGGACGGGTCGGGCCGTACTCTGGTGCCCATGGCAACAGCACCGTACGGGGTCCGTCTGCTGGTCGGCGCCGCCGTGATCGCCATCGAGGAGACGCGCAGGCTCCCGCAGACCATCCTGATGTACCCGATGACGGTGGCGAGCACCGTCGCGGGGATCGTGATGAAGGTTCAGCAGGACCTGGCCGATCTCGTGATCAAGGGCGACTCAGCACTGGAGATGATCTTCCCGCCCAAGGAGGAGCAGCCGGATTGGGCGACCTTCGACGAGGACCTGGAGTCCGAGCCCGCCAATGACGGCGACCGTCGTACCGAGGGCCGGTTCGCGCTGTACTCGGTGACCGACCCGATCGAGGACGTCGCGGCGCCCGCGAAGAGGGCCAGGCCCAAGAAGGCCACCGCGAAGAGTGCCGCACCGGCCGCCAAGAGTGGGGCCGCACCGCAGGTCGTCGCCGACCTGGACTATGACTCACTGACGTTGGCCCAGCTGCGCGCCCGGATGACCTCGCTGAGCGTGCCCGATCTGCGGGCGCTGCTGGCCTACGAGGAGGACGGCAAGGCCCGGGCTCCGTTCCAGACGCTGCTGGCCAACAGGATCACCCGCGCGACCGCCAAGTGACGGCCGAGCCGGGGACTTCCGCGGAGAACCCGTTTCCGGTCCGTGCGGTGGCCATCCGGGTCAAGGGCTGGATCGACCGGTTGGGCAGCATCTGGGTGGAAGGGCAGCTGACCCAGATCAACGCCCGAAACACCTCCAACACCGTGTTCATGGTGTTGCGTGACCCGGCCGCCGACATGTCGATGACCGTGACCTGCTCGCGCGATCTCGTGCAGCGGGCGCCGGTGAAGCTGACCGAGGGCACCCAGGTGGTGGTGCGCGGCAAGCCGGATTTCTACACCGGACGCGGAACGTTCTCCTTGCGGCTCAGCGAGATTCGCGCTGTCGGCCTGGGTGAGTTGCTGGCCCGGATCGAGATGCTGCGCAAGGCGCTCGCCGCCGAGGGACTATTCGACGAGCGGCTCAAGCGGCCACTGCCGTTCCTGCCCAACACCATCGGGCTGATCACCGGGCGGGCCAGCGCGGCCGAGAAGGACGTGACCTCGGTGGCCGCCGGGCGATGGCCGGCGGTGCGGTTCGAGATTCGCAATACCGCGGTGCAGGGGCCGAGTGCGGTCGCGCAGATCGTCGAGGCGCTGGCCGAGTTGGACGCGCACCCGGGCGTCGATGTCATCGTGATCGCCCGCGGCGGCGGCAGCGTGGAGGATCTGCTGCCGTTCTCCGATGAGACGCTGTGCCGGGCGATCGCCCGTTGCACCACTCCGGTGGTCAGCGCCGTCGGCCACGAACCGGACAACCCGCTCTGCGATCTGGTCGCCGACCTGCGCGCCGCCACTCCGACCGACGCGGCCAAGAGGGTGGTGCCCGACACCGTCGCCGAAGCGGCCCTCATCAGCGACCTGCGGCGCCGCAGCAACCGGGCGCTGCACAACTGGGTGGACCGCCAGCAGCACACCCTGTCCCAGCTGTGCAGCCGACCCGTGCTGGCAGATCCACTGCGAATGGTCACCGATCGCACCGCCGAGGTCGGCCAGGCCCGCGCGGCGGGACGTCGTGACATCAGGCGACTGGTGGCCGTGCAGAGTGAACGGGTCGGACATCTCGCTGCCCGGCTGGCCACCCTTGGCCCGGCCGCGACGCTGGCCCGCGGCTATGCCGTGGTGCAGGTGCTCGATGGGTCGGCCACGGTGCTGCGGTCGACGGCCGATGCGCCGGCCGGGACAGCGTTGCGCATCAGGCTTTCCGACGGCGCGGTGGGCGCTGTCAGTTCCGGGCGGGAGGATGCAGTCGGATGAGCGAATCAGTGACGCCGGTCAGCGAACTGGGCTACGAACAGTGCCGCGATGAGCTGATTCAGGTGGTGCAGGTCCTCGAGCAGGGCGGCCTGGATCTTGATGCATCGCTGCAGCTTTGGGAACGCGGCGAGGCGCTGGCCCGTCGCTGCGAGGAACACCTCGCGGGCGCGCGAGCGCGTATCGAAGAAGCCCTTTCCGGCCACGAGGACGATTAGGCCCGCCACAGTCAGGCGGCGTCGTCGTCGGGTGGGAGTAGTCGTTCGGGGTGGTGGTAGTCG
>NZ_JAFMJZ010000241.1 GCF_017853185.1 Mycolicibacterium sp.
CGGATTCAAAACCCGTGCAGTGTGAGTTCGAGTCTCACCGAGGGCACCAAAAAGCGGAGAGCACTTTCCGCCATTTGTGCGAGCTACCAACGCAGGAGACACAACGGTCGGCATCTTCTGAGCGACGCCCGACAAGACCGCCGTCTTCCGCGGGCTTACGGCCAGGTGGTCGCACCAGGCACGGTGATGTAGATGGCCGAGCCCTGCTGCAGTGAGCCGATACAACCGCCCACCCGGCCAGGCAGGCAGGGACCGTCGCCCGGTCCCCCATAGCTCTGGCCCTGACCCGTCTGTGACCAGCACATCCGGGATACCGAGTCGTACATCTGCCCCTCGGGGCATCCCGCGTACGCCACCGGCGCCGCCAGCAGCGAAACCGACACCAGTCCTGCTCCAAGGAGCACAGCCACCGATATAGCGAAACCGCAGAATGCGGTATCGCGAAAACCCGTATACGTCACCATCGACCGCCCACGCTCCCCAGCACCAAACGCACCCCGTTTAGAGGTGTTGCCGTGAACGCTACTGCGGCTGAAGACCGATCGGTGCTCTCAAATCAAAGGAGCCGGCTCGCCCAGCATCATCTCTGCGATGGCGGCTTCGTCAGGTGAGTTCAAATCTCACCGAGGGCACCAACCACCACCCGCCGACTGAGTATCCTCACGTCCTGAATTGTCGACCCTCTGACGACTCCTGGAGCTCAACGTGACGACTACAAAACAACTCAGCGCAGCTGCGCTCGCCGCAGCAGGGCTGCTCAGCTTCGCGATTTCGGGCTGTTCGACCAAGAGCGACACCAAGGCAGCCACCGGCAGCGCGCCGAGTGCAGCCAGTGCGCCGACGATGAGTGCAGCCGACCTTCAGAAGAGCATCACCAGCCGGATCTCCACCGGCACGCCGCCTCAGTCGGTCACCTGCTCGTCCGACCTGACCGGCGAGGTCGGTAAGACCGGCACCTGTGAGGTCGTGATCAACGACAGCACCTCGGTTCAGGTGAACGTCACCGTGACGAAGGTCAACGGCGCCAACATCGACTACGACTTCACGCCGTCGATGACCCAGGCGCAGTTGGAGAAGGCGTTCTCGGCCAACGTGTCGGCCCAGGTGACGTGCGATGCCGGACTCGACGGCAAGGTCGGTTCGAGCACCAAGTGCCAGGTCACCAAGAACGGGACGACCGACGATGCCACCGTGTCGGTCTCCAAGGTGCAGGGCCTCTACATGAGCCTGACCACCAGCCAGTCATGACAGGTCGTCGGCTGCGCGACACGGCCGCAGTGACCGTGGGTGCCGTGTCGCTCGGATTGATCTTCGCCTCGCCGAGCCACGCCGTGGAGGGCTGCGGCGTCGGCATGTACTACAACAACGCCAATGCGCAATGCGAACCGTGGGCCCCGGTCGGAGTGGATTTCGCTCCCGCCGTTCCGATTCCGGTTCCGGTCGTCGATCCAGTTCCCCTCGGCATCGACTTCGATCCGCTGCCCGTCGGTATCGGATTCGATCCGGGATTCGGCCTCAACATCCCGAACGTGGCCCCGTTCCTCCGGGTGCCCGGGATCGGCATACCGGGTGTCCGCGTGCCCGGCGTACCGGACCTGCGCGTGCCCGACGTCCGCGTGCCCGATGTCCGGGTGCCCGACGTCCGCGTTCCCGACGTCCGCGTTCCCGAGGTGCGGGTGCCGGAACTGCACCCCAGACGCTGAGCCCCAGACGCTGGGCCCCGGACCTACGAGTCCGGGGTGTCTGAACCGCAGCGGTCCTGAAGGTCGGCCAGCGGCTGCCGGATCAGCTGGAGATCGGCCTTCACGTCAGGGTTGGCGTCGAGGTACTGCTGCAGATCCCCGTGACGCTGGTCCTTGGGCAGATCGCCCAGACCGGTGAGGTAAGCGTTCACGTCGGGATGGGCGTACAGGTAAGCCGCGGTGGCGGTGGAGACCCCGGCCGACACGCTCGCCAGGTCGGCGGCGGTGCACAGTGGCGGCGTGGCCGACGCTCCCGGGGCGGTGCCGAACAGCGCGCCGGTAACAGTGCAGAATCCGATTCCGGCGAGCGCTGTACGGGCAAATCGTTTGTTGCTCAACATGTTTGACCTCCTTGGTTGTTCCGTTCAAGTGAAGATTCGGCCGTCATCCGTCCCTGGCACCGCCGCAGCCACCCGGCGGGGCCGACGGCGGAGTCGGCGAACCGTTGAAGACGATGCAGCGCATTGCAGCGGGTCCCGTCCGGGAACGTCTGCACCTCGCAGAACCCGCCGGGCCCGGGCTAGCGCCACTTGCCCTTGCCCTTGGGCGGGCCCCAGTCCGGGATGATGTCGTCGATCCACTTCTTGACCTGGCCCGGGGGCAGCGGGTTGCCGGGAACTCCGACGTTGACACCCGGCCCGCCGATGTTGGGGATTCCCGGAATCCATGGATCCCACGGATCGGCGTGGGCGACGCCGGCACCCAGTGTGAGCACCGCGCCGGTGAGTGCACCGGCGATGATTGCCCGCGCTCCCACCGTGACGAACTTCCTCATCTGACCTCCCTGTCTCAACGTGATCGCACATCCCGCATGACAGGGAAAGATACCGAATTTTTCGGCAATCACCCGAAAAATGCGCCGTTGCGGCGCCCACCCGAAATCCGCGGTCCGGTCGGCTACGTTGGAGATTCAGACAAAGGAGCCAGCATGGACCGTTCTCGTCGACTTCTCCTGGGCGCCGTGCCTGCGGCCGCACTGCTGGCGGCCTGCAGTCCCAAGAAATCCGGTGAGACCGCCAAACAGGCGCCGCCACCCCCGCCCGAGCCGAAGACGCCCGACGAGGCGGTCAAGGTCCTGATGGACGGCAACGGTCGCTTCGCCGCCCGCACACCGGCGATCCGCGACACCGCGGAGATCGACGCCCTGTGGAGCAGTGGGATCGCGAAGAACCAGGAACCGTTCGCGATGGTCCTGGGCTGCGCCGACAGCCGCCTGGCGCCGGAAGTCATCTTCGACCAGTTCGTCGGGGACATCTTCGTCGTGCGCGAGGCCGGAAACATCGCCAACTCCCCCACCAACATCGGTAGCCTGGAGTACGGCCAGGCGGTACTGCGCACCAAAGCGCTTGTGGTGCTGGGCCATTCCAACTGCGGAGCGGTTGACGCGGCGTTCACCGCTTCCGCACCGGGGGCCAACATCCAGTCGATCGTCGATGCGATCAAACCCGGCATCACCGGCGCACCGACGCTCGACGACGCCATCGTGCGCAACGTCGGCGCGGTGATCGAACACATCCGCACCC
>NZ_JAFMJZ010000083.1 GCF_017853185.1 Mycolicibacterium sp.
TTCGGAAAACAGGTGAACGTACTCGCCGTAACCCTCCGACTCGAGATCGTCACGGTGGATGAATCTCAGCGAAGCTGAGTTGATGCAGTAGCGCAACCCGCCGGCATCGCGCGGGCCGTCCTTGAACACGTGCCCCAGGTGGCTGTCGCCGTGGGCCGAGCGCGCCTCGGTGCGTGGCAGCAGCATCCGGAAGTCACGCTTGGTCTTCACATTGGCCGGGTCGATCGGTTTGGTGAAACTCGGCCAGCCGGTCTTGCTGTCGAACTTGTCCAGCGAGGAGAACAGCGGCTCGCCGGAGACCACGTCCACATAGATGCCGGGTTCGTGGTTGGCCCAGTACTCGCCGGTGAACGCCATCTCGGTGCCGTTGCGCTGGGTCACCCGGCGCTGCAGGGGTGTCAGGGCCTGCACGGCGGCGGGGTCTTTGACGTAGCGGCGTTCCATAGTGCTTTCCAGTGTGCGCCCGGTCCGCCGTTACGAACTGTCTCAGCAGGAACATGTTCTAGTTTGGTAATCGTGACGGAACCGCGTTTCTCCCGGGCCGAACTCGCCGACGCGTTCGCCACCTTCGAGGCCACCGTCGACGCCGCCGCCCGGAGCCGCGACTGGGACGCCTGGGTGGCGCACTACACCCCCGACGTGGACTACATCGAGCACGCGATGGGCACCATGAAGGGCCGCGATCAGGTGCGTGACTGGATCTACCGCACGATGACGACCTTCCCGGGCAGTCACATGACGTCGTTCCCGTCGCTGTGGTCGGTGATCGACGAGGAGCGCGGCCGGGTGATCGTCGAACTGGACAACCCGATGCGCGACCCGGGCGACGGCACCATCATCAGCGCCACCAACATCTCGATCGTCACCTACGCCGGCGACGGGCTGTGGTCCCGCCAGGAGGACATCTACAACCCGCTGCGCTTCCTGGCGGCCTCGATGAAGTGGTGCCGCAAGGCTGCCGAACTCGGCACCCTCGACGACGAGGCCGCCGCATGGATGGCTCGCCAGTGACGGTTCTCGTCATCGGGGCCAACGGTTTCCTCGGCTCGCATGTCACCCGCCAACTCGTCGACGCCGGCGAGGATGTGCGAATCATGGTGCGTCCCAACGCCTCCACCGTCGGCATCGAAGACCTGCACCTCACCCGCTTCGAAGGCGACATCTTCGACGACGACGTCCTGCGCCAGGCGATGACCGGATGCCGCGACGTTTACTACTGCGTCGTCGACACCCGAGGCTGGCTGTCCGACCCGGCGCCGCTGTACCGCACCAACGTCGAGGGCACCCGCAACGTGCTCGATGTGGCCACGGCCGTGCACCGCGAGCATCCGTTCCGGCGCTTCGTGTTCACCAGCAGTTACGCCACCGTGGGACGCCGGCGCGGGCGCACCGCCACCGAGGCCGACGAGATCGTCGACGCCGGCCTCACCGACTACGTGCGCTCCCGGGTGCAGGCCGAGAAGATGGTGCTGGCCAGCGAACTGCCCGCGGTGGCGATGTGCGTGTCGACCACCTACGGGCCCGGCGACTGGGGCCGCACCCCGCACGGCGCGATCATCGCCGGGGCGGCGTTCGGCAAGCTGCCCTTCGTGCTCTCTGGTATCGAGTTGGAGGCCGTCGGGGTCGAGGACGCGGCGCGGGCGATGATCCTGGCCGCCGAGCACGGCCGGGTGGGGGAGCGCTACCTGATCTCGGAGAAGATGATCTCCAACGCCGAGGTGGTGCGGATCGCCGCCGAAGCCGCCGGGGTGCCCGCCCCGACCAAGCGGCTGCCGCTGCCGGTGGCCTACGCGCTGGCCTTCCTCGGCACTGCCAAACAGCGGTTGCGCGGCACCGACGAGCGGTTGACGCTGAACGCGCTGCGGCTGATGCGGGCCGAGGCCCCGGTGGACTGCTCCAAGGCCGAACGCGAATTGGGTTGGCGGCCGGCGCCGGTGGAGGACTCAATCCGGGCGGCGGCGCGGTTCTGGGTGGGGTTGAAAAGGGCTAGAAAGTCGACTAGTGGGTAGCTAGTTTTCGGATTAGAGTGGTGCGATGAAGTCCGTTCCGCTGACCGAGGCCAAAGAAAAGCTGTCCGCCCTCGTCGAAGAGGCGGACACCACGCACGAGATCATCCAGATCACTCGGCATGGGCGAGTTGCGGCGGTGATCATGTCGGCGGACGATCTCGAATCGTTGAATGAAACTCTGCATGCGCTTCGAACGCCCGGCGCCGTCGAAGAACTCGCACAAGCCGACGCCGACTACGCCGCGGGCAAGACAGTCACCGGGGACGATCTCCGTCGCCGCTACGGGTTGTCTTGACCGACGGCGTTGACTGGGCCGTCCACCTTTCGCCTTCGGCGGACCGCGCTCTCGGCCGGCTGCCGCACAAGGCGGCTGCGGCCATTGCTGAATTCATCACCGCCACATTGCCGGGTAACCCGCAGCGTTTGTCGAAACCTCTGCGATTCGAGTTGGCGGGTTGGCGGGTCGCACGTCGGGGCGACTATCGGGTGACCTTCAGGCTGATTGAGGACGACGGGATCCTTTACGTCGGCCGCATCGAGCATCGCGCCCACGCGTACAGGCATCAATAACTTCCGCCACTCCCGCAACATGTCGCTCAGAGTCGGGCACACCGACACTCGGTCTGCCGCCGCGACGCATGTGACAGAAGTGAGTACCGTACGGGAATGGCCAAGAACGGCGTGGTGTCGCACTGGTTCTCCAGCCTTCCGGCCCCCCGTCGCGCCCTGCCCGGCGACCGCGAGGCCGACGTCTGCATCGTCGGCGCCGGCTACACCGGGCTGTGGACGGCCTACTACCTCAAGCAGCTCGACCCGGCCCTGCGCATCACCGTGCTGGAGGCCCGCTTCGCCGGGTTCGGCGCCTCCGGGCGCAACGGCGGCTGGCTGTCCGGCCTGCCGCCCGGCCACCGCGGACTGCTGGCCGCCGAGCACGGCCGCGACGCCGTGATCACCTGGCAGCGGATGCTCAACGAGGCGGTCGACGAGGTGATCGAGGTCGCCCGCCGCGAGGGCATCGCCGCCGACATCGTCAAGGGCGGCAACCTCGAGGTCGCCCGCAACCGGGCCCAGGCCGAACGGCTGCGCGAGGAGTTCGACGAGGACCGCCGCTGGGGTGTCGACGACGTCGAACTGCTCACGGCCCACGAGGCCGCCGCCCGGGTCAACGTCGACTCCCTGGTGTTGGGAAGTTTCAACCCGCACTGCGCCCGGGTGCAGCCGGCCAAGCTCGCCCGCGGCCTGGCCGACGTCGTCGAACGCCTCGGCGTCACCGTCTACGAGCAGACCCGCGTCACCGCGATCGGACCCGGCCGTGCCGACACCCCACTCGGTTCGGTGAGGGCACCGGTGATCCTGCGCGCCACCGAAGGCTTCACCGCCCGGATGCGCGGACTGCGACGCCGATGGCTGCCGATGAACAGTGCCATGATCGCGACCGAGCCTCTGCCGCAACATGTTTGGGATGACATCGGCTGGCAGGGCTGCGAACTGCTGGGCGATCTGGCGCACGGCTTCTTCTACGCCCAGCGCACCGCCGACGGCCGCATCGCCATCGGCGGACGCGCCAACCCGTACCGCTTCGGATCCCGCATCGATCGCGACGGTGTCGTCGGCCAGGACACCATCGACTACCTCACCGGCAACCTCAACACCGTGCTGCCGCAGACCCGCGGCGTGCCGATCGCGCACGGGTGGTGCGGCGTGCTGGCCGTGCCGCGGGACTGGACGGCCGGTGTCGAGTACGACCCCAAGACCGGACTCGGCGAGGCCGGCGGCTACGTCGGCCATGGCGTCACCGCCACCAACCTGGCCGGGCGCACCCTGGCCGACCTGGTGCTCAAGCGGCACACCGATCTGACCGTGCTGCCGTGGGTGGGCCACCACTCCCGCACCTGGGAGCCTGAACCGTTGCGCTGGCTGGGCGTTCGCGGCCTCTACACCGCGTACAAGGCCGCCGACCGGCACGAGGGCGGCGCCCGGAAATCCACCTCGCCGATCGCGAAACTGGCCGACCGCATCACCGGCCGACCCTAAAATCTTCGACGTGCTCGAGCGCACGATCAGCTTCCCGGGCCCGGTCAGTCCGGGGCACACCCTGGCCCCGCACCGTCGCGGGCCCGGCGACCCGTGCTTCCAGATCGACGCCGACGGCGCCATCTGGCGCACCAGCCTTGCGCGCACCGGTCCGGTGACCGCGCGCATCACCCGCACCGCGCCCGACACCGTGAGTTGCCAAGCCTGGGGCGAGGGCGCCGAGGAGTTCCTGGCCGGCCTGCCCGCCCTGCTCGGCGCCGACGACGACGCGTCCGGGTTCCGGCCTGACAACCCGACCGTCGTCGTCGCCCACGCCCGCGTCCCGCATCTGCGGATCGGCCGTACCGGCCGGGTGCTCGAGGCGCTCATCCCGGCGATCCTCGAACAACGGGTGCAGGGCGTCGACGCATTCCGGTCCTGGCGGCTGCTGGTCGGTAAGTACGGCACCCCGGCGCCGGGTCCCGCGCCGGACCGGATGCGGGTGCCGCCGCCGGCGCAGGTGTGGCGGGCCATCCCGTCGTGGGAGTTCCACCGCGCCAACGTCGATCCCGGCCGCGCCCGCACCATCGTCGGCGTCGCCGGGCGCGCCGACTCGCTGGAACGCCTCACCACGCCGGCGCCGCTGACGTCGCTGCCCGGCGTCGGGACCTGGACCGCCGCGGAGACCGCGCAACGCGCCTTCGGTGACGCCGATGCGCTCTCGGTCGGCGACTACCACCTGTCGACCATGATCGGCTGGACGCTGCTCGGACACCCCATCGACGACGACGCGATGCAGGACCTGCTGGAGCCGATGCGTCCGCACCGCTACCGCGCGGTGCGACTGCTGGAGGTCAGCGGGCTGGCCTACCTGCCGCGCCGCGGCGCGCGGATGCCGGTGCAGCAGATCAGCGGGCTGTGAGTTCGGCCGGCTCGCTCTTGGAGTCGAACAACGCCGGGTAGGTCCACCCGGCGACGGTCGCGCCCACCAACGGTGCGATCCAGAACGCCCACAGTTGTCCGGGTGCGCCCGCGCCGTTGAAGAACGCGACGCCGGTCGAGGCCGCCGGGTTGATCAGCGTGTTCGACACCGGCAGTGCGATCAGGTGGACCAGGGTGTAGGTCAGGCCGATCGAGAGTCCGCCGAACCACTTGGGGGCCCGGTCGCCGGTGGAGGCGAGCACCACCAGAACGAACAGGAAGCTCAGCACCGTCTCGGCGATCAGCACCGAGGTCAGTGAGTAGTGGAACGGCGAATTGGCGCCGTAGCCACTGGCCGACATATTGCTGTTGGCGTTGAACTTCGGCCGGCCGCTGGCGATCAGGTAGATCGCACCACCGGCGAGAAGGCCGCCGAGTACTTGGACTATCCAGTACTTCAGCAGGGCCTCGCCCTCGATCCGTTTGGCCAGTGCCGCGCCCAGGGTGACCGCCGGGTTGAAGTGCGCTCCGGAGATGGATCCGAACGCGTAGACCCCGGCCAGCAGGCTCAGGCCGAAGGCCAGTGCGACGCCGACGTAGCCGATGCCCACCGTGCGGTCACCGGCCGGATTGGCGGCCAGCACCGCCGCGCCGCAACCGCCGAAGACCAGCAGGAACGTGCCGACGAACTCAGCGGTCAACCGGTGGCCCATGGACGGTGCAGTCATGGCTGCACACTACGTTCGCGGAACCGTTGCATATACCACCGGGGGTATGCCATCATGGAGTTCAGAGATACCCCCTGAGGTATCGAAAACAGGAGGGAGGCGGCGCGATGATGGGAGATCCCACCGACGTCGCAGAGGTGCTCAACCGGCTGCGCCGGGCACAGGGCCAACTCGCCGGAGTCATCGCCATGGTGGAGGACAGCCGCGAATGCCGCGACATCGTCATCCAACTCGCGGCGGTGTCCAAGGCGCTGGACCGGGCCGGCTTCAAGATCGTCGCCACCGGTCTGCGGGAGTGCGCCTCCGGGGCCGGCGACAGCGCCGACGGCACCTGCCTCACCGAAGCCGAACTCGAAAAACTTTTCCTCGCACTCGCCTGATCTAAGAAGGAGCCCCCTCATGAAGTTCAACCAGTACTACTTGGAATGCCTCTCGCACGCGTCCTACCTGATCGGTGACGAGAGCACCGGCCGCGCCGTCGTGGTGGACCCGCAGCGCGACATCAGCGAATACATCGCCGACGCCAAGGCGGCGGGTATGACGATCGAGCTGATCATCGAGACCCACTTCCACGCCGACTTCATCTCCGGGCACCTGGAACTGGCCGAGGCCACCGGCGCCAAGATCGTCTACTCCTCGGTGGCCAAGCCGGAGTACGACTACATGCCCGTCGCCGACGGCGAGCGCTACTCCCTCGGCCAGGTGCAGTTGGAGTTCCTGCACACCCCGGGCCACACCCCGGAGTCGATGAGCATCGTCGTCTACGAGCACGCCGGCGACGCGGTTCCGTTCGGCGTGCTGACCGGCGACACCCTGTTCATCGGCGACGTCGGCCGCCCCGACCTGCTCAGCTCGATCGGGTTCACCCGCGAGGAACTGGCCGACAAGCTGTACGACTCGCTGCACAACAAGCTGATGCCGCTGCCGGATGCCACCAAGGTCTACCCGTCGCACGGCGCGGGTTCGTCCTGCGGCAAGAACCTGTCCACCGAGCTGTGGTCCACCATGGGCGAGCAGCGGCTGAGCAACTACGCGCTGCGCGCCCCCGACAAGCCGACCTTCATGGAACTGGTCACCGAGGGTCAGCCGCCGGCGCCGGGCTACTTCGTCTACAACGCGATCCTCAACCGCCAGGGCCGCGAACTGCTCGACGAGACCGAGATGCCGACCGCGATGAGCTACGCCGAGGTGCGTGCCGCGATGGCCAAGGGCGCGGTGCTGGTCGACGGCCGCACCCCCGAGGAGTACGCGTCGGGCCACCTGCGCGGGTCGATCAACATCGGCCTGGAGGGCCGCTACGCGGAGTTCGCCGGATCGGTGATCAAGCCCGACGTCGACATGATCCTGATGACCGAGCCCGGCCGCGAACTGGAGGGCAAGAACCGGTTGGGCCGCATCGGTTTCGATCGGGTCATCGGCTATCTCGCCGAGCCGTACCGGGTGATGTTGGACAACCAGGGCGACACCCAGGTCGCCTCCCGGCTGACCGCGTACGCGATGGACGAGCGGATGCGCGCGGTTCCGGATCTGCAGATCGTCGACGTCCGTAACCCCGGTGAGGTCGCCGAGGGCACCATCCCGGGCGCGGTGAGCATCCCGGTCGGCCAACTGCCCGACCGCACCGGGGAGCTGGACCCGAGCCTGCCCACCGTCGTCTACTGCGCGGGCGGCTACCGGTCCTCGGTGGCGGCCAGCCTGCTCCGGGCGCGCGGCTTCGGAGACGTCAGCGATATTCTGGGCGGATACGGCGCCTGGATGGAAACCGTCCAGAACGCCTGATCGCTGAAAATTCTTTTGGGGTAGGAGAACACAGGTCATGGCAACCACTGCCAAGCATCAGGTCTTGATCGTCGGCGGCGGCACCGCCGGCATCACGGTGGCGTCGCGACTGCTGCGTAAGGGCTACACCGACGTCGCGGTGATCGAGCCGTCGGACAAGCACTACTACCAGCCGTTGTGGACGCTCGTCGGTGGCGGGCAGGCCACGGCGGCGCAGTCCGAGCGCGCCGAGTCCTCGGTGATGCCGAAGAAGGCGACCTGGATCCGCAAGTCCGCCAGCGCTTTCGACCCGGACAACAACACCGTGACGTGTTCGGACGGGTCGACCTACGGCTACGACGCGCTGGTGGTCTGCCCCGGTATCCAGTTGGACTGGGACAAGACCGAGGGCCTTGCTGCGGCGGTGGACGGGCCGGGGGTCTCCTCGAACTTCCGTTACGACCTCGCGCCCAAGACCTGGGACCTGATCCGCTCGACCACGTCGGGGTCGGCGGTGTTCATGATGCCGATGTTCCCGATGAAGTGTGCCGGCGCGCCGCAGAAGATCGCCTACCTGGCCGCCGATCACTGGCAGCGGCAGGGCGTGCTGAACAAGATGGACATCCATCTGGTGGTGCCCACGCCGCGGGCTTTCGGCATTCCGGCGATCGCCGACAACCTCGACAAGGTGATCGCCGGCTATGGCATCCACCTGCACACGCTGTCCGAGATCACCGCGATCGACCCGGATTCGCGCAAGGTGACCGTAAGCGCGGCCGCCGAGGGCGGCTCCGACATGGTGCTGGACTACGACATGCTGCACGCGGTTCCGCGGATGTCTGCCCCGGACTGGATCAAGAGCAGCCCGCTGTCGACCAGCGAGCCCACCGGCTACGTCGAGGTGGACAAGTTCACCATGCAGCACGTGCGCTACCCGAACGTCTTCGCCCTCGGTGACGCCGGTTCGACCCCGAACTCCAAAACCGGTGCGGCCATTCGCAAGCAGGCACCCGCGGTGGTGGAGAACATCGATGCCTTCTTCAAGGGCCGTCCGCTGACCGGACGCTACGACGGCTACGCGTCCTGCCCGATCACCACCTCGTCGCACGAGATGCTGCTGGCGGAGTTCGACTACGACTTCAACCTCAAGCCGTCGTTCCCCCTGCTGGATCCGGTCGCCCCGCACAAGGTCTACTGGTACGTCAAGAAGTACGGCCTGCCGTGGCTGTACTGGAACCTGATGCTCAAGGGCCTGGCTTAACCCCTCGCCTCTGCCGCGAAACCGACACCAGGGCTGCTGCTTCGCGGGTTCCACGACCCTGGTGTCGATTTCGCGGGGTTAGCGGAACTGCACGTGCTTCTCAGCGCACGCCTCGGTGACCGCAGTGACGATGTCCTGGGGCCGCAGCGTCTCCAGGTCCACGACCGTCACGGATCCTGGATCGGTGCGGTTCTGAGCCGCCACCCGCGAATCCCGTAGTCGCTCAGCGCGTTCGACGACGTTGCGGGCGAACCGGCCGTTCTGCATGAGGTCGATGCCGTGTGTGCCGTCCGGCGCGAGGTGCGCCCGCAGGCTCCGGCAGGCGCTGTTGAGGGCGGTCTGGGCGTCCGCGTCGATCAGGGTGGCCCGCGGCCGGCCGTACCGGATCGCGATCTCGACGAGTTCGTCGGGGGCGTAGGACGCGAAGCGCAGCTTTCGGTTGAACCGTCCGGCCAGACCCGGGTTGACCGCGATGAACTCGTCGACCTCGCGCTCGTAGCCGGCGCCGATGAAGACGAAGTCGAACCGGTGCACTTCGAGTGCGACGAGGAGTTGCGCCACCGCCTCCATGCCGATCATGTCCGGCCGGCCATCGTGGTGCCGTTCGACGAGGGAGTACAACTCATCCATGAAGAGGATGCGGCCGAGCGATCGCTTGATCAGTTCATTGGTCTTGGGCCCGGACGATCCGATGTGCTCGCCGCAGAAGTCGGAGCGTTTCACCTCGATGATCTCCGGGTGCCGGACGATGCCCAGTCCGGCGTAGATCATGCCCAAAGCCTCTGCGGTGGTGGTCTTTCCGGTTCCCGGCGGCCCTACCAGCAGCATGTGATTGGTCTGGTTCGTCACCGGCAGTCCGTGGGCCAACCGCAGTGCCCGCACCTCGATCTGATCCTCGAGTTCGGCCACCGCCTGCTTCACCTCGGCCAGGCCCACCTGGTTGTGCAGTAGTGCACGACCCTGCGCGAGCAGTTCGGTGCGACGATCCAGGTGCTCATCGTCAGGCTGTTCGGTGCTGGAGTCCCACTTGTTGGTCCGGGTGTTGATCAAGGACTCGTCGGTGGTGACCAGTCGCAGCCCGGATTCGGCCAGTGCCCGCTTGGCCGGTTCGGTCAGGACACCGTTGATGGTGGCCTTCGAGAGCCAGATCTGGGCAGTCTGCTCGTCGTCGAGTTGCCGGTGCGCCATCCCACGGAGGTAGGCGAGATCTGCTGCGATCAGGGGGAATTCGGCCGGATCGATCGCCACGGTCGTCATCTCGATCAGACTTCGCCGGGTGGCGGAGTTCACGCAGTCCGACCGCACGTCGACGCGGTCGGCCCAATCCAGAGCCACCCGCGTCTGTCCGAGATGGGCGGCCGCATGCGCGCCGAGTGCGGCGGTGGCCGCCGTCAGCGGTGACATCACGATGGCCTGGGCGGGCAGGATCCGCGCCGCCTCGGCGATCACGTCAGGCCACCGCTGGGTCGCGTACATCAGGTACGCCTTGATGTACTGGCACCACTGGTGGTTCTCCCAGGCATCCAGCAGTGCCGGATCGCCGAGTAGCGCAGCCGCCCTCTCGAATTGGCCGTCATCGACTAACGCACTGGCCAGTGCGATCCCGGCGTGCGATGCCTCCGTCACGGTGATCGACAGATGCGGTCCGGCCTTGATCGACGCCGACAGTTCGACTCCAAGGCGATTGGACTCCCGGTGCAGTCTGGCCCCGCAGTCGTGGAGTTGCTCCAGCGTGGCGAGGTCGTCGTCGCCGGCGGCGATCCGGCCCAACCAGGCGTCGGCCATCGCCGGGTCGGCCCGGGTCGCCTCGGTGAACAGTGTGCGGGCGGCGCCGATGTCGGTGCCCATCGCAGCGATGGCCTGATCGAACTGCCGGCGGGCAGCCACCGTCGTCACGGTGCTCACCGGGCCGGCACCGGTTCGGCAGGGGCGTAACGGTTCTCGGCGCGGAAGAACTCCATCTCGACGTCGTGCACCCGACCGGCCGCGCTGATCTCGACGGTCGCGGATCCGGTCTGGGTGATCACCACGTCCGCCGGACCGGGGGCAACCGACAGAACGGTTGCCGGCCGCGGCGACGGCGCCACCGTCCCGTCGATCACGCTGATCGTGGTTCCGGTCGCCGGTCGGGTCAGGTCCGTCACCACGACGTTCGGCATCCGCACACTGCTCCACCGATTCGGGTCGGTGGTGTGCACCGTCACCTGACCGCCGGCCGCCGCCGCCCGGATCAGGATTCGTTTCGCGATGCTGTCGTCGACGGCGAGATGAACGTGGCTGTGCCCGAACGGATCATCGAGGGGAAGCAGCAGCCGGTCGCCGATGGACACCTTCCCCAACAGCACCCCGGAGGATCCGATGGGGATCGACAGTGCCGACGGGAGTTGTGCCCTGGACAACCCCCGCACCCGCGGCAGTGGCTCGCACAGCTGGCCGCGCAGCAGGGGATCCTGTTGACCCGCGAACGTCTGCAGGGCCGTGTTCGGCGCCACCGTCGGTGGCTGCGGAGTGCGAATGGTGACCGTCGCCGTGACGGTGGCGTCCGGGAAGAGGGTCACGTTCTGGACGACGCCGTCGACTCGTAGCGACCACGGCATCATGAGCGCATCGGTGCTCAATCTCGCCGCGTCATACCCGTAACTGGTGAGCCAACCGTCCTCGCCCCGAAGGGAATGCCAACGGCTGCCTGGCGTTTCGAGGGCGGAACTCCCCAACTGCCGGTCCAGGTCGACGATCTCGGTCGCGGTCGCGACCCGCGCGCGGATGCCGGCGCAGGACATCGCCGCGGCGACGCGTTGGGTGGCCGCGAGCGCGGCGGTCCCCGCCGTGGCGCGCCACTGCAGGGATTCGGCGCTGTCGCAGGCGTTGATGCGCAGCACCAGCCACGTCTCGCGCTGTCCCGCATACGGCGATGTCCCGATGAAGGTGTCGTAGACGCGCGGGAAGTCGCCGTTGCACCGGCGCCGCGATCCGGCACTGACCACGCTCACCGATTGGAACGGCATCCCGAGGTTGTGTTTCAGGATCGTCAGCAGTCCGGGAATCTCGAGTGTGTTGTCGGTCTGGGACATCGTCGATCCGATGAGCAGGGTCGCCCGGTGTGCTCTGCCCAGCACCTGGATTGCGGTGATGACGACGCCGTCCTGGTACCGGACTCCGCCGCCGGACCGGTCATTGGCGACGGTCGTCGGAACGGCGCGTTCGGCGTGCCGATATCGCTTGGCCCGCAGCATCGCCCAGACCCAGGCGGGTTGGCCCCGCCAGGGCACGGCAAACAGGGCCAGTCCGATGCCGGTGCCGATCGCGGCACCGCCGTATCCGCCGGTGGCCCAACCGATCACGGCGAGCGTCAAGACGGATGCACTGGCGCCCAGAACTCCGAGATCGGTCACCGTGACCTCCTGGCCAGCGACAGCAAGGGGACGATCATTGCGCCGAGGATCGCGATGACGGCGAGGATGACGCCGATGTTCCGGGCCCGGTGATCCGGCGCGGGCGGCGCCGCCGGGATGGTGAGCACCCTGCTCTGAGGGCCGGCTGGTGCGAACTCACCGGACGGAATGTCGAAGGTGAGCGCGGCGACCGGGTCCACCACGCCATGGCCGATCGTGTTGTCGACGCCGCGGGCCGGACTGTGCGCGGTCTGCAGGATGCGGTTGACGACCTGATGTGCGGACAGGTGCGGGAACCTGGCTCGCACCAGCGCAGCGACGCCGCTGACGTACGCCGCGGAGAAACTGGTGCCCCAGAGTGGAACTGCCTTCTCGCCGGGCCGCGCCGGCGGGTGGGCGTTGACCGGTCCGGGGGACAGCCCGGTCACCCCCGCGCCTGGTGCCGCGACGCCCACCCATGGACCGGCCAGGCTTTTGTCGATGGGCGATCCGGCGGCAGTGACCGCGCCGACGGACAGCACGTAGTCGGAGAACCACGACGGCGAGGAGATGGTCCGGACATTCGACCAGTCGCGACGATCACCGGGGTGCGACGGGTGGAGGGTGGCGTTCTGCGCGCAGCCCTCCTCGCCGACGTTGCCGGCGGCGGCGACGATCACCGCGTCCTTCACCGTGGCCGCGTACCAGGCGGCTGCGCCGATCGTGCGCTGATCGAGTGGCTCGGCCGACGAGACGCAGGCGGTGACACTGACATTGATGACGCGCGCGCCGAGGTTGGCGGCGTGCACGATCGCCCGCGCCAGGGTGCTGACGGTGCCGGCCTTCTTTCTCGCCTCGATATCGCCCGAGCCGAAACTGGTCGGTTCGAATGCGCGCGAGGACTGCCGGATCGAGATCACCGACGCGTCCGGCGCCACCCCGACGACGCCGTCGGTACGGCTCGCCTTCGCGGCGATCACCGAGGCGACGATCGTTCCGTGGGCGTCGCAGTCGGAGAGGCCGTCGCCACCGGTGATGTAGTCCCCGCCGGGCAGTGCGGGCAGCCGTGGACCCGGTGTGACCCCGGTGTCGATGACGGCGACCGAGACGCCCGCGCCGGTGGAGTACTTCCAGGCGTCGGCGATGTTCAGCATGGTGAATCCGGCCGCCGGCAGGGACACGTCCGGTTCCTCGGCGGCGATGGCCGTCGCGCACACATTGCTCTGTCTCATCGGCTGGTCCGGCGACGGTGAACCGTCAGCCGGCACCGACAGCCGGTCCACCTGCGGTGGTGTGATGGCCAGTGCGGCAGCAGGATTGGACAGCCCGACCGTCAGCAGTGTCACGGCGGTGACCGCGATGATCCTCATCGCATCCGAACCCAGGCGAACAGACCCACCAGCCATGCGGCCAGCGGCAGGGCCGAAACCACCGCGATGAGTTCCAGCCACTCGACGGTCATCCGGACCAGCGGGGTGAACCGGGTGGCCGGCACCGCCAGGGCTGCGGCCAGGGCCGCACCGCCGAACGCCAGAAGTGCGACGGCCGCGACGGCCAGCGGAATTTCCAGTTGCACCACCCCTGCGCAGAAGCCTGCAACGGCGCCGCATACCAAAGCCTCCGCCTGTCGCCGGTCGGAGAAGACCCGCGCCCTGCTGATGAAGATGAGCATGAACAGCAGAGCGAGGATTGCCGTCGCGACGCCGTGTGCCTGCCCCGGCGTCACCGTGGCCCAGATCGCGGTGGGAAGTGCGATTGCGCTGCCCGCACAGATTCCGGTCAGGACTCCGTTCGCCCGCCGTGCTGCATCGGCTATCCGTGCGCCGCTCGGAGTGCGGTCGGGTTCGGTGTCCTCGTCGCTGTCGTCATCCACCGGCACCACGACGTCGATCGGCATGCCGTCGCTGCGCCGGAACAGATCCCGGCCGGTGATCGAGCCGAAATGCGGTGGGCGGATGCGGGCGGACCACAAAGCGATCGTCGGACTGATGGTGAGTAGGACCAGGAGGGCGACGAGTGCGACGATGCCGAGTCGTTGGGCGGGTGCATCGGTGAACATGCGGATACCGGCGATCAGGCCACCGACGGCGCTGAGGGTCACGGTCGTGGCGGCGAGCATGACGGGGCCCTGAGTCACCATGACGGCGATGCCCGTGAGTGCGGCCGTCACCAGTGCGGCGACGAAGAGATGCGCCGCGCCGAGCCTTCCCGGTATCCCCAGGGCCGCACCTCCGGCGAGCAGTGGGACGGCGAACCACACCAGGGCGGTCATCAGGTCCCGCCGTCGCGGCCACCACCGCCACACCGCGAACCCGCCCCCGGCGAGAAGAAGCCCTGTCACACCCTC
>NZ_JAFMJZ010000242.1 GCF_017853185.1 Mycolicibacterium sp.
CACCGAGACCACCCTGATGCGTTCCTTGACCGTGCCGCCTTCGGCCAGAATCGCCAGCCTGGTGGCCAAGGCGGAGGCGTCCTCGGGCGGAACGATCTCCCGCACTCTCCGGCCGACCCAATACTCGGCAGGAGCGCCGAAGACCTCTTGTGCCGCGGGTGAGACCCAGGCGAACCGGCCGTTCCGAACATGGGTGACCAGGTCGCTGGAGTTCTCCGCCAGCAGCCGATAAGCCCGTTCAGAGGTGGCGATGCGTTGTGCGGCCTGGAATCGTTTGGTGACGTCTTCCCAGCTCAGGGTGAGCAGGTCGGGACTTGTTCGGGTGGCGCGGATGTCGTAACGGCGGTCGTCGTCGAGGATTTCGTTGAAGTAGGAGAAGTCGGTGAGGACCACCGGTTCGCCGTCCTGCAGGCATCCGGCGTAGCGGGCCAGCAGGCCCGATCCCTCCAGGTTGGGCAGGGTGTCCAGTGCGCTGCGGCCCAGCAGCTCCTGTTCGGTCACCTCGAGGTAGGAACAGGTCGCCTGGTTGGCGCTGATGTAGCGGAAGTCGACCACCCGCCCGACCGGGTCGCGGACCGCCTCGAACACCACCTGCGGATCGAGCATCGAGTCGGTGCTGGCGCGCAGCAGGGCGCGGGCGTGCTCAACCGCCTCGAGCGCTTCGGCCGTCTCCGATACGTCCTCGAAAGTCCAGACCCGGCCGCTGACCCCGCGCCGGTGGAAGGCGTGCGAGGACACCCGCACGTGCGTGGGTGACTGGTCAAAACACAAGGTGCAGTGGAGGTTCGCGTCTGCATGTGCGAGCAACGCGGTGCCGATGGAGGCGGCCTCCGAGCGGTTCAGGGCCTTCGACTCCAAATCTCGCATCGCTGCGGCGAACTCCGAAGCCGCAACCTCCCCCGCCGGCAGCCCCAGCAGGGTCGCCGCCACCGGGTTGACCTCGGCCCGGCCTTGGTCGCGGTCCACCGACGCCACGCCGTGTTCCAGACTGGCCACGACGGCCTCAAGACGGCGCGCGTCCAGTGCTGCGCGGCGCTCGGTGTGGACGATCCGGGCGTGGTCGGCGATTTGCTGGTCAATCAGCTGATGAAGATCCTCGGGCAACGTCTCGGGGACCCGCGACCCGCACCAGACCAGCAGCAGCGACAGGCCGGGCTCGGCGAGTGGGAGCGACACCGCGGCAGTGGGCGCGGCGGACAGCTCCAGGCGAAGGGTCGTGGGCACGAGGCTGGTCACGACGGCGGGATCACAGGCGATGACGCCTGGGGCGGTATGGCCGATTTCCGGCCACGCCGTCCCCTCCGGGAGAACCTCTGCCGGACAGGCGCACACCACCGATCCCGTCGCCGACTGCCCGGGCCGCGTCCAGATCACCGCCGCCTGGGCGCCGGAACCCTCCAGGAGGCGTTTGAGGTATCCCTGGAGCTGCTCCATCACGCAGACCCTGCGACGAACGGCTCGATGACCTCGATCACCCCGTCGGGGTCGATCAGGTGCGGGAAATGGCCGGTGGTCGGCAATTCGACAAGGCGCGCCGACGGGATCCTGGAGGCCACCCAGCGCGCGACATCCATCGGCACGGCGGGGTCGGACTGGCTCTGCAGCACCAGCGTGGGAACGTCGACGCGCGGGAAGATCGCCCTGAAGTCCCCGGTGAAAGCGGCGCGGAACGCGATCGCTGCCACCTCCGGATCCAGCCGGCGCAGGCCGCGCACAAACTCGTTGGCGTACTCCGGGCGTTCAGAGTTGCTCATCACCAACGGACCGAACCCGCCAGCCCACGCGTCGTAATCGGCAGTGATGCTCTCCAGCAACGTCTCGATCTCGTCGCGTGAGAAACCGCCCCGGTAACCCTCGGGGTCATCGACGTAGCACGGGGAGCTGTTGATCAACACCAGCCGGGAAAACAGCCCCGGATTACCCACCGCGGCCAGAACCCCCGCATTGCCCCCGACCGAATGCCCGACGAACACCGCGTCCTGCACCCCCATCTCGCCGCACAGCAAGCTCAGGTCATCGGCGAAGCCGAGGGTGCTGGAGTGGCGGGTCGGGGAGAAACAACTCGGGTCGGCATCCACTGAGCCGGACTGGGCGAACGTCACAACCCGGTAGTCGGTCTGGAAGTTCGCCACGAAGGGGTCCCACACCGACGGCGCACCACCCAGGCCATGGGCCAGAACCAGCCATGGCCCGTGGTCCCCGCTCACCGTCGCCCGGTGAGCCCCCGCGCGAGTCACTATCACCGCAAACTAACAGAAACGGCAGCAACGTGCTGTTATACGTTGGACGCTTCCTCAAACCGATACTTTTAGGCACGCTCGGTGCCCGACGTCTGGGCTGATTGTCCACAGCCGAATCCGCACGAGCACGCACCCAGTTGCTAACAGTTTGTCCACATGCTGTTCCACAGCACCCGCCACGCACAGCTGCAGAAACCGCTCGCGGCCGCCGAACGATTGCTCGCCGACGGGAAGTGGAGAAGACCACGCAAGCGTGGGCCTGTGCGCGCAGACCCACACACACCCTGGCCGAACGACGTTGATCAGGTGCGGAAGGGGTTGAAGCGGTGGCTGAGCAGGGTCCAGTAGTTGATGGCGCTGTCGCGTTGATAGGAAAGCTGCTCCAGCACCGCTTGGGCCAACGCCAGGCCGCGACCGTTCTCGGCGGTGGGATCGGGCATCGACACGGCCGACAGGTCAACCTCGGCGGGCAGTTCGTCGCCGTCGTCGGTGAAGCAGATCCGCACCTGCCCGATGTCGGACAGGGTCAGCTGCATCTCGATACGCACCGGCCGGTGCTGGGCGCCGCCATGCTCAATGATGTTGCCGACCACCTCAGCGACGGCGATAGCCAACTGCATCCGCACCGACTCAGGAACCTCTGGATGCCTAACCCACGCCTGCTCCAAGTCGTGCTCGATCGCCTCGAAGGAGGCGGCCGCAGCCTCGGAGAGCTTCCCCATTCAAAGTATTCTGCGCGAACAGACCCGATTAGGGGACCAGATTCACCCCGCCCCCATGGCCATCAAAAGGACCAAGGCGAGTCATGTGCGGATCAATTTGAATCAACGCGATCGGCGGGCCGGCACAGGTTGGCCGCAACCCGGCGATCAGCGGCGGCCAACAGTCATCTCGCGATCGTGGGGCCAACATTCGCGACGACAAGTGGGGCCAACTAACTTGACGAAACGCAGGCTTGCCTTCGTCGATCCTTTTACGCAGATCTTTTAACTTCTGACGGC
>NZ_JAFMJZ010000084.1 GCF_017853185.1 Mycolicibacterium sp.
ACTCGATCGAGCTGATGAAGCGCCAGCTCGCCGCCCAGCAGAAGCTCAGCGACGCCACCGACGAACAGGCCCGGGTGTTCGGCGAGACGGTGCAGACCATGAACGAGTTGCGCGACAAGATCGCGAACGTCGACGACTACTTCCGGCCGATCCGCAACTACTTCTATTGGGAGCCACACTGTTTCGACATCCCGATGTGCGCGACGTTCCGGTCGCTGTTCGACGCCCTCGACGGCGTGGACAAGCTCAGTAACCAGTTCGACGGCATCACCGCGGCCATCGACAAGCTGACCGCCGTGCAGCCCGAGTTGCTGGCGCTGATCCCGCAGCAGATCGCCAGCCAGGAACGCAACAGGGAACTCGTCGAGAAGAACTACTCCACCCAGAACGGTCTGCTGGCCCAGAGCGCCGAGGCGCTGAAGAACGGCAGCGCCATGGGGCAGGCCTTCGACGAGGCCAAGGACGACAGTTCCTTCTACCTGCCGCCGGAGGTGTTCGACAACGCCGAGTTCCAGCGCGGGCTGTCGAAGTTCATCTCCCCGGACGGCCGATCGGTGCGGATGATCATCACCCACGAGGGCGATCCCGCTACGCCGGAAGGCATTTCGCACATCGCCGCGATCGACACGTCGGTCCGCGAGGCGGTCAAGGGCACCCCGCTGGCCGGCTCGCACATCTATCTGGCCGGCACCGCGTCGGCCTACCGAGACATCCAGCAGGGCGCCAAGTACGACCTGCTGATCGCCGGCGTCGCCGCACTGAGCCTGATCCTGCTGATCATGATGTTCGTCACCCGCAGCCTGGTGGCCGCGCTGGTCATCGTCGGCACCGTCGCGCTGTCGCTGGGGGCGTCCTTCGGACTGTCGGTGCTGGTGTGGCAGGACCTGTTCGGCATCCCGCTGTACTGGATCGTGCAGGCGCTGGCGGTGATCCTGCTGCTGGCCGTCGGCTCGGACTACAACCTGCTGCTGATCTCGCGGTTCAAGGAGGAGATCGGCGCCGGGCTCAACACCGGCATCATCCGGGCGATGGGATCCACCGGTGCGGTGGTCACCGCCGCCGGGTTGGTTTTCGCCGCCACCATGGGTTCGTTCATCTTCAGCAATCTGCGGGTGCTCGGCCAGATCGGCACCACGATCGGCCTCGGCCTGTTGTTCGACACCCTGATCGTCCGCTCGTTCATGACGCCGGCGGTGGCCGCTCTGCTGGGCCGCTGGTTCTGGTGGCCGCTGAAGGTCCGGCCCCGGCCGGCCAGCCAGATGTTGCGGCCCTACGGCACCCGGGAATCGGTGCGGGAACTCCTGGATGAGGGTGATCATTAGCGGTGCTAATGTGCTCGCGTGCGGCTGCTGACCCGGAACTGGATGCTCGTGGTCGCAGCCGTCGTCATTGCGCTGACCGCCTTCGGCGTCTACCGCATGCACGGCATCTTCGGCTCGAACTTCAACCCCAAGACCCCCGGCGGATCCGCCGACCAGATCGTCCCGTTCAACCCCAAGCATGTGGTGCTGGAGGTTTTCGGCGACCCGGGTGCGACGGCCACCATCACCTACATGGACATCAACGCCCACCCGCAGCGGGTCGACAACGCCCCGCTGCCGTGGACGTATGAGGACACCACCACCACACCGGCGGTGCTCGTCAACGTCCAGGCCCAGGGTGACGGCTCCAGCCTGGGCTGCCGCATCATCATCGACGACGTGGTCAAGGCCGAGCGCACGGTCAACAACCCGAGCGCCTTCACCTACTGCTTGGACAAGTCCGGATGAACTTCCCGAAGATCGTCCGCAAACTGTCCATCCCGATCGCCATCTTCTGGCTGGCGTTGGCAGCGGTCACCAACGCCCTGGTGCCAACGCTCGAGGATGTCGGCGCCGACCACAACGTCGCGCAGAGCCCGCGCGAGGCGCCGTCGCTGATCGCCACCCAGCGCACCGGAAAGGTCTTCGGCGAGTACGACTCCGACAGCCTGGCCACCATCGTGCTGGAGGGCGAGCAGCCGCTGGGCGCCGAGGCGCACCGCTTCGGCGACGAGCTGGTGGCCAAGATGGAGGCCGACCCGCACGTCCAGCACGTGCAGTACTTCTGGGGCGACCCGCTGACGGCGGCCGGTTCGCAGAGCCCCGACGGCAAGGCAGCGCTGATCCAGCTCTACCTCGAGGGCAACGCGGGGGAGAGCAAGGCCAACGCGTCCGTCGAGGCCGTCCGCAAGATCGTCGACAACACCCCCGGCCCGCCCGGGGTCAAGGCCTACCTCAGCGGCCCGGCTCCGCTGATCGCCGACAACTTCGCCGTCGGCGCCGAGGGGTCGGGCAAGACCACCGCGCTCACCTTCGCCGTCATCGCGATCATGCTGCTGATCGTCTACCGGTCGTTCATCACCATGTTCCTGACGCTGGTGACGGTCGCCATCGAAGTGGCCGCGGCGCGCGGCGTCGTCGCGTTCCTCGGCCACATCGGCGTCGTGAATCTGTCGATCTACGCCACCAGCATCACCACGCTGCTGGTGATCGCCGCGGGAACCGACTACGTGATCTTCCTGCTCGGCCGCTACCAGGAGGCGCGCCAGCACGGCGACGACCGCGAGGCCGCCTACTACACGATGTATCACGGCACCGCGCACGTCATCGTCGGCTCGGCGCTGACGGTGGCCGGCGCGGTGGCCTGCCTGGTCTTCGCCCGCCTGCCGTACTTCGCCAGCTTCGGCGCCCCGGCGGCGATCGGCGTGCTGGTGACGCTGGCCGCCGCGCTCACGCTGGCGCCGGCGATCATCACCATGGGCAGCGCCGTCGGCCAGTTCGACCCCAAACGCGCCATGCGCACCCGGGGCTGGCGCCGCATCGGCACCGCGATCGTGCGCTGGCCCGGCCCGATCCTGGTGGCCACCATCGCCATCGCCCTGATCGGTCTGCTGGCGCTGCCCGGGTACAAGACGTCCTACGACGCCCGCCCCTATATGCCGGAATGGGCGCCGGCCAACATCGGCTACGCCGCCGCCGAACGGCACTTCTCGGCCGCGCGGCTCAATCCCGAGCTGCTGATGATCGAGTCCGACCACGACCTGCGCAACCCGGCCAACATGATCGTGCTCGAACGGGTGGCCAAGGCGGTGTTCCACGCCCCCGGGGTGGCGATGGTGCAGTCCATCACCCGGCCGCTGGGCACGCCGCTGGACCACAGCTCGCTCGGCTTCCAGATGAGTGCGCAGTCCTCGGCGCAGATCAACAACCTGCCGTTCCAGCAGGCCCGCGCCAATGACCTGGCTAAGCAACTCGAGGAGATCAACACCTCCATCGATCTGCTCAAGCGCCAGTACGCCGCGCAGCAGCAGGTCAGTGACGCCACCGACGAGCAGGCCCGGGTCTTCCACGAGACCGTCGACACGATGAACGATCTGCGCGACAAGATCGCCAACGTCGACGACTACTTCCGGCCGTTCCGCAACTACCTGTACTGGGAGCCGCACTGCTACGACATCCCGATCTGCGCGACGGGACGTTCACTGTTCGACGCGCTCGACGGCGTCGACAAGCTCAGCAACCAGTTCGACGGGATCACCAAGGCGATCGACAAACTGACGGCCGTTCAGCCGGAGATTCTCGCGTTGATCCCGGAGCAGATCGCCTCGCAGGAGCGCAACAAGACCCTCGTCGAGAACAACTACGCCACCCAGCAGGGTCTGACGGCGCAGTCCGCTGAGGCGCTGAAGAACTCCGATGCGATGGGTCAGGCCTTCGACGAGGCCAAGGACGACTCGACGTTCTACCTGCCGCCGGAGGTGTTCACCAACAGCGAGTTCACCCGCGGCATGAAGCTGTTCCTCTCGCCGGACGGCCATGCCGCGCGGATGATCATCACCCACGAGGGCGATCCGGCCACGCCGGAAGGGATTTCGCACATCGACGGCATCCGGCACGCCGCGGTGGAGGCAGTCAAGGGCACGCCGCTGGCGGGATCGAGCATCTACATCGGCGGCACCGCGTCGGCCTACAAGGACGTGCAGCAGGGTGCGAAGTTCGACGTGCTGATCGCCGCGCTGTCGGCGATCAGCCTGATCCTGCTGGTGATGATGTTCATCACCCGCAGCCTGGTCGCGGCGATGGTGATCGTCGGCACCGTCGTGCTCTCACTCGGTGCGTCGTTCGGGTTGTCGGTTCTGGTGTGGCAGCACCTGCTCGGCATCCAGCTGTACTGGGTGGTGCTCGCACTGGCCATCATTCTGCTGTTGGCCGTCGGATCCGACTACAACCTGCTGCTGATCTCCCGGTACAAGGAGGAGATCGGCGCGGGCCTCAAGACCGGGCTCATCCGCACCATGGCCGGCACCGGTTCGGTCGTCACCGCCGCCGGCCTGGTGTTCGCCCTCACGATGTGTGCGTTCGCCGCCAGCGACCTGATGACGCTGGCTCAGATCGGGACGACGATCGGCCTGGGTCTGTTGTTCGACACCCTGATCGTGCGCTCGTTCATGACGCCGTCGATCGCCGCGCTGCTGGGCCGCTGGTTCTGGTGGCCGTTGAAGGTGCGCCCGCGTCCGGCCAGTGAGATGTTGCGGCCCTACGGCACGCGGACGTCGGTGCGAGAGCTTCTGCACCTCGACGCAAAGGGTGACGACGAGGACGGAGATGACGATGGCGGACAGCCCGTACGCGACGGCGGCGGACCTCGGCTTGATGCAGGGGTTCCCCCCACCGCCGGATAAGCGGGTCGATCGCTCCAATGCGCTGATGACGCCGCCGTTCAACCGGTGGTCGTATCTGCACATGCGGGAGATCTACCCGTCGGCCCCGGTGCGCAACGCCGAGGTGCCGCGGGCGCTCTACGTCGAACTCACGCCCGGTGTCGACGAGCTGACCGTGCTGCGGCCGGACGGGTCGAGCGCCACCTTCGCCGAGTTCCTGCGCGAGACCTACACCGACGCGTTCCTGGTGCTCACCCCCGAGCTGCTGGTCTACGAGCACTACGACAACGGCATGCACGCCGACCATCCGCATCAGATGATGTCGTGCACCAAGAGCTTCGCCGGGCTGTTCGCGTTGATGGCACAGGCGGACGGTCTGCTCGCCGAGGACGGTCTGGCCACCGACGTCGTTCCGGAGCTGGCCGCCGCATCGGGGTTCGCCGGGGCCACCATCGGCCAGGTGCTGGACATGACCAACTCGATGGACTTCAACGAGGACTACGCCGACCCGACCTCGAGCATCTGGCGCTACGCCGAGGCGCTGGGCTGGACCGACGCCCCGGCCGGCAGCGGTGCCGACAGCCTGTACGACTTCCTGGTCAGCCTGCCCAAGGATCCGGCCTACTCGCACGGCGAGATCTTCCACTACCAGACGCCCAAGACCGACGTCGTCAACTGGATCACCAACCGGGCAACCGGAAAGTCGTTCCAGGACAACATGTCCGAGGTGTTGTGGTCCAAGCTGGGCACTGAGGCCGAGACCTATGTGCTGCTCGACCGGTACGGCACCCTGGTGGCCGGCGGCGGACTCAACGCCGGCCCGCGCGACCTGGCGCGGTTCGCGATGATGATGCTCAACGGCGGTGAGGTCGACGGCGAGCAGGTCGTCGCCACCGACATCATCGAGACCCTCGAGCGTGGCGGCAGCCTGGAGGCCTTCAGTCGCGGCCCGGAGGCCACCGGTGCGTTCGCCACCGACTGGAGTTACCGCGCGCAGTGGTGGATCCGGCACACCCCGGGGCGGGAGGCCATCACCGCCATCGGCGTGCACGGCCAGTGGATCTACATCGACCGGGCCCACAAGGTGGCGATCGTCAAGCAGTCCTCACAGCCGGTGTCCTCGGACCCGGTCGCCGATCAGTTCATCCTCAACGCCTTCGACGCGGTGATCGACCACCTGAATTAAATGAGTTGTGCGGGCCCGCGGGGTCCCGTTACCCTCGATCCCATGTTCGCTTTCGCAGCACATCACGCCGCCGCTCGCCCGTCCGGGGCCAGGAGCGTCTTCTAGCGAACCGCAAAGACATTCAGGCCACGGACTTCCAAGTTCGTGGCCTTTTTCGTCTGTCCGGAAGAAAGGAAAACCCGATGTTCCCGTGTGCTGGCGACCCCGACCTGTGGTTCGCCGAGGAGCCCGTCGAGCTCGAACGCGCCAAGGCGCTGTGCGCGGCCTGCCCGATCGCACGGCAGTGCCTGGCCGCTGCGCTCGAGCGCGCCGAGCCGTGGGGTGTGTGGGGCGGGGAGATCCTGGTGGGCGGCGCAGTGCTCGCGCGTAAGCGCCCGCGCGGGCGGCCGCGCAAGGACGTCGTCGCGGCCTAGTTGCCCGCAGCTGCCGGGAAGCATTTCTCTTTTTGAAAAAGCGCTATCGCCGGTGATATCGCTTTTTCGAAAAGAGACACAGAGCTAATTCCGGCCGATGCCGACCGGACCCACCGGACCCACGACCGGGCCGACGCCGCCGACACCGACGGGTCCGGCCGGGCCGGCAACCGGGCCCACACCACCGACGCCCGCAGGCCCCACGGGGCCCAAAACGGGATTCGGCGCGTTGACGCACTGGTTGACGTTGACGTCCCAGTACCAGCCGGGAGGGCAGTCAGCGGAGGCCACCGGGGCCAGCGCAACGGACGCAGCGGCCAGGGCGAGGAACACGTAGCGAGTCATAACAGTCCTTTCGGAGACGGAGAGAGGATCGTTACCCGGCGAAGCCGGGGATCAGCTGCTCGGCCATCGAGGCGACCGGCACGTGGCAGTCCAGCTGGCACGAGATCGCCACCGTGGAGGCGATCACCCGCAGCGGGATCGCCAGCTCGGGCGGCAGACCCATCTGCCGGGCCATCTTGATCTGCTGCGGGGCGTTCTCCATGTTCGACTGGGCATGGCGCTGCAGCCACTTGCGGGTGTAGTGGAACACCGGCACCTGGATCGGTTCGACGTACTGGGCCAGCATCTCGTCGACCGCATCCAGCGGCAGCTGCTCGCCGGGCCGGATGAAGCCCACCTTCTCCATGGTCGGCAGCAGCAGGTCGTAGTTCTTGTCCCGGGCCAGCCGGATCATCATGCCGATCTCGACCGGCAGCCCGTCGGGCAGCGGCGCCACCGCGCCGAAGTCGATCACGATCATCCGGCCGTCGGGCATCATCATGAAATTGCCCGGGTGCGCGTCGCCGTGCATCATGCCGACCCGGGCCGGCGCGTCGAAGGTCAGCTCGAAAAGCCTTGTGCCGCAGACATCGCGCTCATCGGGCGTGCCGGAGCGGATGATGTCCGCCATCGGCTTGCCCTCGACCCATTCGGAGACGACGACCTTCGGCGACGAGCCGACGATGTGCGGGATGACGAAGTGTGGATGGCCCTCGTAGGCCTTGGCGAAGGCCCGCTGGTTGTCGGCCTCGAGCCGGTAGTCCAGCTCCATCTCGGTGCGCTCGACCAGTTCGTCGACCACGCCCTGCACATCGGCCCCGGGCGCGATCTGCTTCAACACGGAGGTGAGGCGGCGCATGGTCTTGAGGTCCGCGCGCAGCGCCTCGTCGGCGCCGGGGTACTGGATCTTGACGGCCACCTCGCGGCCGTCGCGCCAGACGCCCTTGTGCACCTGGCCGATCGAGGCCGAAGCCACCGGGTCGTCGTCGAAGGAGGTGAACCGGTCGCGCCACTTGGTGCCCAGCTGGCCGTCGAGCACCCGGTGCACCTTGGCCGCCGACAGCGGCGGGGCGTCCTTCTGCAGCTTGGTCAGCGCCTCGCGGTAGGGCTCGCCGAACTCCTCGGGGATGGCGGCCTCGAGCACCGAGAGCGCCTGGCCCACCTTCATGGCCCCGCCCTTGAGCTCGCCGAGCACGGAGAACAGCTGATTCGCCGCTTTCTCCATCAGCTCGGCGTTGACCTCGTCCTTGGACTTTCCGGTCAGCCGCTTGCCCATACCCAGCGCGGCCCGCCCCGCGATGCCGACCGGAATACTGGCCAGCTTGGCGTTACGGCGGGCACTTCCGCGCTTGATGTCGTCGGCCACGCTCCCCATCATCCACGACAGTTCCAGCAACCACACAGCGGATGCCGTGGCCAGCGGCGGGCCGAGATGGCGCCGGCGTTGACGTCGATCTGCCAGCTGGTGTTCAGGGCCGACGGGGGAGGGCACGGCGCCCCGCGCACCCCGGCGATCACCCGCGCCAGCTGGCCCAGCGCCAGGGCCGCGGTGGCCAGCACAGTGGGCCGGTCGGCGCAGCCGATCACCTCGCGCAGCTGGGCGCTCAAGGCCGGCCAGGCGGCGTCCCGATCGGTGCGGTGCCGGTCCACGCAGGACAAACAGCTGGTCACGCCCGGGATCACCAGCGGCCCGACGAACCCGGACCCGTCGCGCACCCGCACCGGCAGGTGCGGCACCCGTGCGGTGTGCAGCTCGCGCAGCAGCCGCGGGTCGGTGGCCAGCGCGTCGGCCAGCACCACCAGATCGGCCCCGGCGACGAACGCGTTGCCGTGGTGGCTCTGCGACACCCGGGCACCGGAGCAGCGCAGCCCGTCGGTCAGCAGAACCGACAGCGGCCCGTCGCCGTGCACCCGGATCGTCAGCGCGCGTTCGCTTGTAGCTGAACGGTTTTCGCGCAGCACGCCCAACTCGGTCAGCGCGGCGAGCATGTCGAGGAGGGCGGCGGGCTCACGCAGCCCGCGCACCAGGGCCAGCTGCACCAGGGCCGACGAGTCCATCGGCAGCGACTGCAACAACCCCACCAATGACGACGCCGACAGGCCCGAGGGCGGGTGCACCAGCACCGCCCGCTCCGGATCCCAGCCGACCTGCACCGCCCCGTCCGGCCGCAGCAGCACCGGCAGGCAGGGGTCGAGCGCGAGCGTCACGAATCAGACTGTGACAGAACGCAAGCGGAGAGGGTTTCAGCTCTCCACAGGTCCGCCGTCGGAGTCCTTCTGGATCTCCTCGATCAGCGAGTCGATGTCGGCCGAGGAGACGTCGCCGCCGATGATCCGGTCGATGAAGCCGGCCGGCTCGTCGAGGTCCGACGACGACGGCATCAGGTCGGGGTGGTTCCACACCGCGTCGCGGGCGTCGATGCCGGCGGCTTCGGTGAGCCGCTCCCACAGCACGCCGGCCTCGCGCATCTTGCGCGGCCGCAACTCCAGGCCCAGCAGGGTGGCGAAGGTCTGCTCGGCCGGTCCGCCGGTGGCCCGGCGTCGTCGCACCATCTCGGAGAGTGCCACGGTCCCGGGGATCCGGTCACCCAACGCCGACGAGACGACGGTGGCGACCCAGCCCTCGACCAACGCCAGCAGGGTCTCGAGGCGCTCCAGGGCCAGTGTCTGCTCCGGGGTGGCCTTGGGCTCGAACATGCCTTGGGAGAGAAGCTCTTCCATCTTCGACGGGTCGGCCAGCGCGGACGGGTCGAAGCCGGCGGCCATCTGCTCCATGCCGCTCATGTCGATCTTCATCCCGGCGGCGTACGCCTCCACTGCGCCCATCAGCTGGGAGGCCAGCCACGGCACGTGGCTGAACAGCCGGTGATGGGCGGCCTCGCGGGCGGCCAGGAACGTCAGGATCTCCGAGCGCGGATGGTCCAGGCCCTCGGACATCTCCTCGATGGCGGCGGGCAGCAGTGCGGCGACGCCCTTGGGCCCCAACGGAAGGCCGATGTCGGTGGAGGTCAGCACCTCCTTGGAGAGACGCCCTAGCGCCTGGCCCAGCTGCGAGCCGAAGGCCATGCCGCCCATCTGGGTCATCATCGCCATCAGCGGCCCGGCCATCTGCTGGGCCTCCTCGGGCAGCGTCGAGGTCCACATCGAGGCGATCTGGGCGGCCATCGGGTCGCACAGCCGCTTCCAGGTGTCCATGGTGTTGTCCACCCAGTCCTGCGGCGTCCAGGCGACGGCCTTGGTGGCACCGGCCGGCAGCGCGCAGGCCCCGTCGAGCCAGGTGTCGGCCAGGTGCACCGCGTCGCCGATGGCGGACACGGTGGATTCGGCCACCGGCGCGGAGAACCCGATCGAGCTCGTCGCCAGCTGGCGGGCCAGGTCGTAGTTCACCGGCCCGGTGTTCTTGCCGCCGGCCATCGAAGAACCGGCTCCGGAGAACATCTGGCCCAGCTGGGAGAAGATCTTGCCGAGGTCACCCATGTTGAATTCACCGCCGGATCCGGGCTCCCGGTTGCGATCGCGGTCGGGGTCGTCCCCGCTGGAGAAGCCGAAGGGCAGGTCAGCCATGACGTCCACGGTACCGCCGTTAAGGTGGGCGGCGTGAACAGGCGGATTGCGACGCTCCTGGTGGCCCTGGTGCCGCTGGTGGTGTTCGGCGTGCTGGCGGCGTTCGTGCCGGTGCCGTTCGTCTCGCTGGGGCCGGGCCCGACGTTCAACACCCTCGGCGAGGTGGAGGGCAAGCAGGTGGTCGCCATCAGCGGCACGCCCACCAAGCCCACCAGCGGGAACCTGAACATGACCACGGTGTCCCAGCGCGACGGCATCACCCTGGGCCAGGCACTGGTGCTGTGGGCGTCCGGCGACCAGCAGCTGCTGCCGCGCTCCCTGGTGTTCCCGCCGGAGAAGACCCGCGACGACATCGAGAAGTCGCAGAACGCCGACTTCCAGCGCTCCGAGGACAACGCCCAGTACGCGGCGCTGAACTTCCTGAAGTTCCCCAAGGCCGTCACCGTGGAGAAGGTCAACGACCCGGGACCGTCGCTGGGCAAGCTGCAGAACGGCGACGCCATCGAGGCCGTCGACGGCGTCAAGGTCGACAACGTCAAGCAGTTCTCCGAGATCCTCAAGACCACCAGGCCGGGCCAGGAGATCACGGTCGACTTCCGCCGCAAGAACGCCCCGAACGGGACGACGCGGATCACCCTGGGCCGCAACGACGACCGCACCTACGGCTACCTGGGCACCGCGGTGCTCGACGCGCCGTGGGCGCCATTCACCGTCGACTTCAACCTGGCCAACATCGGCGGCCCGAGTGCCGGGCTGATGTTCAGCCTGGCCGTGATCGACAAGCTCGATGAGGGCAACCTCAACGGCGGCAAGTTCGTCGCCGGCACCGGCACCATCGGGGCCGACGGCAAGGTGGGCCCGATCGGCGGCATCACCCACAAGATGCAGTCGGCACAGGAGGCCGGGGCGACGGTGTTCCTGGTGCCGGCCGACAACTGCGACGAGGCCCGCTCGATGACGTCGGACACCATGCAGCTGATCAAGGCGCAGGATCTCCCGCAGACCGTGGAGGCCCTGCATGCGGTGGCCAACGGCGGTCAGCCGCCGCTCTGCTGACAGATAGGTAGGGTTGCGCTCGTGACCATGCGGCCCCCTGCGCGAATGCCCACGTTTACCCGCCGCGGGCGCATCGCCGCCGGCGTCGCGATCGCGGTGGTGATCCTGCTGCTGATCGGCCCCCGCTTCATCGACACCTACGTCAACTGGCTGTGGTTCGGCGAGTTGGGGTACCGCTCGGTGTTCACCACCGTGCTGGTCACCCGGCTGGCGGTCTTCCTGGCCGCCGCCGTCCTGGTGGGTGCGATCGTGTTCGCCGGGATGGCGCTGGCCTACCGGATGCGGCCGGTGTTCGTCCCCAGCGCCGGGCCCAACGACCCGGTGGCCCGCTACCGGATGGCGGTGCTGGCCAAGCTCCGCGCCTTCTCCATCGGGGTGCCGGTGGTCATCGGCCTGCTGGCCGGGCTGATCGCCCAGGGCTACTGGCCCACCATCCAGCTGTTCCTGCACGGCGGGAAGTTCGGCGTCACCGACCCGCAGTTCGGCCGGGACCTCGGCTTCTACGCCTTCGATCTGCCGTTCTACCGGCTGGTGCTCACCTTCGTCTTCGTCTCGGTGTTCCTGGCGCTGCTGGCCAACGCCGCCACGCACTACATCTTCGGCGGCATCCGGCTGGCCGCCGGCCACGGCGCCCTGACCCGCTCGGCGCGGGTTCAGCTGGTGGTCCTGATCGGCCTGCTGGTGCTGCTCAAGGCCGTCGCCTACTGGCTGGACCGCTACGAACTGCTCAGCCACACCCGGCTCGGCAAGCCGTTCACCGGGGCGGGCTACACCGACATCAACGCGGTGCTGCCGGCCAAGCTGATCATGGTGGCCATCGCGCTGATCGCCGCCGCCGGGGTGTTCTCCGCGCTGTTCCTGCGCGATCTGCGGATCGCCTCGATCGGCCTGGTGCTGCTGCTGCTGAGCTCGCTGGTGATCGGGGCGGGCTACCCGCTGATCGTCGAGCAGTTCAGTGTCAAACCCAATGCGGCGCAGAAGGAATCGGAGTTCATCTCGCGGTCCATCGGCGCCACCCGGCAGGCCTACGGCCTGACCCCGGACGTCGTCACCTACCGCGACTACAGCGGCAACGCGCCCACCAGCCCGCAGCAGGTGGCCGCCGACCGCTCCACCACGTCGAACATCCGGCTGCTGGACCCGACGATCATCAGCCCGGCGTTCACCCAGTTCCAGCAGGGCAAGAACTTCTACTTCTTCCCCGAGCAGCTGGCGATCGACCGGTACGCCGGCGTCGACGGTAGCTTGCGCGACTATGTGGTGGCCGCCCGCGAGCTCAACCCCGCGCGGCTGATCGAGAACCAGCGCGACTGGATCAACCGGCACACCGTCTACACCCACGGCAACGGCTTCATCGCCTCCCCGGCCAACACCGTGCGCGGGGTGGCCAATGACCCCAACCAGAACGGCGGCTACCCGGAGTTCCTGGCGTCGGTGGTGGGCGCCAACGGCGGCGTCGTCTCGCCCGGGCCGGCGCCGCTGGATCAGCCGCGGATCTACTTCGGTCCGGTGATCTCCAGCGGGCCCGCCGACTACGCGATCGTCGGCAAGAACGGCGCCGACCGCGAGTACGACTACGAGACCAACACCGAGACCAAGAACTACACCTACACCGGGGCCGGCGGTGTGCGGCTGGGCAATTGGCTGGATCGCGGGGTGTTCGCCGCGAAGTTCGCCGAGCGGAACTTCCTGTTCTCCAACGTGATCGGCTCGAACTCCAAGATCCTGTTCAACCGCGACCCGGCCGAGCGGGTGGAGGCCGTCGCCCCGTGGCTGACCACCGACACCACCGTGTACCCGGCGATTGTCAACAAGCGGATGGTGTGGATCGTCGACGGCTACACCACCCTGGACAACTACCCGTACTCCGAGCTCACCTCGCTGAGCTCGGCGACGGCGGACTCCACCGCGGTGGGCGTCAACCGGCTGCTGCCGGACAAGCAGGTGTCCTACATCCGCAACTCGGTGAAGGCCACCGTCGACGCCTACGACGGCACCGTGACGCTGTACGCCCAGGACGACAAGGACCCGGTGCTGACGGCATGGATGAAGGCCTTCCCCGGCACGGTCAAGCCGAAGGCCGACATCACCCCGGAGCTGGCCGCGCACCTGCGCTACCCGGAGGACCTGTTCAAGGTGCAGCGGATGCTGCTGGCCAAGTACCACGTCGACGACCCGGTGACGTTCTTCTCCACCTCGGACTTCTGGGACGTGCCGCTGGACCCGAACCCGACGGCGTCGAGCTTCCAGCCGCCGTACTACATCGTGGCCAAAGACCTTGCCCGCAATGACAATTCGTCGAGTTTCCAGCTGACGACGGCAATGAACCGGTTCCGACGCGACTTCCTGGCTGCCTACATCAGCGCCTCCAGCGATCCGGACACCTACGGCAAGATCACCGTGCTGACCATCCCCGGTCAGGTCAACGGCCCCAAGTTGGCGTTCAACGCGATCTCCACCGACACCGCGGTGAGCCAGGACCTCGGCGTGATCGGCCGGGACAACCAGAACCGCATCCGGTGGGGCAACCTGCTGACCCTGCCGGTGGGGCAGGGCGGATTGCTCTATGTCGCACCGGTTTACGCGTCTCCTGGGGCCAGCGACGCCGCCTCGTCCTACCCGCGCCTGATCCGGGTGGCGATGATGTACAACGACAAGGTCGGCTACGGCCCGACGGTGTCGATGGCCCTGGACGGCATCTTCGGCGCCGGCGCGGGAGCCACCGCCACCGGCCCGGCCCCCGCTAATGGCCTGCCCGGCAAGGCAACTGACGGTGCCGCCGCCCTGGTGCCGGCCGCGGCGCCCGACATCCCAGCCCCGGTCGCCGCGGTGCCTCCGGGCGGGGGCTCTCTGTCGGCGGCCAAGGCTGCCGCGCTGTCGGAGATGCAGGCCGCGATGGGTGCGGTGCGCGACGCCCAGCGGTCCGGGAACTTCGCGGCCTACGGGGCTGCGTTGCAGCGGCTTGATGAGGCTATGAACCGGTACGACAGC
>NZ_JAFMJZ010000243.1 GCF_017853185.1 Mycolicibacterium sp.
CCGCCAGGCCAAACTGCGGCGGTCTTGGTCCGGTCGTTGATTCAGCCGGCGCGGCAGATCCATTTGAAGGTTGCGAGCGCTTGGCGCATGCCGGGCGCAGCGTCCGAATCCGGAGACTGGAGAACCCCTCTATTTTCTGACCGCACTATTAGTGCGTTATAGTGCACTCGTGGACAGTGGCACCGCCGCCCTCGCTTCGGCTATCGGAGGGCGCGTACGGCAGCAACGGCAGTTGCGAGGGTGGACGCTTGACCAATTGGCTGAGATCGCCGGGGTGAGTCGCCGAATGGTGGTCAGCGTCGAGCAGGGCGAGGTCAACCCGAGTGTCGGCACGTTGTTGAGACTCAGTGAAGCGATGGGCGTCGGACTGCCGGTACTGGTTGAACCTCCGCAGCGGGCCTCGGTCACGGTTACCCGGGGTGGTGATGGTGCGGCGTTATGGACGGGCGAGGGCGGAGGTCGCGGCGTCATGGTGGCCGGGTTCGCGCACCCCGATGCGGTCGAACTGTGGGATTGGAGCCTAGGGCCGGGCGATGTCCACGACAGCGAGCCGCATACCGCTGGCACAAGGGAGTTGGTGCACGTCCTGGGAGGGTCGATCACGATCTCGGCTGGTGAGGAAACGGTGACCTTGAAGGCCGGCGATGCGGCAGCCTTCCCCGGCGATGTCGCCCACTCCTACGCGAACCCGGGCCGACGGACAGCACGGTTCTCCCTGGCTGTGTTCGAACCCGCACCGGGGGCATCGACCCGGACAGCAGGGGGCCGGTGATGCTCGATCAGTTTCTGACGGATGCCCGAGTCGATGCCGCCGTGTTCGCGCTGCGACCCGACTACCGCGCCGTACTGCTCGCAGTTGACGGGCTGACGCCTGGGCCCAGCGATGACGACAGTGATGCGTTGTTGCGCAAGGCCGAACAGGCTGCCCGGCAGGCACTCACCGGAATCCCAGTCGAGGAGATTCCCCACGTCGCCGCGTGGCGCGATTGCTACCGCTCGTTCGGGGCCAAACCTCAGCGGACACGCAACAGTGTTGAGGCTCTGCTGCGGCGCGTTGAATCCGGACTGCCAAGGGTCAACCGGCTCACCGACATCTACAACGCAATCTCGGTGTTGCACCAACTTCCCGTCGGCGGGGAAGACCTCAACCGGTATGTCGGTTCTCCGCAACTGATTCGCGCGACCGGCGGCGAGCCGTTTGACACCGTCGCCGCCGGAAACGCCGTGACCGAACATCCCGACATGGGTGAAGTTGTGTGGTGCGACCAAGCGGGGGTGACCTGCCGACGGTGGAACTGGCGCCAGGCGCAGCGCACGCAGTTGCGGGACGATACGGTCACCGCACTGTTCATCCTCGACGCGCTCGACCCGATGACTGACGCTGAACTACTGACCGCTGCCGACGAGTTGACTCACCATCTGCACCGGCTGGGTCCGGATGTGCAGATCACCCGCCGCGCCATCGCCGCGTCTGGTCACTAGTTCCGAACCGAAGGGAGACCTGCTCAATGATCCTCTGCCAGTTCATCTTCAAGCCCGGTAACTACGACGACGAATTCCACGCGCTTGACGGCCAGATCGACACCTACGCACGGAGCCTTCCCGGGTTCAGGGGCATCGAGGTGTGGCGGTCTGCCGATGAGACGGTCGTGAACGCCTCGTACTACTTCGACGACATGTCGTCGGTGAAGGCACTCTCACGGTTCCCGCAACACCGCAAGGCCAAGGGGCAGTACCAACGGTGGTACGACGGCTATCAGATCGTGATCAGTGAGATCACTCGGTCAGATGGGGACGGGCGGTTGCCGCACCTGACCGCGGCCGAGTGAACTGCGGCGCAACTCCCACTCCACCTCGGCACTCGTAAAAGTTTCCGCGATTGAACACCATGACAGCTCCCCGCCCATCTCGCACACCCACGGTTCCGGCCTGGGCCATGGCCGTCGGCGCAATGTTCTCCGTCCAGCTCGGCTCGGCGCTCTCGCTGCCGCTGATCGCCGAAGTGGGCGCCGCCGGAACAGCGTGGCTCCGGCTCACCGCCGGCGCACTGATCTTCATCGCCATCGCTCGACCGCCGCTGCGCCAGGTGGCAGGCCGAGACATACCTGCACTGCTGGCGCTCGGCGTCACTACCGGCTTGATGACGATCATGTTCCTGGCCGCGATCAACCGCATCCCCCTCGGCACGTCGGTGGCGATCGAATTCCTCGGCCCCCTGACCGTCGCTGCTGCCCGCAGTCACACCAGACGCGCCCTCCTGTGGCCGTCCATCGCATTGGTCGGCGTGCTCCTGCTAACCCAACCCTGGCAAGGCAACATGAACCTGGCCGGCATCGGATTCGCCCTCGCGTCCGCGGCCTGCTGGGCCACCTACATACTGCTGACCCAGCACGTGGGAGATCGCTTCACCGGCACGACCGCACTCAGCATCACGATGCCCATCTCCGCCGCCACCGCGGCCGTCATCGGCGTACCCCAGTCCATCGGCCATGTCACTGCCGGCACCCTCCTCGCCGCGGCAGGGCTTGCGATCCTTCTGCCGGTGCTGCCCTTCGCTTTGGAGATGGCCGCCCTGCGACAGATGACCCCCACCGCCTTCGGAACCCTGATGGCATTGGAACCAGGTATCGGTGAAGCCCTCGGACTCATCGTCCTGCGCCAGACACCATCGGCCCTCCAGATAGTGGGCATCTTGTTGGTAGTCGTGGCAGGGGCAGCGGCCCAACGCGATGGCCACGCTCGAACGGATAACTTGTCTGTCGAGCAAGCAGGCTTCGCCTAACGCGACCGTAATCGCGGTCGCGCCACTCTGTGAATACCGATCTGGACAACCGTACGGTTGTCGGATTCGCCACGAATAGCGGAAACCCCCTCCGCCATCTTGGCCGGAAAAACCGCCAATGCGCAGTTCAGTAAGTAGCGCCTTCGCCATCGAAAAACGGAACCTACAGCTAAGGCTGCAACAGACAGCAGCAACACTTAGCCAACTCGGTGTCGAGACCGCCGTGGCTGCCGAGGAATTCGCCTAGCCGGGCCTGGTTCACCCTGGTGCGGTGCACGCCCCGGTATTTTCCGTGCATGTTTAGGCAATGCGTCCGACGGCTATTCATGAACCGTTGGAGGGAACCTCATGCCAAGTAAAGCCGTCATCAGCCTGACAACCGGACTTGAAGACCTGGAGAAAGTAAC
>NZ_JAFMJZ010000085.1 GCF_017853185.1 Mycolicibacterium sp.
CCGGGAAGGCGGCCTGACGCCGATGTTGCGCCGTATCGCCGCACTCGCCGTCGCCGCGCCGCGCCGTGTCCTTCTCATCGTCGCGTTTCTGGCGCTGGCTGTCGGGGTCTTCGGTGTGCCGGTGGCCCAACATCTTTCGCCGAGTGGCTTCCAGGATCCGACCGCCCAGTCCTCCCGGGCCACGGCACTGCTCACCGAGAAGTTCGGCCAGGGCGATGTGCCGCTGCTCATCGTCGTCACCGCCCCGGACCGCTTCGACAGCCCCGCCGCGCGCGCGGTGGCGACCGGCGTCATCGACGAGCTGAAACGCTCCGGCCACGTCGCCGGCATCAGCTCCGCATGGACGTCCCCACGCGAGGCCGCTGCGGCGCTGGTGAGCAGCGACCGAAAATCCGGCCTGATCGCCACCGGCATCCTGGGCACTGAGGCGCAGCAGCAGAAATACACCCGGGAACTGACCGATGCCCTCGTCGGCGACCGGGACGGAATCGTGGTCCGGGCCGGCGGTACCGCGATGGTCAACCTCCAGGTCACCCAGCAGTCCCAGCGCGACCTGCTGACCCTTGAGGCGATCGTGGTGCCGCTGAGCTTCCTGGTGTTGATCTGGGTGTTCGGCGGGGCACTGACAGCCGCGCTGCCGGTCGGCGTCGGTGTGATGGCGATCCTCGGTTCGCTGGCGGTGCTGCGCACCGTGACGTTCTTCACCGATGTCTCGATCTTCGCCCTGAACCTCACCACCGCAATGGGTTTGGCGCTGGCGATCGATTACACCCTGCTGATGATCAGCCGGTACCGCGACGAGTTGGCCGGTGGGGCGCAGCGCGAGCAGGCCGTGGCCACGATGATGGCGACGGCCGGCCGTACGGTGCTGTTCTCGGCGGTGACCGTTGCGCTGTCGATGGCCGTCATGGTGCTGTTCCCGATGAATTTCCTGCGGTCCTTCGCCTACGCCGGTGTGGCCACCGTCGCCTTCGCCGCGATTGCGGCGGTCGTCGTCACGCCGGCTGCGATCATGCTGCTCGGCGACCGGATCGACGCTCTGGACGTCCGGCGTCTGCTGCGCCGGATCCTGGGCCGGCCGGAACCGGCGGCACGTGCCTGGCACGAGGAATTCTGGTACCGCACAGCCAAGTTCGTGATGCGTCATGCCTTACCGATCGGGCTGGTGACCGTGGCGCTGCTCGGGGTGCTCGGCGCTCCCTTCTTCGGCGTCCGGCCGGGTTTCCCCGACGACCGGGTACTGCCCAAGTCGGCGTCGGCCCATCAGGTCGGCGATCTGTTGCGCACTCAGTTCGCCAATGACTCCGACAACGCGGTGCCGATCCTCATCCCGGATGCGGCCGGCCTGAACCCCGACGCGATCGGCGCGTACGCCGCGGAGCTGTCCCGGATCGCCGACGTGTCATCGGTGTCGGGGCCGACGGGCGCGTACGTCAACGGAAAGCCCATCGGACCGCCGATCGCCGCCACCGGGATCGTCGACGGCAGCGCGCTGGTCACGGTCAGCAGTACCGCGCCGTTGTTCTCCGAGCCCTCCGAAGCCCAACTCGACCGGCTGCACGCCGTCGCCACGCCGGGCGGGCGGGCCGTCGAGTTCACCGGACTCGCGCAGACCAACCGGGACAGTGTCGACGCCATCGTGTCCCGGCTGCCCCTGGTCCTCGGTCTGATCGCGGCGATCATGCTGGTGCTGCTGTTCCTGCTCACCGGCAGCGTGGTGTTGCCGGTGAAGGCCTTGATCCTCAACATGCTCTCGCTGTCGGCGGCCTTCGGCGCGATGGTGTGGATCTTCCAGGAGGGGCATCTCGGAGCGCTGGGAACAACCCCGACCGGAACCCTGGTCGCGAACATGCCGGTGCTGCTGTTCTGCATCGCCTTCGGACTGTCGATGGACTACGAGGTCTTCCTGGTGTCGCGGATCCGCGAGTTCTGGCTGGCTTCCCCGCAGGGCCCGGGCGACAACGACGAGAGTGTGGCGCTGGGCCTGGCCCGCACCGGCCGCGTCATCACGGCCGCCGCACTGATCATGGCGATCTCGTTCGCGGCGCTGGCCGCTGCCAAGGTTGCCGTCATGCGACTGTTCGGCGTCGGCCTGACGCTGGCGGTGCTGATGGACGCCACTCTGGTACGGCTGGTTCTGGTGCCGGCATTCATGCACGCGATGGGCAGATGGAACTGGTGGGCGCCCAAGCCGCTGGCGAAACTCCATGCGCGCCTGGGCATCAGCGAGGAAGGCGACTAGCCGAGGAACTCCGACTCGAGTACCAGATCGGGCATCAGCGTCTGATACTCGACGTGCGTGCGGTGCTCGATGGTCTTCCACCGGTTGCCCTGGTTGTCCCGCATGAAGGCCCGATACTTCGGGGACCCGGGGAATCCGACGTTGTCGGCGACCACGATCGAGCCGCGATGCAGCCAGCCGCGCTCGACGATGGCAAGCAGGTCGGCAAGGTAGGCGTTCTTGTCGTGATCGATGAAGAGGAAATCCAGTGTGCCGGTGTGGAATCCGTGTTCGGTCTGCAGAAGTTCCAGAGTGCGTCCGGAATCGCCGATGGTCCCGACAATGCAGGTGATCCGGTCCGCCACCCCTGCGTGCGTCCAGATGCGCTGCGCGACTTCAGCATTGGCGGCGGACAATTCCACGGAGAAGATCCGTGCCGTCGGTGCCGCGCGGGCGATGCGCAACGCGCCGTAGCCGCAGTAGGTGCCCAACTCCAGCACCAGTCGAGGGTCTGATCGGCGGACCGCCGCATCAAGCAACTCGCCCTTCTCGTCGCCGACGTTGACCAGGAAGGACTTCTCGTAGGAGTAGCGATCAAGAGCGGCCAGAACATCGTCGATATCGCCCCGCCGGGCCTGATCCACCACGTAGTCGGCCGCGGCTGACTCCCGGCCGTCGCCCAACTGGCCGGTGGAATTGAACTTCCGGATGCCGATACCTGCTCGCAGGATCGACCAGCGCAGCATCGGCAGACGCTTCCTCAGTCCCATAGGGCTACGCTACGGGAAGGCCCGGACTTTGTTCGGTGCCGCAATGCAGGGACTCGGTGTGACCTATGGTGCCGCGTGACGATGTTCGCCGAAGTGGCAGTAGGACTTTCGTCGCGCTGTGTTACGGCCTGGTGTGCCACATCGCCTTCGCCGCCGGCGTGCTGACCATGATGGCGGCGATGTACTTCGGCATGAGCCGGTCGCTGGGATCGGTGCCGGCGCCGTGGAACTGGGTGACCAATCTCGCACTGCTTGTCCAATTCTTCGGAACGCATTCGCTGCTGCTCACCGCTCGCGGGAGAGCGCTGATGGCACGGATGGCGCCACGGGGGACCGGGGCCACCCTGTCGACGACCACCTACGCCACCATCGCCGCACTGCAGGTGTTCGTGCTCTTCGCATTCTGGTCACCCACCGGAACCATCTGGTGGCAGGCCCACGGACCGGTGCTGTTCGTGATGAGCGGCCTCTACGGATTGTCCTGGCTGCTGCTCGGCAAGTCGATGTACGACGCCGGGCTGGCGGTGCAGACCGGCAGTCTGGGTTGGGTAGCCCTGGCTCGGGGCCGCAAGCCGGTATATCCGCCGATGCCCGTCACCGGACTCTTCCGCCTCACCCGGCAGCCGATCTACGTCGCGTTCACGCTGACCCTGTGGACCGTCCCGACCTGGACTCCCGACCAGCTGGTCCTCGCCGGCATCCTGACGGGTTACTGCCTGGTGGCTCCGCTGCTGAAGGAGCGCCGCTTCCGGCGAATCTACGGTGCAGCGTTCGACCGCTACGCCCGGACGGTACCTTACTGGCTGCCCTGGCCACGAAAACCGTGGTGAACGCCACAATTGCCTCTGCCGTCAGCGAACCGTAAGGGTCCGTCGAGCCGATACGGGGCATAATGGGGATCATGTCGAGCAAACTCGGTCCGAAGCCGACCAGTGTGATTGCCGGCGTGCAGGGGGCCTTGCCCCCGCACCGCTACAGCCAGGCCGAAATCACCGAAGAGTTCCTGAAGTTCCCGGCGTTCGCCGGCCATGCGGACATCGTCCGCGCCCTGCACCGCTCCGCCAAGGTCGGTCATCGGCACCTGGTGCTGCCAATCGATGCCTACCACCGGCTCAACGACTTCGGCGAAGCCAACGACATCTTCATCGAGAACGCGGTCGACCTGGCGTGCAAGTCGCTGACTGCGGCCCTCGACGAGGCCGGCCTCAAGCCGGAGGACGTCGATGTGGTCATTTCGACCACGGTGACCGGCCTCATGGTGCCGTCGCTGGAAGCGCGGGTAGCCACCCGGATGGGCCTGCGGCCCGATGTCAAGAGGGTGCCGATGTTCGGACTCGGCTGCGTCGCCGGTGCCGCCGGCATCGCTCGCCTGCACGACTACCTCAAGGGCGATCCCGACGGGGTGGCCGTGCTGCTCTCGGTCGAGTTGTGCTCGCTCACCTTCCCGGCACTGCAGGCCGAAATCGCCGGATTCGTCGGTGGCGCCCTCTTCGGCGACGGTGCCGCAGCGGTGGTCGCGGTCGGCGAACGCCGCGCGGAGAAGATCCGTGCGGGCGGCCCTACCGTCATCGACAGTCGCAGCCACCTGTATCCGGATTCGCAGCGCACCATGGGCTGGGACATCGGAGCCACCGGATTCAAACTCGTGTTGTCCGCCGACGTTCCCGACGTCGTCAGCCGCTATCTGCGCGATGACGTCACCGGCTTCCTCGGTGACCACGACCTCACCATCGACGACATCGGCACCTGGGTCAGCCATCCGGGTGGACCCAAGGTGATCGAGGCGATCGTGGAGAGCCTTGATCTGTCTGACGACGCGCTGGAACTCACCTGGCGATCACTGGCCGAGGTCGGCAACCTGTCGTCGTCCTCCGTGCTGCACGTGCTGCACGACACGATCGCCAAGACGCCACCGGCAGGCCCCGGTGTGATGATGGCGATGGGCCCCGGATTCTGCTCGGAATTGCTTCTGCTGCAGTGGCACTGACGGGCGGTCCGCGATGACTTCGCTCGCCTGGTTCACACTGCTCGTTGCGGCCGTCGCCGTCGAACGGGTGGTGGAACTCGTTGTCGCCAAGCGCAACCTGGCCTGGAGCCGGGCCAACGGCGGCATGGAGTTCGGCGCCGGTCACTACCCGGCGATGGTGACGCTGCACAGCGCATTCCTGGTCGGCTGCCTGGCCGAGGTCTACCTGTTGCACCGCCCGTTCCTGCCGGTGCTGGGCTGGTCCATGCTCGCCGTCGTGATCGCGGCGCAACTGCTGCGCTGGTGGTGCATCACCACGCTCGGCCCGCAGTGGAACACCCGCGTGGTCGTCATCCCCGGTGCGCCGCGGATCACCGGCGGCCCGTACAGGTTCTTCTCGCACCCCAATTACGTCGCCGTGATCGCTGAGGGCGTCGCGTTGCCGTTGGTGCACACGGCGTGGATCACCGCGGTGGTCTTCACGGTGCTCAACGCGATCCTGCTGAACCGGCGCATCGCCGTCGAGGACGCCGCACTTGCGAGGCTGGGATGACTGCCGCCAGGGCTGGGATGATCGACCTCCTGGTGGCCGGCGGCGGGCCGGCCGGTTTGGCGACAGGTATCTATGCCACCCAGGCCGGGTTGGAGGCCGTCGTCATCGACCGCCGGATCGCCCCGATCGACAAGGCGTGCGGCGAGGGGATGATGCCGCACACCCTCGCGCACCTCCGGAAACTCGGAGTCGAACCGCGCGGCAAGGCCTTTCACGGCATCACCTACCTGGACGCGAAGCACAGCGTGCGGGCCGACTTCCGCGGCGGCAATGGATTGGGCATGCGGCGCACCGCCCTTCACCAGGCGATGACCGACGCGGCGATCTCCGCCGGTGTGCGCATCGTCGAAGGCGATGTCGGCGATGTGGTCCAGGACGGGGCCTCGGTCAGTTGTGGCGGGCTGCGCGCCCGCTATCTCGCGGCGGCGGATGGGTTGCATTCGCCGATCCGCCGTTCGCTCGATCTCGAGCTTCCGAGCCGGGGCCGGCGACGCTGGGGTATCCGGCGCCACTACGACATCGCACCGTGGAGCGACACCGTCGAGGTGTACTGGTCCGCGGAGAGCCGATCCGAGGCCTATGTGACACCGGTGGCCGACAACTGCGTCGGGGTGGCGATCCTGTCGTCGGAACAGGGCAAGTTCGGCGACCATCTGATCGAATTCCCGCGGTTGGAGCAGCGGCTGTCCGGGGCGTCGCACGGCAAGGACAGGGCGGCCGGCCCGCTGCGACAGCGGGTTCGTGACCGGGTGGCCGGGCGGGTGCTGCTCGTCGGTGACGCCGCCGGCTACGTCGACGCGCTCACCGGAGAGGGACTGGGCATCGCGTTCGGCGGTGCCCGGGTGTTGGTCGATTCGGTCCTGGCTGATACCCCGGGTGACTACGATCGGCAGTGGCGGCAGATGTCCCGTCGCTATAGATTTCTGACCGCCGGTCTGTTGGAGGCGAGCGGGTGTAAGCCCGTTCGCTCGATGATCGTTCCGGCTGCCGAGGCTCTGCCGAGGGCTTTCAGTGGGATCGTGAACCTGCTTTCGAACTAGGGGAAGCACACCATGACTGCCGAACGCGGTGACGGTCTGGTGTCGTCCCTGGAGGAGGGCCCGGAACTGGTGGCCCTGCGCGCCGACAGCCTCGCGGAGATGGCGCTTTTCGAGGACTGCTCAGCCGAAGAACTCCACGATCTTGCCGTTCGCCTGCGGCCACTTCGGGCCGAGCGCGACCAGGTGCTGATGCGCCAGGGCGAACATGCGGTGTCGTTCATCCTGATTCAGTCCGGCCGCGCCGACATCATCCACACCGGTGATGACGGGACGGTCGTCCTTGACGAGGTCTCGGCCGGCGTGATCGTCGGCGAGATCGCGCTGCTCCGCGATAAACCCCGATCGGCCACCGTGACGGCGGCCGAGACGTTGTCCGGTTACATCGGTGACGAGAAGGCCTTCGGTGTTCTGGTCGATCTGCCGGGTGTCAGTGAACGATTGCTGCGTACCGCGCGACAGCGGTTGGCGGCGTTCGTGACGCCGATCCCGATCATGTTCAAGGGCGACACCGAACTTCTGCTCCGGCCGGTGCTTCCCGGCGACACCGAGCGCGCCACCCATCCCTCGGTGCAGTTCTCCACCGAGACCCTTTACCGCCGGTTCATGTCCACCCGGGCGCCGAGTCCGGGACTGATGAACTATCTCTTTCATGTCGACTACGTCGACCATTTCGTCTGGGTACTGGTCGACGGCGCAGACGGTCCGGTGGTTGCCGACGTGCGGTTCGTGCGCGACCCCGCCGATTCCAGCATGGCCGAGATCGCATTCATCGTGGCCGACGATTATCAGGGTCTGGGGATCGGCAATTTCCTGATGGCCGCGCTGAGCATCTCGGCCAGGGTGGGCGGGGTGCAGCGGTTCACCGCCCGGTTGCTCGCCGACAACGCGCGCATGCGCGCCATCCTGGATCGCTTCGGCGCGGAGTACGAGCGCGACGAACCCGGTGTCGTGCTGACCGAATTCGATGTGCCGGATGCCGAACGGTTCGATCTCCCGCCCGGGGTCGCCGATCAGATCCGGGCGGTCACCCGACAGGTGCTGAGGGCGGTGGGTTGATGCGCAGGACATTGATCGGGACGGCGCTGGCCACCGCGACCGCGGCCGTGATCGGAAGCGTCTCCAGCCGCCAGGGTGTCGAGGGTTGGTACACCAAGATCCGCAGGCCGGCTTACGTGCCGCCCAACGCGGTGTTCCCGATCGCCTGGACCACGTTGTACGTCGATATCGCCACCACATCGGCGGCGGCGATCAACCGGTTCCGCGACGACGGCCGGGAGACCAAGGCCCGCGCCTACACCGCTGCGCTGGGTGCGAACCTGGTTCTCAATGCGAGCTGGAGTTGGTTGTTCTTCACCAGGAACAAGCTCGCCCTGTCAGCCGGTGCGGCCGCACTGCTCGCGGCCAGCAGCGCCGACCTCGCCCGCCGGGCGGCCGACGCCGATCCGAAGCTGGGCGTCGCACTGGCCCCGTATCCGCTGTGGTGCACGTTCGCCACGGTGCTGTCCACCGACATCTGGCGTCTCAACCGCTGATCGGGCCGCACTCCTGATCGAGCTTCAGGGTCTCGGGTTCGGGCGTGAAGTACATTGGCCGCGATGAAGATACGGGCGCTGATGGTCGGGGTGCTGTGCGCCGGTGCGGTCGCCGGCTGCGGCGCGCAGCCCGCGGAGCGGGCACCGAGCGCTGACCTCAGCAGGATCTCCTCGGTCAAGGCAAGCTTCGGCCCGGCGTTCCGCGTCACCGAGATCGCACCGACGGGTATCGACCCCAAGGTGCTGGCCGGGCAGAAGCTTCCGGACGGGATCGTCTTCCAGCCTGCGTCCTGCGGCAAGTTCGCCACCGGCCAACTGGTGCCGACCGGAACCGCGGGCAACATGTCCGCGGTATCGGCCGAAGGGGACGGCAACCGCTTCGTCATCATCGCGCTGCAGACCAATGAGGCGGTCCCGGTGGTCGAGCCCGGCCCGGATTGCCAGAAGGTGTCCTTCGCCGGCGGCCCGGTGCACGGGACCGTCGAGTCGGTGGAGGTGCCGAAGATCGACGGGACCAAGACCATCGGAGTGCACCGGGTGGTGCAGACCGTGATCGACGGCAAGCCCCGCACCGGTGAGGTCTACAACTACTCCGCCCATTTCGGTGACTACCAGGTGATCGTCTCGGCGAATCCCCTTGTGCTGCCGGATAAGCCGGTCGCGCCGGTGAACGTCCAGCGGGCCCGCGATCTGCTGATCGCCGGCGTCAACGCGATCCGGCAGTAGCTCCGCTCAACGCACGTCGCGTGGCCGGAACTGCACGCTGATCCGCGGTCCGGTGGGTGCGCTGGTCTTCGGCACCGCGTGTTCCCAGGTGCGCTGACAGGATCCGCCCATCACCAGCAGATCGCCGTGGTTCTGCAGCAGGCGCAGGGCGGCGCCGCCGCCGCGCGGGCGCATGGCGAACACCCGCGAGGCGCCGAGGCTGATGACCGCCACCATGGTGTCCTCGGTGCGGCTGCGGCCGATGGTGTCTCCGTGCCAGGCCACGCTGTCGGAGCCGTCGCGGTACAGGCAGAAGCCGGCACTGGTGAACGGCTCACCCAACTCGCCGGCGTAGATGTCGTTGAGGCGGCGCCGCAGTCTGGAGATCGCCGGGTGCGGCGGGGGGCCGGCGGTCAGATCGTGAAAGCTCACCAGGCGCGGCACGTCGAGGACGCGGTCATACATCTTGCGGCGCTCGGCCCGCCACGGCACCGCCGTCGTCAACTCGGCGAACAGCGCGTCGGGGTCGTCGACCCACCCGGACCGCAGTTCGATCCAGGCGCCGTAGCCGAGGTCGCGGCGGTCACTGTGCTCGAACAGCGAGCCCTGCACCAAGACGGACACCGGCGGAAGCATATCGCACAAACGTTCGATTCGATACGGTTCACGCCGTGACGGAAACCCCGGTACCCCTCTCCGTCGACTCCGAGGTCGGCACGCTTCGCGCGGTGATCATGCACCGGCCCGGCGCCGAGTTGACGCGACTGACGCCGGGCAACAGCGAGGCCTTGCTCTTCGACGGTGTGCCGTGGGCGGCCCGGGCTCAGGAGGAGCACGACGCGTTCGTGGCACTCTTGCGATCCCGCGGTGTCGAAGTGCTGTTGGTCGGCGATCTGCTGGCCGAGGCATTGGTCAGCGGTGCGGCGCGGGTGCAGGGCATCGCCGCCGCGGTGGACAGTCGCCGGTTGGGTTCGCCGCTGGCGCAAGAACTCTCGGCCAATCTGCGCACCTTGCCACCTGCCGATCTGGCGCAGGTCCTGATGGCCGGGATGACGTTCGCCGAACTGCCGACAGCGGGGACCGAGACCTCGCTGGTGCGCCGGATGCACCGGGGCGGGGACTTCGCCATCGAACCGCTGCCCAATCTGATGTTCACCCGGGACTCGTCGTTCTGGATCGGACCGCGGGTGGCGATCACCTCCCTGTCGATGGCGGCCCGGGTACGGGAAGCCTCGCTGACCGATCTGATTTACGCCCACCATCCTCGGTTCCTCGGGGTGCGCCGCGCCTACGAGTCGCGCACGGCGCCGGTCGAAGGCGGCGACGTGCTCCTACTGTCGGCCGGCGTGGTGGCGGTGGGCGTGGGGGAGCGGACCACCCCCGCGGGTGCAGAAGCATTGGCGCGCAGTCTGTTCGACGACGATCTGGCGCATACCGTGCTTGCGGTGCCTATCGCACAGCGGCGCGACACCATGCATCTGGGCACGGTGTGCACCATGGTCGACGTCGACGCGGTGGTGATGGCCCCCGCGGTCAGGGACACGCTGTCGGCGTTCACCCTCAAGCGCACCGCTGACGGTCTGACGATCCTCGACGAGGCGCCCTTCGTGCAGGCGGCCGCCGAGGCGATGGGCATCGAACGGCTCAGGGTGATCGACACCGGAGCGGATCTCGGCACCGTCGATCGCCAGCAGTGGGACGACGGCAACAACACGCTGGCGCTGTCACCCGGGGTGGTGGTGGCCTATGAGCGCAATGCCGAGACCAACCTGCGGATGCAGGATGCCGGGATCGAGGTGCTTCCGATCGCCGCCGCCGAACTCAGCACCGGCCGGGGCGGGCCGAGGTGCCTGGCCTGCCCGATCGCCCGCGACGTCCTCTAGCGGCGATATCGACATGAGGGCTGTACATGTCGATTCGTGACGACCCTCATGCAGGTTTCGCGAATCCATTGCCCCTTCGTCGGAATGCCTCCTGCACCCGCTCGATGATGTGGACCCTGCTGTGCTCCTTTACTACTCGAATAATCAGCCAGCCGAGGTCCGCCAACATCTCATGGCGGGAAATGTCCTTCACGAACTGATTTCGATCCGAGCGGTGCTGGTCGCCGTCGTATTCCACACCGATCCGTGGTTGTCTCCAGCCCATGTCGATAAAGGCGGTAGCCGAAGCGTCGGTAACCATGATCTGCGTTTCCGGTCGAGGAAAGCCGGCGTCAATCAGCAGCATGCGTAACCACGATTCACGTGGAGACTGAGCGCCCGCATCCATGAGCGGCAGCATCAGCCGCGCTCTCCTGATGCCCCTGACTCCCGGATAGCGGCTGGCGAGTGACAGCACGGCCTGTTCGTCGAGGCCGGTTGCAGCGGCGAGGGCATCAAGGTGCACGACCGCTTGTGCCCTGGGGAGGATGTGCCGGGCGAGGTCGAGGGCCGTGCGCGTGGGTGTGCTCACCGACAGTGCGCCAGCGTGCGTGATTTCATCCGGGTCGATGCGCTCCTCGCGGACGATGACGCCATTTCTGCTGCGATGGGTCCGTCCGATGAGTTCGATCGGAGCGCACTCGTCGACCCAGCGGGCACCATGCAGTGCGGCAGCAGCCCGGCCCGTGACAGTGCTTCCCGGAACCCAAAGTGCGGCCGCTTCGGTATTCACCCCAAGAGTCCGGTCGGTGCCCTTGGCGACATAGACGTCGGGATGGATCGCGGTGTAGTTCCAGCGCAACTGACCCCTCGTGAGCGAGCCGCTCCTCAGCGCCTCGCTTCCGATGAATGGCATGCCGGGATGTTGCGTCGCAACCCCGACAGACCGCCCCTCACCTCGCCGAAATCGACGTCGTGGCTGTGGATGAACGGCTGATTGCAGCCCTGGTGTGAATCTCGCGGCAAGGCATCACCGCCAGCTGGGCAGCCACATCTCCATGTCCCAGGTGCCCTGGGAGATCGGGATCCCGGTCAGGATCGGGAACAGCCAGGCGAAGTCGGTGATCACCAGTGCGAGATAGCAGCACACCACGATGACGCCCAGCGTCCGGCGTTCAGGGTCGCGGGTGGTCCCCGCATAGAGGATGTCGCCGAGGATCAGGGCGATACCCATCACCAGGAACGGCGCCATGACGACGGCGTAGAAGAAATACATCTGCCGGTCGATATCGGCGAACCAGGGCAGCCAGCCCGCGCAATACCCGGCCAGAACGACCGCGTAGCGCCAGTCGTGCCGCACGAACGCGCGCCAGCCCGCATACAGCAGCACCGGCACGGCCAGCCACCACATCGCCGGGGTGCCGATCAGCATCACCGCCTTGACGCAGGACGCCTGTCCGCAACCGGACACGTTCTCGTTGTCGATCGCGTAGAGCACCGGCCGCAGCGACATCGGCCACGTCCACGGCTTGGACTCCCACGGATGGTGGTTGCCCGCCGAGTTGGTCAGCCCGGAATGGAAGTCGTAGGCCTTGTAGGTGTAGTGCCACAGCGATCTCAGCGCGTCGGGGAGCTGATACCAGCGGCGCTCACCGATCGACTGGCCGGCCTCGTACCGGTTGACCGCCGTCTCCGAGGCGAACCACGGGGTGTAGCTCAGCAGGTAGATCGCCGGCGGGATGACGCCGAACACCCATGCCAGCGGGCCGAGGTCGCGGCGCAGGGTTCCCAGCCACGGCCGCGGCACCCGGTAGGCCCGCCGCGCGGCGACGTCGAGGCCGAGTGTCATCAGGCCGAAGAACACCACGAAGTACAGCCCGGACCACTTCGTCGCGATCGCGCACCCCAGCAGCACGCCCGCACCGAACCGCCACCACCGCACGCCGAGCCTTGGCCCCCAGGGGGTTTCGGCGATCCGGCCTTCCAGTAATGCGATGTGCATCCGCTCCCGGACCTGATCGCGGTCGACCATCAGCGCACCGAAGGCGCCCACCACGAACACCGTGAGGAAGACGTCGAGCAGCGCGGTTCGAGCAGCGACGAAGCTGACCCCGTCGGCGATGAGCAGCAAGCCGGCGATGGCGCCGAGAATCGTCGACCGGCTGATCCGACGCACGATGCGCACCACCAGTGCCACCAGCAGCACGCCGAATATCGCGGCGGTGAATCGCCAGCCGACACCGGTGTAGCCGAACAGCGCCTCACCGAAGGCGATCAACTGCTTGCCGGCCGGCGGGTGCACCACCAGGCCGAAACCGGGATTGTCCTCGACGCCGTAGTTGTGCAGCAGTTGCCAGGCCTGCGGGGCGTAGTGCTTCTCGTCGAAGATCGGCGTCCCGGCGTCGGTCGGCGAACCCAGACTCATGAACCGGGTCACTGCCGCCAGTGCGGTGATCACCGCGGTGGCAGCCCAGCCCTCGAGCCGGTCGGTCGGCCCGAAATCAGCGGGCGGGGCCAGCGGGCCGGGACTGATGACACCGACGTCGCGCGTCCGCACGTCGAGGTCGTCGGCCGTGATCGTCACCCGGACAATCGTAGGGTGTGGGGTGTGACCGGCCGGCTGCTCCTCGGAGCCACCCCATTGGGTCAGCCGGACGACGCCTCGAAACGACTGGTGGAGGCGCTGCGCACCGCCGACGTGGTGGCCGCTGAGGACACCCGCCGGGTGCGTACTCTGGCCCGCTCGCTGGACGTCACGATCGGCGGCCGGGTGGTGAGTCTGTTCGACCAGAACGAGGCGGCCCGGGTTCCGGCCCTGATCGAGGAGATCACCGCCGGGGCGACCGTTCTGGTGGTCAGCGATGCGGGCATGCCGCTGGTGAGCGATCCGGGCTACCGGCTGGTGGCGGCCTGTGCCGCCGCCGGGATCACGGTCAGCTGTCTGCCCGGACCGTCGGCGGTGACCACCGCGCTGGCGCTCTCCGGCTTGCCGTCGGACCGGTTCTGCTTCGAGGGTTTTCCGCCGCGTAAGCAGTCGGCGCGGCGAAACTGGCTGGCCGGACTTGCCGCCGAGCCGCGAACCGCGGTCTTCTTCGAGTCCCCCCGGCGGCTGGCCGAGTGCCTGCGCGATGCGGTCGAGACCCTGGGCGGGCAGCGGCGGGCCGCGGTCTGTCGGGAGCTGACCAAGACCCATGAGGAGGTCCGGCGCGGGACGCTGACCGAACTCGCCGAGTGGGCGGCCGACGGTGTGCTGGGCGAGATCACGGTGGTGCTCGCCGGAGCCACCCCGGTCGCCGACCTGCCGTCGCTGGTGAATTCGGTGACCGCACTCGTCGACGACGGGATGCGGGTGAAGGACGCCTGCGCGGCGGTCGTCGACGCGCTTCCCCCGCACATACGGCAGGGCTCACCGTCGCGGCGCGAACTCTACGACGCGGTGTTGCGCGCCCG